>NZ_QUES01000036.1:0-64654 GCF_003478085.1 Eisenbergiella sp. OF01-20 | reverse complement strand
TCCGTCCCGGGGACACTGCTCTGCCAGCGGGCGGAAGGACATTTTGCTCCTGCGAAGTTTGAGTTACTTATAACAATTCAATCCATTCACAATCACTGCTGAAATCTAACCTGCATTCCTACTGTGATGATTTTTGTCACTCGTGTATCACTTTCTTGCAGTCAAAGCATTCAATGCGTAAAACTGAATGCATAGTTACACATAATTTATCCAATAGGTTCTTTTGCAGGCAAACCGGCCTTACGAGGATATTTCTTAGGTGTAACAGCCTTCTTATTAATTACAAGTAATACTCTGTGTATATCACTATCGGGAAGAAAAAAATCAATTTTAGTCTGTACTTGTCCTCCGAGTAAATGGATGGCCTTTTCTGCTGCAGCCGTTTCTTCCTCCCCCTTTTCTGACTTATAAGAAATAAACTTTCCTCCTACTTTTACAAATGGTAAGCAATACTCCGATAATGTGGAAAGGTTGGCAACTGCCCTGGAAACACATATATCATATTTTTCACGGAAACGAAAAGGCTTGGCAAAATCCTCCGCTCTTCCATGAACAGCTTCAATACCACGAAGTCCAAGCTTGTTAATAACTTCATTTAAAAAATTTACCCTTTTATTTAAGGAATCCAGCAAAGTTACCTGCAAATCAGGAAATGCAATTTTTAAAGGTATACCGGGAAAACCTGCTCCTGTCCCTATATCAATAACAGACAGAGAATCCTGTGTAAGTCGGGGAAGCGCTCTTATAAGAGACAAGCTGTCTACAAAATGCTTCTTTAATACATCATCAAAATCGGTAATAGCTGTCAGGTTCATAACTTCATTCCATTGAATCAACAACTCATAATATAAAAGGAACTGTTCTTCCTGTCCTTTATCTAAAGATACAGGAAGCTGTGCAAGATCGTTTCTAAACTGTGTTAAATTGTAATCTTTCATCCTATCTCCTGTTTTGCCTGATGCTCTAAAAATATAAGAAGAACAGAAATATCAGCCGGCGATACCCCTGATATACGGGAAGCCTGTCCCATATTTACCGGTTTGTATGCTATCAGCTTTTGCCTGGCCTCCAAACGAAGGCTGGGTATCTTTTCATAATCTACCCAGGACGGTATTTTTTTCTTTTCCATTTTTTTAAACTGTTCTACCTGCCGCAGCTGCCGCGCAATATAACCTTCATATTTTAATTCAATTTCCACCTGCTCTATAATATCTTCTGATAAATCAGGCCGTTTCGGATCAATTTCTTTTATAATACCATAATTTAACTCGGGCCTGCATAACAGCTCGGATAGGCTGGCAGCGGTTTTCAAAGGAGAACTTTTCTGATCTTGCAAAAACTTCTGAATATCTGCTGAGGCACCCACCACCGTCTTTTTTAAACGATCCATTTCTTCCCTGATAAGGACCTGCTTCTGAAGGGTATGCCGGTATTCTTCTTCACTCACCAGTCCTGTCTGATATCCGATTTCACGCAAACGGATATCCGCATTATCCTGCCGAAGAAGAAGCCTGTATTCTGCCCGTGATGTCATCATCCTGTAGGGTTCAAAATTATCCTTTGTTACCAAATCATCTATTAAAACACCGATGTAAGCCTGTGAACGATCCAGAACAATCTGCTCTCTCCCCTGAATAAACAGACCAGCATTAATCCCGGCTATCAGTCCCTGTGCAGCAGCTTCTTCGTATCCGCTGCTGCCGTTAAACTGCCCACCGCTGAACAGCCCTCTGATAGTTTTAAATTCCAGTGTGGGATCTAATTGTCTGGAATTAATACAATCATATTCAATAGCATACGCATTTCTGACAATTTTACAGTGTTCCAATCCGGGAACACTCCTGTACATTGCAAGCTGTACATCCTCCGGCAAAGAGGAAGACATCCCCCCCACATACATTTCATTGGTATGGATTCCTTCAGGCTCCAAAAAAACCTGATGTCTTTTCTTATCGGCAAATTTTACTACCTTATCTTCAATTGATGGGCAGTATCTGGGACCTGTCCCCTCAATGATACCCGCATAAATAGGAGAACGATCCAGATTAGCACGTATAATATCATGTGTTTCTTCGTTGGTATAGGTCAGCCAGCAGGAAACCTGTTCTTTCTGAATCCTTTCGGGATCCGTGGAAAAAGAGAAAGGAATCACCCTCTCATCTCCCCGCTGCTCCTCCATTCTGGAAAAATCGATTGTCCGTTTATCCATACGCGCCGGCGTTCCCGTTTTAAAACGGCGCATTTCAATTCCTAAAGCCTTTAGGGAATCTGTCAGATGATTAGCCGGCTGCAGGCCATTCGGCCCGGTGTAAGTGATCGCTTCCCCACACAGGCACCGGGAATTCAGGTAAGTACCCGTACATAAAACGACTGCCTTACATTCATAAACAGCACCGGTAAATATCTTTACACCGGTGATCCTCTTACGATACCCGCCCTTTTTGGTATCTCCCGCAGGGATTTCCTCCGCCAGCAGTTCACATACTTCAGCCTGTTTTATAGTCAGATGATCCTGGTTTTCAAGCACCATCCTCATATGCCAGGTATATTCTGCCTTATCCGCCTGTGCACGCAGGGAATGTACCGCAGGGCCTTTTGACACATTCAGCATCTTTGACTGAATAAAAGTTTTATCGATATTTCTGCCCATTTCACCGCCCAGAGCATCTACTTCTCTAACCAAATGTCCTTTGGAGGAACCGCCTATATTGGGATTACAAGGCATCAATGCAATACTGTCCACACTGACGGTAAATATTATGGTTTCCAATCCCATCCTGGCACAGGCCAGAGCTGCCTCACATCCGGCATGCCCGGCTCCCACCACACAAACATCATAGTTTTCTCTGATCTGCGGCATAATAAACAAACTCCTTATTTCTTCTTTTTCTTATTTTTCTTCTTCTTTTTTTCCCGGACAGCCTGGGGTACGGTTACTGCGGCAGGAACCGCTTCCTTTTCCATATATATTCGCTGGCTGGTTTCCGGAACGATAATAGCGGTCTGCATTTCTTCTTCTGAAAGAACGGCACCTCCCGGCTCCTCTTGCGCAGGCATACTCTGGTTTACCGGGTTCTCTGCTGCTTCCTTCCTGTTTTCCTGTACCTTTCCCCAGGCCTGATCCCACAGGATCCTCACCGGTTCCCATACCAGCTCCAGCGCCCGCAGCAAAGCAATAATCAGGATCACCCAGCAGATAAAATGATACAGCTGGATTTCACCGCTGCCGTAATCTTCCGTAGCCCCATAATACAAACCAAGCCCCACAATACCTACAGCCATCAGAAAAAATAACCCCATACTTGATTCTTTCTTCATACCCGTCTGCTCCTGTCCCCAAATTTTGCACTTCTGTCATTTGTGGTTTTATCCGCGGCAAAATTGCATACTCATGGACTTATCATACCACAAAAAAAAATAATAGAAAACACGTAAAGTTAATGATAAGATAAAATAGTGTTATAATTGTAACAATTCAGACGGCCCCCTATGCCGCCGCCCTGTGATTTTGCATGCCCGCTTTCCCCTCCCGGCTTTTCAGTGGGGCGCCGATGCTGCAAGACTCCTTCCAGGGGCCGTTCTAAACAGGCAGGCAGAATAGCTATCCATACATTGGATGCAAAACATTCACAATACTATTTCAGACAGGAGATACGATGAAAGGGTTATATTATAATGGAACACAAGCCGTATACCGGGAGGATCTTCCCATACCCGTCCCCGGGGAAAAAGAAAGCCTTATAAAAATACGTTACAGCGCTGTATGTAATACAGACAAAGAAGTCCAAAAAGGATACCGTCCTTCTTTCCGTGGAATCATGGGACATGAGTTTGTAGGGAAGGTAATCTCTTCCCCGGATCCTGCCCTTATCGGAAGACGGGTTGTGGGGGAATTGAATGCTTCCTGCGGAACCTGCATTTACTGCAGAACAGGGAAGCCCACCCATTGTTCAAACCGGAAGGTATTAGGCATGGACTCCAAAGATGGTTGTTTCGCTGAATATATGACCATTGACACTTCCCTGCTCCATATTGTCCCGGATGCACTCCCTGACACGCAGGCTATCTTTACGGAACCCCTTGCGGCAGCGCTGGAAATCCTTACCCAGGTACACATATCCCCGGACAAAAATGCTGCCGTCCTTGGGGACGGCAGGCTGGCCCTTCTTACCGCCCAGGTATTGGCTCTTACCGGTGTGGATTTGACTGTAATAGGAAGGCATCCGGAAAAACTGGAGCTTTTCCGTCCCTTTGCCAAAACCACAACCTGCGGCGTTAAAGAAGGCTATGAATATGTTGCGGAATGTACCGGATCGGAAAGCGGTCTTCCCCAAGCCATGGAGCTTGTCCGTAAAAAAGGAACCATATTGCTGAAAAGCACGTATTCCGGAACAGTCAGCCTGAATATGAGCATGGTTGCCGTAAACGAACTGACTATCGTAGGAAGCCGGTGCGGCCCGTTTGATCCGGCCCTGCGTCTGCTTACGGACAACAAAATCCATCTCCCGGAAATTGAATTGTACGAGTTAAGGGATTACGAAAAGGCCTTTGCATCAACAGCTTTCAAGGCAGGCTTCTCTTTCCCCTCCTGAAAGGCTTTCCAAAGGAACACGCTAACTTTCGTGTTCCTTTTTCCATGCAAGGATATGATCAAGCTTATCCTTTACCTGCGCTTCTTTTCCTTCACCGGAAGGAACATAATATCTCTTATGAAGGAGGGAATCCGGAAGGCACTGCATAGCTGTTACCTTTTCCTCCGTATTATGGGCATACACATAGCCTTCCCCATAATGCAGTTCCTCCATAAGGCTGGTGGGAGCATTCCTTATCTGCAGAGGAACCGGCTCCGCCAGCATGGAAACCGCATCCTCCTTACAATCCTCATAAGCTTTATAGAGGGCATTTGATTTAGGAGCCATGGAGAGATATACCACCGCATGAGCCAGATTGACATTGCACTCCGGCATGCCGTTAAAATGACAAGCCTGATAGGCGGCAACCGCTACCAGAAGTGCATTGCTGTCCGCCAGTCCCACATCCTCGCTGGCAAAGCGGATCAGCCTTCTGGCTACATACAAAGGATCCTCCCCGGCCTCCAGCATCCTGGACAACCAATATACGGCGGCATCCGGATCCGTATTCCGCATGGATTTATGCAGAGCGGAGATCAAATTATAATGCTCTTCCCCCTTCTTGTCATAAAGAAGGGATTTTTTACTGGTGCACTGCTCCAGGATCTCCCTGGTTATGACAGTGGTTCCGTCCGGTTGTAAATTCCCGTTTAGGATTACCATTTCCAGCGTATTCAGGGCTGTCCGCCCGTCTCCGTTGGCAAAACGGGCTATCATCTCTATCATATCTTCTTCTATTTCTATTTTCTGGTTTCCGAACCCGTTATCCGCCTTCAGGGCATGGTTTACCAACTGCACCACTTCCTCTACGGAAAGTGCCTGCAGTACAAAGACCTTACACCGGGAAAGAAGAGCCGCATTGATCTCAAAAGACGGATTTTCCGTGGTTGCCCCAATCAGGATAATACTTCCCTTTTCCACAAAAGGAAGGAAGGCATCCTGCTGCGCCTTATTAAAACGATGGATTTCATCCACGAAAACAATCGTTTTTCTTCCCATATGCCTGGCACTTTCAGCCTGGTTCATCACTTCCTTAATTTCACGTATCCCGCTGGTAACCGCACTGAAATCGATGAATTCAGCCCTCGTACTTCTGGCAATAATGCGGGCAAGAGTGGTCTTTCCCACTCCGGGAGGCCCCCAGAAGATCATGGAAGATACCATATCCTGATCTATCAGGCGACGCAGAACCTTCCCCTCCCCAACCAGATGCTTCTGCCCCACGAACTCATCCAGCACAGATGGGCGCAGCCTGCTGGCCAGGGGATCATACATCACTCTGTTATCATCAAATAATGACATTTGTTCCATTTTATTTTCCCATACAGAACTTACTGAAAATCTCGTTTACCAGATCCTCTCCCACCTCTTCTCCAAGAATAAGACCAAGAGAAGCATAGGCACTCATTAAATCGATGGAATAAAAATCCTCAGGCATCTCATCCTCCAGGCTCTTCCTTACCATCAAAAGGCTTTCCCTGGCTTCCTCCAGGGCCTGCTTATGCCGCATGTTTGTAATGACGACTTCTTCATTCATAGTGAGAATACCTGAATAAAACATTTTTTTAATGGTGTTTTCGAATTCTTCCATTCCGGTATTATCTTTCGTAGACGTACGGATCACGGAAATATCCGTATATCCAAGTCTCTTTCGCAGCTCTTCTTCCTCCACCACCGAAAGCAGATCCGTTTTATTAAGAAGAACAATACATTTTTTATCCCGGATCAAGTCCAGTATCTCTTCGTCACTCTCATCCAGCTCCACAGAGGAATCCACCACATAAAGGATCAGATCTGCATCAGAGGCTATTTTCATTGCGCGCTCCACACCTATCTTTTCCACCACATCTTCCGTAGAACGGATGCCGGCTGTATCGATAATATGCAATCCGATGCCATGCAGGCGGATTGACTCTTCCAAAATATCCCTGGTGGTACCGGCAACATCCGTAACAATTGCTTTTTCTTCCCCCACCAACAAATTCATAAGAGAAGATTTCCCTGCATTAGGCTTTCCGACAATAACCGTATTGATCCCTTCCTTCAGGACCTTTCCGTTATCCGCAGAATCAATCAGCTTTGTACAGCGCGCAAGCAGTTCCTCCACTTTGCGCGACAGCTTCTGCGGATAGCCATCTGTACTGATATGCTCCGGATCATCAAGAGCCGATTCAATAAAAGCGATCTCATACAGAATTTCTTCCCTCATCCGGCGGATACAGTCGGATACGGAACCCTTCAGCTGCTGCATGGATGATTTCAATGCAAACTCATTACGGGAATGGATGATATCCATAACCGCTTCCGCTTTAGCCAAATCGATCCTTCCGTTCAAAAAAGCCCGCTTCGTAAATTCACCGGGTTCAGCTAATCTTGCCCCCTGTCTTACCACAGCCCCCAGGATTTTCTGTACGATTAATACACCGCCATGACAATTGATCTCAACGGTGTCTTCTCTTGTATAGCTATTTGGCGCTTTCATTACAGCAACCATTACTTCATCCAGGATTTCCTCCCCATCCATTACAAACCCATAATGAATGGTATGGCTGCCATAATCTTTAAGACTATGGCAGCCATTCTTTGATCGATAAACCCTGTTTCCAATTTCAATTGCTTCTTCTCCGCTGATACGGACAATTCCTATTCCTGAATCAGACAGCGCCGTTGCAATTGCAGCAATTGTTTCAGTCTGTTTCATAAATCTCTTAACCTCTAACCCTCACAGACAGCGGACTGCCTGTTATCTTTTCAGGGTGACAACAACATGACGGAAGGGTTCCTCCCCTTCACTGTGGGTTGTAACATATTTGTCATTCTGCAGAGCGGAATGGATAATTCTTCTTTCATAAGGATTCATAGGTTCCAGGGAAACACTTCGTTTGGTCCTCTTTACCTTATAAGCTATGTTCTTCGCCAGATTTTCCAGAGTTTCTTTTCTTCTCTTACGGTAATTCTCGGTATCCACCTTCACACGGATATACTCTTCGGATTCTTTGTTAACCACAAGAGATACAAGATACTGCAGGGAATCCAGTGTCTGTCCTCTTTTACCGATCAGAACGCCCATATCATCACCGCGTAAATCAACATCCAGAAAACCTTCCGCTTCCTCATACTTCACATCAATAACAACGGTCATTTTCATTGCGGCAAACACATTATCCAGAAATTCTCTTGCCTTATCTTCAATGCTTCCCTTTATCTTTGCCTTTATTTTAGCAGGCTTCGCATTAAATCCCAGGAAACCGGTAGAACCTTCTTCGATTACCTCATACTCCAGCTTATCACTGGTTACAAGAAACTTTTGACAAGCTGCGGTAATGGCATCATCCACTGTCTTAGCAGTAAATTCAACGAATTCCATAATTTCCTCCATTCTGCCGCCGGGTGCGGCAATCAAGTAAAGCGTACGTTCTGCTTATTTTTTATCGGAACTGCCTTTTTCCGTTTTATTATTATTTTCATTATAAATCTTCACCATATTCGCCTTTGCGGCAATACTGCCCGGCTTCGGAGCTTTCTTATTATACATGTCCGTCGCCTGTTTGACTGCCTGATCCTTTTCCTCCTGGGTCATGGACGGCTTGGCAGACGAAGCTTTCGCGGAAATACCGGAAGATTTCGGTGTGGTACTCTGTACATTCCGCGTATTCATACTGGCGTACTGGTTAATTGTCTTAGGATCAATACCGGCTTTTTCCATCCGTTTTATCCGTTTATCCTGCTTTTTCTTGGCCTTGTCCTTGTTTTTCTCAATAAGCTGGTCAAAATCCGTCTTATCGATATGTTTGTTAACCAGAACCTGCTGGATACTTCTAACCACCGCACTGGCAACCCAGTATAAACCAACACCGGCCGGAAGAGAGAAACAGAACACAGCAGACATAATAGGCATAATATTATTCATCATCTTCATGGAAGACATCATACTGTTCTGCTCACCGTTTGATTCAGGCTGAGGCATAAGCTTTACGTTCAGCCATTGGGTAACCGCCGCCAATACGGGAATGGCAAGGGCTGCAATGATGAGAAGCACATTCTTGGCTTCCATGGCACCTGACAAATAGTAGGAAGGGGAATCCCCTATGTTCATTCCGAACAGGTTATTATACGATGCCAGCTTCTCGGATGTTTCCATGATATCATGGGCTAAATTGGGAAATTTATCCGCAAGGCTGTTCCATTCCGGAGTGGACGCCTTATTCAGCACATCAATAAAAGTATTCTTTACATAGGTGGGATCACCGGCAACAAACAGCTCATTGGAAAACTGTTTCATATACATGGCCGCATTCTTGAATCCCTGAATAAACTCTGCACTGCCGGGCTGTGCAATCAGATTATCAACCATGGGCGAGAATACATCTTTTACTTGTCCGATGTAAGCAGGTATCGCATAAATTACCTTATACAGGGCATAGATTATCGGAAGCTGAATCAGCATCTGCACACAGCTGCCCATAGGCGACACGCCATATTTGGCATAAACAGCCTGCGTCTCATTCTGCATAGCCATCATGGAATCATTATCTTTTTTACCATTATACTTTTTCTGGATAGCCTGAAGCTCCGGATTCATCTTATTGCTCAGTTTGGAAAACTTCTGCTGCTTTATTGTCAGAGGAAGCATGAGCATATAAATAACAATGGTAAAAACAATAATAGCAAGAGCGATGTAGGGAAGTCCTATCAGATTAAGAAGATAGAATATTCCCTCCATAATATAACCGAGCAATGTAGCAACCCACCCGATAACAGGAGTCGCACTTTTGGTCAAAATAATTCCTGGCAAAACTTATTTCCTCCTTAAACCGGTGCCTGTTCAGGGTACCGGATCATAGCCTCCCTTGGAAAAGGGATTACATCTTACTATTCTCCAAAAAGCAAGCAAACCGCCCTTAATTACCCCGTACTTCTCCACAGCCTGTAACCCGTACTCGCTGCAGGTGGGAAAATAAGGGCATTTTGTACTTTTCATTGGTGATATATACTTCCTATATCCTTTAATTAACGCAATTACTATCTTTTTCATATCCGAATCAGCTTATAATTTTATGAAGCTTACCCAAATGCAATAGCGCACTCTCGATTTCCCTGTAGGAAGCCGAAGCTGCATTCGCTCTGGCCACGACTACTATATCTAAACCACTATTAAATATATTTTCCTGCAGCCTGTAGCTTTCGCGCACCAGCCTTGTGACATGATGGCGCACAACACTGTTACCAACTTTTTTACTCACCGAAATTCCAAGCCTGTTTGTCTCCAACTTATTTTCCAACACATACATTACCAACAAACGATTGGCAAACGCTTTGCCATTCCGGTAAACAGACTGAAAATCCTGGTTTTTCTTCAAACTTTCCGAAAAATTCATTACCTGTCCAATCTTTCCTGGAAAGAGAAAAAAAGGCCACAAAACTGCGGCCTATGCGGATAATCTCTTTCTTCCTTTTGCTCTTCTTGCTGCCAGTACCTTTCTTCCTCCCGGAGTACTCATTCTGGCTCTGAAGCCGTGAACTTTATTTCTCTGCCTGTTCTTAGGCTGAAATGTCATTTTCATTTACGATGCACCTCCTTCACTCGGGTTTCTGATGTTGTGTCAGAAAATATCATTACCGATTATATAGGAAGAAATCCCGCAAGTCAAGCAAAACCGCGCATTTTACGAAATAAAAAAACGCTGAAAAAAGCCCGCAAAAATCGTGTTTTTCACTAATACAACATGTAGTTATTCAAATTTCATTTTTCCCACAACATCTAGCACCTTAATTTTCATCCACATGCTGCTAACGGATCTTTCCACTTAACATAACATTATCCACAAATTGTGTATAACTTGTGGATAAACTCCGCTTAATTTTCATTTTCAATTTAAAAATAAATATCAAAGCCCCATATTTTCTGGATGTTTATATGTTGATGACACTTTTCCACTTATCCACATTTGCACATAGGAAACCCGAAATATGTTAACTACTCCCCCCTTCCGTTCACACTATGTGGAAAAAATTTATCCCCAGAATTAACATTTGATATTTGCTTTTTTTTAGAGTAAGATAAGATAGATGTATTTTCAGTAAGTTTACGGAGGTTTAGCAATGCAGGCAATCGAAGCCAGATGGGATGAGATTAAGGAAACAATCCGAAAGGAATATGATCTCTCCGATGTTTCCTATCACACGTGGATAGAGCCACTGAAGTTTTTTGATGTCCAGGATGATGTGGTTATCATCCTCATCACATCCAACCAGTCACATGCCCTTAATTATATTTCTTCCAAATATAAAGACTTCTTCCGCGTGACCATCACAGAAATGATGGATCATTACTATGAAGTCTCCTTTATATTGGAAAAGGACGCTAAGAAGGACAAGTCTTCTTCAGAAGATCTGAAATCCCCCTACAGCAGTACCTTTAATATTAATTATGAAAATGCTAACCTGAATCCGAAGTACAAATTTGATACCTTCGTAGTCGGAAGCAATAACAAATTCGCCCATTCCGCCTGTCTTGCAGTAGCGGAATCACCGGGGGACGCTTATAATCCCCTCTATATATATGGTGGTGCCGGACTGGGTAAAACCCACCTTATGCATTCCATCGGCCATTTTGTCCTGGAACAGAATCCGGATATGAAGGTGATTTATGTTACTTCCGAATCCTTTACTAATGAAGTAATTGAATCTATCCGAAGCGGTAATGCCGCCGCCATGACCAAGCTGCGGGACAAGTACCGTACCGTTGATGTACTCATGATCGATGATATCCAGTTTATAATAGGAAAAGAAAGTACCCAGGAAGAATTTTTCCATACCTTTAATGTGCTGCATGCCGCCGGAAAACAAATCGTACTGTCCTCCGATAAACCGCCGAAAGAGATGGAAACCCTGGACGAACGGTTCCGTTCCCGTTTCGAATGGGGGCTGATTGCAGATATCCAGCCGCCTGATTATGAAACCAGAATGGCTATCCTCCGTAAAAATGCGGAGAACTATGATAAAAAGATAGACGATTCCATTTTCCAGTACATTGCCACTAACATTAAATCCAATATCCGGGAGCTGGAAGGGGCCTTCAACCGCATCATCGCCAAATCCAAAATCGAAAACCAGCCCGAGATCACCATGGAACTGGCGGAAGACGCCCTCAAAGACATCATTAATCCGGACAAGCCTGACAAAATAACCCCGGAACTCATCATCCGCGTGGTTGCGGAGCATTATGGTGTAAACCCGGAAGATATTACCTCCAAAAAGAGAAATTCCGAATATGTCCTCCCCCGCCAGGTGGTTATGTATCTGTGCAGGGATCTCACGGAAACCTCCCTCGCTAATATAGGGAAGCTTCTCGGTAAAAAAGATCATACCACGGTAATCCATGGGGCTAACAAAATTACCGATGAACTTACTTCGAATGAAGAACTTAAGAATAATATTGAAATTATCAAAAAGAAAATATGTGTATAACCTTGTTAAAAAAAAGTTGACAAGCTGTGGGTACGCTGGGGACAGGCTGTGAATCCCCATTTTCCCGGGATCAAAACAAAAAATCAGGGTTAAGGTCCATTGTGAATAGCTTAAGACTTACCCTCAGCTTATCCGGCACTTTTAAACAAGTTATTATTTTCAAATTTCCTTGCAAAATGTATAATGGAAAGGGTTATCCACATATCTACATCCACTACTAATTAATATTACTAAATTATTTAATTAATAAAAGGATCGCGCGCGGTGTGGCAGGCGATACGTTATTGTGAATTCGCAGAAGGGAGTTTATACACATATGAAATTAGTTTGTTCCAAAAGCAATCTGTTAACAGGACTTCAGGTCGTATCCAAAGCGGTGCCCAATAAAACCACAATGTCCATCCTGGAATGTATCCTTATTGATTCCACCGGAGGAGAGATCAAGCTCACGGCCAACGATATGGAACTGGGTATTGAAACCATTATAGAAGGAGAAATCGCAGAGAAGGGGATCATTGCCCTGGATGCCAAGATCTTTTTGGAAATCGTCAGAAAGCTGCCTGATAACGATATCACCATCACCACAGACAGCAACTTTAAGACCACCATAACCTGTGAAAAGGCCAAGTTTAATATTATAGGCAAATCAGGTGAGGATTTTTCTTACCTCCCCATGATTGAAAGAAACGAATCCATTGTCCTTTCCCAATATACCCTGAAGGAAGTGATCCGTCAGACGATCTTTTCCATTTCGGATAATGACAATAATAAACTCATGAGCGGTGAGCTTTTTGAGATCAACGGGGAAGAAATGAGAGTGATCTCCCTTGACGGACACCGTATTTCTATCCGCAAGATCCATTTGAAAAACTCTTATCCTGCCAAAAAGGTAGTGGTACCCGGAAAAACGCTGAACGAAATCAGCAAGATCCTGGGCGGGGACGCAGACAAGGATGTTACGATCTTCTTTACCGACAAACACATTGTATTCGAATTTGAGAATACCACCGTGGTATCCAGGTTGATAGAAGGGGAATATTTTAAAATCGATCAGATGCTTTCCAGCGATTATGAAACCAAAGTGGTTATTCATAAAAAAGAACTCCTTGACTGTATCGACAGGGCTACCCTGCTCATCAAGGAGGGGGATAAGAAACCCATTATCATCAATATCACCGACAATTCCATGGAACTTAAGATCAATTCCACAGTAGGAAGCATGGATGAAGAAATCGACATTGAAAAAATGGGAAAAGATCTCATGATAGGCTTTAACCCCAAATTCCTGATTGATGCCCTTCGTGTTATCGATGATGAAACCATAACCATCTATCTCGTGAATCCCAAGGCTCCCTGCTTTATCCGGGATGAAGAGAATAATTATATATACCTGATCCTGCCGGTTAACTTTACGACAGTGTCATAAGCGGAAGGAAGAACATGGAAACCTTTAAAATAAAAGACGAATATATCAAGCTCGGACAGGCCCTGAAGGCTGCCGGACTGACAGAGTCAGGCGTGGATGCCAAATATGCGGTACAGGACGGGTTTGTGAAGGTGAACGGTCAGGTAGAAACCCAGAGAGGGAAAAAGCTGGTTCCCGGGGATCTGGTAGAATATAACGGGAAAACTCTTAAAATCGAGTAAAGGCAATATTGGGTAATTTTCATGGTAATAAAATCGCTGGAGCTTTCAAATTTCCGGAATTATGCGTTTCTGGATATGGATTTTGACAAAGGCACCAATATTCTTTACGGCGATAATGCACAGGGAAAGACAAATATCCTTGAAGCGATTTATTTGTGCGCAACAACGAAGTCACACAGAGGCACAAAAGATCGTGATATCGTTAATTTTGAAGAAGAGGAAGCCCATATCCGGACCGTTCTGGAAAAGGACGGGGATGAAATCAAAATCGACATGCACCTGAGGAAAAATAAAACCAAAGGTATAGCAATCGACGGAAATAAAATCAAACGGGCCTCAGAGCTTCTGGGGCTTATGAATGTTGTCTTTTTTTCTCCCGAGGATCTGAGTATCATTAAAAACGGGCCTTCCGAAAGACGCCGGTTCGTGGATATGGAATTATGTCAGCTCGATCCCATGTATCTGCATCATCTGAACAACTATAATAAAATTATTAACCAGCGGAATAGACTGCTGAAGGATATGTATATGAATCCTTCCCTGAAAGGAACGCTGGATGTATGGGATATACAGCTTGTGGAATTCGGAAAGAAGATCATCGAAAGGCGTATGGCCTTCGTCGATCAGCTGAACGAAATGATAGGCGGGATTCATGACAGCCTGTCCGGGGGGAAGGAAAATCTTGTGATTTCCTATGAACCGGATACGGCACCGGAGGCGTTCGAAAGGAAGCTGCAGGGAAGCCAGGAAAGGGATATCCGTCTGAAGCAGACCACGGCAGGGCCGCACAGGGATGATTTTGCCTTTATAGCCAATGCGATCGATATCCGGAAGTTCGGGTCCCAGGGACAGCAGAGGACTGCGGCTCTTTCCCTGAAGCTGTCGGAAATTGAGCTGGTAAAAAAAATGACAAAAGATACGCCGGTACTTCTTCTGGATGATGTGTTATCCGAGCTGGACAGCAGCAGGCAGAATTATCTGCTGAACAGCATAGGGAACATACAGACGATAATTACCTGTACGGGACTGGATGAATTCATCAATAACCGGTTTGAAATCAACCGGATGTTCAAGATCACCAACGGATCAATCGATATTCTGTCTATTGTGGATAAATAAAATTCATGGTATAATAAAACAGAATAGGCAAACAGGTAGAAAAACTTATAGGCCTGAGGGTTCTATAAGCTTTTCTATCTATTTGTGTCCTTTTTGTTGAATTTTGGCCTTTTAGCAGTGAAATGGAGGAATATATGGGTACTGAAAACACAGAAAGCCACAGTGAATATGGAGCGGATCAGATTCAGATTCTGGAAGGTCTGGAAGCAGTCCGCAAAAGACCTGGTATGTATATTGGTTCCACATCAGCCAGAGGTCTCCACCATCTGGTTTACGAGATTGTAGACAATGCGGTGGATGAGGCTCTTGCGGGTCATTGTGATACCATTGATGTTACCATCAATCAGGATAATTCCATTACGGTTATAGATAATGGGCGTGGTATTCCTGTGGGGATCAACCATAAAGCAGGCATCCCTGCGGTGGAAGTGGTATTTACCATCCTGCATGCCGGCGGCAAATTCGGCGGCGGGGGATATAAGGTATCCGGCGGACTCCATGGTGTGGGCGCATCTGTAGTAAACGCTCTTTCCGACTGGCTTGAGGTGGAAATCTGCCAGGAAGGCAAGGTATACAGACAGCGTTATGAGCGGGGAAAGACGATTGATACGCTGAAGGTGGTCGGGGAATGCGATCCGGAAAAAACAGGTACCAAGGTAACCTTTAAGCCGGATTCCGCGATTTTCCAGGAAACTACGGTTTATGATTTCGATATACTGAAGCAGCGTCTGCGTGAGATGGCATTTCTTACCAGGGGCCTTCGAATTATACTCAGAGATGTGAGAGAGGAAAATCCCCAGGAAAAAACCTTCCACTACGAAGGCGGGATCAAAGAATTCGTCACGTATCTGAACAAGAGCAAATCCGCCCTTTACGACAATGTTATGTATTTTGAGGGCAGCAAGAACAACGTGTACGTGGAAGTGGCAATGCAGCATAATGATTCCTATACGGAAAGCATTTACAGCTTTGTCAATAATATAAATACGCCGGAAGGCGGAACCCATCTGGTGGGCTTCCGGAATGCCATTACCAAAACCTTTAATGATTATGCAAGAAACAATAAGCTGCTTAAGGACAGTGAGACCAACCTTACCGGTGAAGATATCCGGGAAGGAATGACAGCTATTGTCAGCGTAAAGATTGAAGATCCCCAGTTTGAAGGACAGACAAAGCAGAAGCTGGGGAATTCCGAAGCAAGAGGCGCGGTGGACAATGTGGTCAGCGAGCAGCTTACCTATTATCTGGAACAGAATCCGTCCATTGCCAAAACGATTTGTGAAAAATCCATCCTGGCCCAGCGTGCCAGGGAAGCGGCCAGAAAGGCGAGGGAGCTGACGAGAAGAAAGACGGCTCTGGAAGGAATGTCCCTGCCCGGAAAGCTGGCGGATTGTTCGGATAAAGATCCGAAAAACTGTGAAATTTATATCGTTGAGGGAGATTCCGCCGGCGGATCCGCCAAGAAAGCCAGGAGCCGCGCCACGCAGGCCATCCTTCCCCTGAGAGGAAAGATCCTGAATGTGGAAAAGGCAAGGCTGGATAAGGTATATGCCAATGCGGAGATCAAAGCCATGATTACCGCATTCGGTACGGGTATCCATGATGATTTTGACGTGAGCAAATTACGGTATCATAAAATTATTATTATGACCGATGCCGATGTGGATGGTTCCCATATTGCCACACTTTTACTCACCTTCATATACCGTTTTATGCCGGAGCTTATTAAGCAGGGACATGTATATCTCGCTCAGCCCCCTCTGTATAAGCTGGAAAAAAATAAAAAAGAATGGTATGCCTATAGCGATGAAGAACTGAATGCGATCTTAACGGAAGTGGGAAGGGATCAGAACAATAAGATCCAGCGTTATAAAGGTCTGGGAGAAATGGATGCAGAACAGCTCTGGGAAACCACCATGGATCCGGAAAAACGTATTTTGCTGCGTGTCAATATGGATGAGGAAGCAGAATCGGAAGTGGATCTTACCTTCACCACTCTTATGGGCGATAAAGTGGAGCCAAGACGTGAGTTTATCGAGGACAATGCCAAATATGCCAAGAATCTGGATATCTGATAACTGGTACTGTAGAAACGGAGAGTCAATAAACAATGGAAGATAATATTTTTGACAAAATTCATGAGGTCGATTTGAAAGAAACCATGGAGAAATCCTACATCGACTATGCCATGAGCGTTATTGCATCCCGTGCGCTTCCGGATGTCCGAGATGGTTTAAAGCCGGTTCAGCGGCGAGTCCTCTATTCCATGATAGAGTTGAATAACGGCCCGGATAAACCCCATAGGAAATGTGCCCGTATCGTCGGCGATACCATGGGTAAATACCATCCCCACGGAGACAGCTCCATTTACGGCGCTTTGGTTAATATGGCCCAGGAGTGGTCCACCAGATACCCTCTGGTAGACGGTCACGGAAACTTCGGTTCCGAGGATGGTGACGGTGCTGCCGCCATGCGTTATACGGAAGCCAGGCTTTCCAAGATCTCTATGGAAATGCTGGCGGATATCAATAAAGATACCGTAGATTTTGTGCCCAACTTCGATGAAACCGAGAAGGAACCCACCGTTCTGCCCAGCCGTTATCCGAACCTGCTTGTAAACGGAACCTCCGGTATCGCCGTTGGTATGGCGACTAATATCCCCCCGCACAACCTCCGCGAGGTGGTGAATGCGGTGGTGAAGATCATTGATAACCGTGTGAATGAGAACCGGGATACCGATATGGAAGAAGTCCTTCAGATTATCACCGCTCCCGATTTCCCCACAGGCGGTATTATTTTGGGAACCAGGGGCAGTGAGGAAGCCTACCGCACCGGCCGGGGAAAGGTACGTGTCCGCGCCGTTACCGATATCGAGACACTGCCCAACGGAAAGAGCCAGATCATTGTAACGGAACTGCCTTATATGGTGAACAAGGCCCGTCTGATCGAAAAGATCGCGGAGCTTCATAAAGAGAAAAAAATAGACGGTATTACGGATCTCAGGGACGAATCCAACCGGGAAGGCACCCGTATCGTCATTGAACTGCGCAGGGATGCCAACGCCAACGTGATCCTGAATCTGCTGTATAAGCATACCCAGATGCAGGATACCTTCGGTATCATCATGCTGGCCCTGGTAAATAACGAACCTAAGGTGCTCAACCTTATGGAAATGCTGAAGCTTTATTTAAAGCATCAGGAGGACGTTGTTACCAGAAGAACCAAATACGATCTGAACAAAGCACAAGAGCGGGATCATATATTGCAGGGCCTGCTTATCGCCCTGGATCATATCGACGAAGTGATCCGTATCATCCGTTCCAGCCGGAATACCCAGGATGCCAAAGAAAAACTGATGGAACGCTTTGAACTTTCGGATCCTCAGTCACAGGCTATCGTGGATATGCGGCTGCGTGCTCTTACCGGTTTGGAAAGAGAAAAGCTGGAGAATGAGCACAAGGAGCTTATGGCGAGGATAGCTGAATTAAAGGCAATTCTTGCGGATGAAAAGCTTCTGCTGGGCGTAATACGCGAAGAGATACAGATTACCGCCCTGAAATACGGGGATGACAGAAGAAGCCGTATCGGTTATGACGAATATGATATTTCCATGGAGGATATGATCCCCAGGGATAATACGGTAATTGCCATGACCAATCTGGGTTATATCAAGCGTATGACCATAGATAATTTTAAATCCCAGAACAGAGGGGGAAAAGGCATTAAGGGCATGCAGACGATTGAAGAGGATTTCATTGCGGATCTTCTCATGACCACCACCCACCATTATGTGATGTTCTTTACCAACTACGGAAGGGTTTACCGGCTGAAGGCCTATGAAATTCCGGAGGCCAGCAGAACGGCCAGAGGTACCGCTATCATTAACCTTCTCCAGCTGAATCCGGGAGAAAAGATATCCGCGATTATTCCGGTGAAGGATTATGAAGATGACAAAAACCTTTTTATGGTTACCAGAAAAGGTATCGTGAAGAAAACACCGGTTATGGAATACAGCAATGTGCGTAAAAACGGGCTTGCGGCAATTAATCTCCGTGATGATGATGAATTGATCGAAGTAAAAATTACGGATGCGGATACGGATCTTTTCCTTGTGACAAGACACGGCATGTGCATCCGCTTCAAGGAAACGGATGTAAGGGCGACCGGAAGGATGTCTATGGGTGTAATCGGCATGAACCTGGATGACGGGGATGAGATTGTAGGCATGCAGCTGGACAGCCAGGGAGATTCCCTGTTGATAGTTTCCGAAAACGGTATGGGCAAACGTACCTATCTGGAGGAATTCAGTGTCCAGAAGAGGGGCGGCAAGGGTGTTAAATGCTACAAGATCACAGAAAAGACAGGCTATGTGGTAGGCGTTAAGGGGTGCAATGATGATCATGAAATCATGATGATTACCACAGAAGGGATAATTATCCAATTAAGGGTTGAAGATATTTCCATTCTGGGAAGAATCACTTCCGGCGTAAAGATGATTAACCTGGATAAGGGTGTAAAAGTAGCCCAGATAGCTAAAGTAAGAGAAAAAGTTTCCGATGGAAGCCAGGAATTTGAAAACCCGGATGATGCTATGGAGGATATTCCGGAGGAAGAAAGATTTCCCGGAGAAATAGAAGAGGAAAATATAATTTTCCCTACGGAAACTGAGGAATAGTCATCAGGCAGAAACAGGATATCTGTCCTGCCGGGGCATGTGGAATAAGCAGACAGCCATTGCGGCTGTCTGCTTATTTCCTTACAAGGAGAAGCCGAATATGAAACATATATTACTTGTTGAGGATGATAAAGCTCTTGCGGAAGGGATAGTACTTGTGCTGCGTCAGAATGAATTATCATTTCAATGCTGCCATAATGTCAAGGATGCGAAAAAGGTGCTGGATAAAAATAGCTTTGATCTCATCCTGCTTGATATAAATCTCCCTGACGGCAGCGGTCTGGATATCTGCCGGGGGCTTCGGAAAGAGGGACGGATGGATCCTGTAATTTTCCTGACAGCTTTGGATACGGAACTGCATGAAGTGACAGGATTCCAGGCCGGGGCGGACGATTATATTACCAAGCCTTTTTCACTTGCCGTATTAAGGGAGCGGGTAATGGCGGCGCTGAGGAGAGGGGAAAGACGCCAGTCCGAAAAGGTGGCGGCTTCGGTGATGAAGGAAGGACCGTTTACCTTGGATTTTGAAAAACAGACTTTTTTTATGGGGGACAGGGAAATTATTCTGAGCAGAACCGAGCAAAAGCTTCTTATGGTACTGATGAAAAATAAAAACAGGATTCTGGAAAGAGATACGCTGATCGGTAGGATATGGGGAAACGACGGAGAATTCGTGGATGAAAATGCACTTTCCGTTACCATCAAAAGACTGCGGGATAAATTAGAGACAGATCCCAGAAAACCGGAATATATTCAGACAGTTTACGGAATTGGTTACCGTTTTCAGATAAATGAGGAGGAGCCGTCATGATTGCACTTGTAAGCAGAAGAATATTCTGGAACATCCCTGTTATTTTTTTGATATTCGCGGTTCTTGTGCTTGCAGGAGTTTTGATTTATGTAAGTATAAAAATACGCAGGGAGTATGCGCTGTTGGATCAAATGCTGGACAGTGCCATAGAAGGCACCTTTCAGGAAAAAAATTTTGATGAACTTATGCTTTCCCGGCTGGAAAGCAAAATGTACCAGTTTCTGTCCTCCAGTTCTCTCGGAAGAAAAAGCATTGAGGAGGAAAAGGAGAAGGTGGAGGAACTTATCGCCAACATATCCCATCAGACCAAAACACCCATTACAACGATTCGGCTTTACGCCGGCCTGCTTGAGGAAAAAGATCTTCAGGAAGAAGAAAAACTGCTGGTTAAGCGGATCGAGGAACAAAATGACAGAATGGCTTTTCTCATTGAGAATCTGGTTAAAATGTCCCGGCTGGAAAACGGGATTGTATCGGTGCATCCTGTAAACCAGGATATTGCAGTCCTCATGGATAATCTGACGGGTATCTTTGAAAAAAGCGGGGATCATAGGATTTTCTTTGATCCCGGATTCCGGGAACAGGAAACGGTGCAGGTATGCTGCGATCTGAAATGGACGGTGGAAGCAATTTCCAATATTATAGAAAATGCACAGAAATATACGGATCAAAACGGTTCAATCGTGATCACAGTGATACCCTATCACAGTTTTACCGCCGTACAGATAAAGGATACCGGAATCGGAATCGCGGAGGAAGAGCAGGCATCTGTATTCAGCCGTTTTTACCGGTCCGAAAAGGTGAATGATAAAAAGGGGGTGGGGCTGGGTCTTTATCTGGCCAGGGAGATCATTTCCAAGCAGGGCGGCTATATCAGCCTTCAGTCAGAGGAAGGAAAAGGCTCCTGTTTCCGCGTATTCCTGCCGGAGCGTTCCGGGAAGAAAGCAGAATGAGGGATATAGGCGGGCTTTTCTTAACAGATAGATTTAAGTTTCTGTTAAAGATTTTCTGTTTCTTTTAAGAATTGTGTCCAATTCTTTCAAAACTGTCACGATTCTTTTTTTCATGGAAAGAACATGGAAAGATTCA
Organism: Eisenbergiella sp. OF01-20; assembly: GCF_003478085.1. Lineage (NCBI taxonomy): Bacteria > Bacillati > Bacillota > Clostridia > Lachnospirales > Lachnospiraceae > Eisenbergiella > Eisenbergiella sp. OF01-20. Next base: position 43,212 of record NZ_QUES01000036.1, on the reverse strand, counting down.
TTTGTTATAGTTATCTCAGATAAGAAAACAGGCAGGAAAGGAAAGTAATTATGAAAATTCTTATAACAGAAGATCTTAAGAAAATTTATGGAAACAAAGAAAATGAGGTATATGCCTTAAATGGCGTTAATTTCTCGGTGGAAGAGGGTGAATTCGTTTCTATTGTAGGAACCTCCGGGAGCGGGAAATCGACCCTTCTCCATATGCTGGGAGGGCTGGATCGTCCCACAGCAGGCAAGGTAATTGTGGACGGAAAGGATATTTTCAGCCTGAAGGATGAAGCGCTTACTATTTTCAGACGCAGGAAAATAGGGTTTGTATTCCAGAGCTATAATCTGGTACCTGTACTCAATGTATATGAAAATATAGTCCTTCCTATTGAACTGGACGGAAACAAAGTAGATAAGGGCTATGTGGAGGAATTAATAGAAACTCTTGGGATCCGGGAAAAACTCCAGAATCTCCCCGGCCAGCTGTCGGGCGGACAACAGCAGAGAGTGGCTATAGCAAGGGCACTTGCAGCGAAACCGGCTATTGTACTGGCAGATGAACCTACAGGAAACCTGGATTCCCGAACGAGCCAGGATGTTCTCGGCCTTTTAAAGGTAACCGGTGAAAAATTCGGTCAGACCATCGTGATGATAACCCATAATCCGGATCTGGCCCAGCTGGCTGACCGTATTGTAAGAATAGAAGATGGGATGATTCAGAGCCGGAAGGGGTGTGAGGCAGATGCTTAAGGTAAAAAATCAGAAATGTATTACCCGCCTTGCCGATAAAACCTTCCAGGCGAATAAAACACGGAATATTATTGCGGTAATTGCCATTGCCCTTACCACTATTTTATTTACCGCATTGTTTACCATAGGCAGCGGAGCGGTGGAATCCTTTCAGTATAACACGATGCTGCAGGCCGGAGGAAAGTGCCATGCAACTATAAAATTTGCATCGCCCTCCATCTATGAAGGAGTCAAATCCCATCCTCTGGTAAAAGAAACAGGATATCGGTTAATAACGGCGGACAGTGTAGACAACCCGGAATTCCTGAAACGCCGTGTGGAAATGTATTACGAAGATGAGACTTGCATGGAGCTGAGTTTTATATCTCTGAAGGAAGGAAGTATCCCACAGGCGGAAAATGAGATTATAATGGATGTTCCATCTCTGGACCTGCTGGGGGTACCGGCCAGAATCGGGGAAAAACTGACTCTTCTTCTTACGGTCAAGGGACAACAGGTAGAGCGGGAATTTGTTCTTTCCGGCTACTGGGAGCCTGTAAACCCTTCCATGAATGTAGGATTTGCCATCTGTTCCAAGGCATATACGTTAAAATATGCGGATGAACTTGCCTATACTCATGATGCTGCCAATGTGCAGGATTATAGTATGACCGGATCTGTTATGTATGATCTCATGTTTACCAATTCATATGGGATGAAACAGAAAATGCAGACCTTGGTGGAGGATTTGGGATATTCCCTGAATGATAAGGATGATAATTTTATATCCGCCAATGTAAACTGGGCATATCTGAGCAACAGCATGGGGGCGGATCCGCTTACCATAATGACAGTGGCGGCGGCACTGGGGTTGATTATCCTTACCGGATATTTGATAATTTATAATATTTTCCAGATATCCGTAATACGGGATATCCGGTTCTATGGATTATTGAAAACAATCGGGACCACAGGAAAACAGATTAAAAAAATCATACGCAGACAGGGGATGCGTCTGTCCCTTTATGGCATACCGATAGGCCTGGTAGTGGGATTTTTAATAGGAAAAGCAATTGTTCCCTTTATTATGGAAGTCAGTAATTACAGCGACGGAGAGATAAGCATTTCCCTGAATCCCCTTATCTTTGTGGGGGCGGCTCTGTTTTCCCTCTTTACGGTGGCTATCAGTACCAGAAAACCCGGAAGGATGGCGGCGGCTATTTCTCCGGTGGAAGCGGTGAAATATACGGACACTTCGGCTGAAATCCGCAAAAAGAATAAAAAATCCACTGACGGCGGTAAATTATTTAAAATGGCACTGTCAAATCTGGGAAGAAACAGGAAAAGGACCATATTAGTTATCATATCCCTTTCCCTGAGTGTGATTTTGATGAACAGCGTGGTAACTTTAGCGGAAAGCTTTGATCTGAATAAATATCTGTCCACCTTTGTGGATACGGATTTTCTGGCGGCCCATGCCCTGTATTTTAACAGTGACTACAGGAGCAGCGATGAAAGGATTTCTGAAAGCCTGATCCAGGCTATTAAAGAAGGACCGGGATTTGAGGAAGGCGGACGTATCCTTTTTTATCCGGGAGTATCCGTGAAGATGCCGGAGCCGAATCCGATTCATCTGAATGAGTACGGGGCGGCTATGAATGCAGAGGGAGAATGGATCAACGTTGATGAGAACATGTATCCGAGAGCGAATCTGTATGGACTGGAGGAACTTCCCCTTGCCAGGATGGAAATTGTGGCAGGTGAAAAGGATCCGGCAGTTTTAAAGGAAAAGCTGGATACCGGAAATTATATTATAGAAGGGCTGGAAACGGATGATTATGGGGAGGTATATGAAAAGTATGTGAAATATTCCATAGGGGATAAAGTAACTATCCATAACAGCAGCGGACTGGAAAAAGAAGTGGAAGTGATTGCCCAGATAAAGATCAAGTATTATACCAACAGTGTAAGATATTCCAGCGTGGATTATGTATTTTATACCAGTAAAGAAGGCTATGAAAAACTGGGCGGGGATATGGACAGCGTAATGACATATGTGTTCCAGTGCCTGGATGAAAAAGAAGGGGAAATGGAACAGTTTCTTGCCTCTTATACGGAAAACCAGGAACCGATGATGTCCTATGAATCAAAAACCAGATACCTGGATGAGTTCCAGAGTCTGAAAGGAACATTTACCCTGGTGGGAGGCGTTCTATCTCTGATTATCGGAATTATAGGGGTTTTGAACTTTGTGAATGCCTGCATTACAAGCATAATTACAAGAAAAAAGGAATTTGCCACACTCAAGGCAATCGGTATGACAGAGAAGCAAATCCAGAAAATGGTCTGTATGGAAGGCGGCTATTATGCAGCAGGGGTTGTATTTTTCAGCTTGACCGCCGGAAGCATCTTTTCTCTGGTGGTAATGGGAAATTTCGTCATGTTTTGGTTTACAACCTACCGGTTTATCCTTTGGCCTATGCTTATAGTACTTCCTTTTATGGTTATCCTGGGAATCTTAGTCCCTTATATAACCATACGGATTACCGATAAAGAAAGCGTAGTGGAAATGCTGAGAGAAGAATAATGCATTGAGAGGGCGGTAAACTATCCGTCCTCTCCTTTTCCGTTTCTGTTACAACTCACGGCTGCGCTGTGTCTGGGAAAGATTCCATACAACCGCGAATTGTAATCCGTTTTTGCAAAAAACAATAGACAAATCATAAAAAAAAGATTATAAAGTATATATTGAGGAGAATCCTATTGAAAGGATATTATGAGGAGACAATTTATGGAAAACAGGAAGGCACTGCTTTGCGGCAGTGTATTAGTGTTATTTGCAGCTTTACTGGCATTTGGCTTTGTGGCTGCGGGTGAAAACGGTTCGGTGAGCGTACGTTTACTGGAGGAGGCCGTAGGTTACTGTATGCAGTATGTGGGAGTGGCATAATTGGAATATGTACCGGCGAAAACGATTGTAACAAAGACAAAATCCTCCGGGTGGTTTGGAATTGATTATAATATGAATATATACAGAGGCTGCTGTCACGGCTGTATTTACTGCGACAGCCGTTCCGACTGCTATGGAATTACGGATTTTGATAAGGTGAGGGCCAAAGAGGATGCCCTTCGGATCATCCGGGATGATCTGCGGCGCAAGGTAAAAACCGGAGTGGTGGGAACCGGTGCCATGAGTGATCCCTATAACCCTTATGAAAAAGAAGAAGAACTGACCAGGCATGCCCTGGAGTTAGTGGATGCCTTTGGGTTTGGCGCCGCAATAGCAACAAAAAGTGATCTGATAGTGAGGGATATGGATATTCTGTCAGAAATCAAAGAGCATTCCCCTGTTCTGTGCAAGATCACGATTACCTCTGCGGAGGATTCCCTTTCTTCTCTGGTGGAACCCCGTGTCTGTCCCTCTTCCGTACGTTTTGAAACGGTTAGCCGGCTTAGGGAAGCAGGTATTTTTACGGGAATCCTGCTGATGCCTGTGCTGCCTTTCCTGGAGGACAATGAGGATAATATTAAGGCAATCGTTAAAATGGCACACGAAGCAGGTGCACGATTTATTTATGCCGCGTTTGGAATGACTATGAGGGATAAGCAGAGGAACTGGTATTATAACAGGCTCAGGGAGCTTTTCCCCGGCAAAGACTATGTGCAGCAGTATGAGAAAAGGTATGGTACCCGTTATCAATGCACCAGTCCCAGGGCGGCGAAACTGTGGAAGGTTTTTCAGACAGAATGTGAAAAATACGGAATCCTTTATGAGATGAAAAGTATTATCAGGGCTTATAAAAGAGGGTACGAGTGTACACAGTTGAGTTTGTTTGACGGTATGTGACTGAAGCGGCAGGTACAATATTGGGATCAGGAGGGAAATAAAGATGGACATCGATAAAATCCAGCAAAAGGCAGAAGAAATGCGTATACTGAATCTTGGGGTAATGAAGGACGGAAAAATCCTTTTAAAAAAAGACTGGGATGGAGAAATCAGGCGGAACCAGTATTCTGCCAGCAAAAGTTTTACCAGTATTGCGGTGGGAATGGCCTGTAAGGAAGGGCTTCTTTCCCTGGATGAAAAGCTGTGTGAAGCATTTGAGGAAGAAATGCCGGATAATCCTTCTTCTTTTTTATGCCTGGCAACAGTAAGGGATCTGCTTACCATGTGCCTGGGACAGGATTCGGTTTATCTGATGGGAGAACAGCGGCCGCTCATGGAAGAAAAGGATTGGGTACGTTTTACCTTGTCCCGCCCTTTTACACAGGAGCCGGATACCCATTTCCTGTATAACAATGCGGGACCTTATCTTGCCGGTATCCTGGTACAGAGAAGGGCCGGCTGTGATCTTGTTCATTATCTCATGCCCCGGCTTTTTGAGCCTATGGGAATCCGAAGGCCTGTCTGGGAAACGGATCCCCTTGGATATACCTTTGGAGCCGGCGGCCTGTTTTTATGCATGACAGAGCTGATGAAATTCGGCCAGCTTCTGCTTCAGGAGGGAAACTGGGAGGGCAGGCAGTTAGTCCCTTCCGCCTATATCAAAGAAGCGTCGGTGAAGCAGGTTGATAACGGCAAAGAAGGTTATGGTTATCTTTTCTGGCGCGGACCTTATCATTCATATCGGGCGGACGGAAAATACGGACAGCTGGCCATCGTGCTTCCTGAGAAAAATGCAGTGATTGCCATAAATGCGGAGTCACGGGATGCGGAAGAAATGATGAACTGCTGTATGGATACCATTGTGCCGCAATTGTAGGAGGAGAATATAGAATGCTGTTTATAGAATACCCGAAATGTTCTACCTGCCAGAAAGCGAAAAAATGGCTGGACGGGAAAAAAATTAATTATGAGGACAGGCATATAGTGGAGAAAAATCCAACGGAGGAGGAACTGACCGAATGGTACCGCAGAAGCGGCCTTCCTCTTAAGAAATTCTTTAATACCAGCGGATTAAAATATAAACAACTGGGATTAAAAGATAAATTAAAAAATATGAGTGAAGAGGATCAGATTAAGCTGCTTGCAACAGACGGCATGTTGGTTAAGCGTCCTTTGATGATTGCCGATGATTTTATTCTGACCGGATTCAGGGAAAACGAGTGGCAGGATAAGATGGGGGAATAGGATGAAAGAAAATAAATATGACGATCCTCTCTTTTTTGAAAAATACAGGCAGATGGAGCGTTCCCAAAAAGGGCTGGACGGTGCCGGGGAATGGAACACCCTGAAAAAAATGCTTCCGGATTTTGAAGGCAAGACAGTTCTGGATCTTGGATGCGGCTATGGATGGCACTGCGAATATGCCGCCCAGCATGGGGCGGTGAAGGTAATCGGGGTGGATATTTCGGAAAAGATGCTGGAAGAAGCCCGGAAATCCCATAATAAGGGGAATATCGTTTATATCTGCAGTCCCATTGAGGACATCGATATGGACGAAGCATCTTTTGATATTGTAGTAAGTTCCCTGGCTTTTCATTACCTTGCAGATTATGGTGAAGTTGTGGATAAGATCCATAAAATTCTTAAGCCCGGTGGATATCTTGTTTTTTCCGCAGAGCATCCGGTTTTTACTTCCGAAGGAAGCCAGGACTGGTATTACGATGAAAACGGAAAAATCCTTCATTTTCCCGTAGATAATTACTACTATGAAGGAAAAAGAAATGCGGTATTTCTGGGAGAACAGGTCACCAAATATCACAGGACTTTCACCACATATATTTCTTCTCTGCTGAAAAAAGGATTCCGGCTTGTGGATGTGGAGGAACCGCAGCCTCCGGCTGGAATGCTGGAAAGTGTTCCCGGCATGAAAGATGAAATGCGCCGCCCCATGATGTTTATCGTCTCAGCGCAAAAAGAAAACTAAGAAAACAGGAAACCTTCCCGTATTTTTGTCCCTGTCCGGATATTCCGGCCCGGGACAAAATGCGGGAGTTTTTTTACTTTACGATCCCATGAACCCCCTGTTTTACAGGGATGCAACCTGTGGGTGACAAATTGCAATACACAGATTTCTTGTAATACAGCAGGTTATATGAAAAAATAAACCTATAAAACAATGCCGCAGCTGCGGCAGACAGGAGAGTAAATGAAGAAATTTTGTGATAAACTGATTCAGCTGCGCAGGGAAAAAGGGTATTCCCAGGAGCAGCTGGCTGAATATCTGGAGGTATCAAGACAGTCGGTAAGTAAATGGGAAGCGGATAAGACAATGCCGGAAATAAGCAAGCTGATAGCTATTTCCCAATTATTTCAGGTGACCCTGGATTATCTTCTAATTGACAGCTGTGAGGAAAGGGAAGCAGCAAAGAGGGAGCCTGCCGGAGAAACGGAGGACATCAGGCAGTCTATCAATGAAGTTAAGGAATTTATCGGCTACAGGAAAGGTTTTGAATATAAAAGTATGACGAATATAGCCGGAATTCCCCTGCTTCATATTAAATTCACCCGGAATGCCGGGAGAATCCGGATGAAGGATGCTGCAAAAGGAATTATTGCAATAGGAAATACTGCCATCGGTGTAATAAGCGCCGGTATTTTTTCTGTAGGAATCTTGAGTATCGGCATCCTTTCCGTCGGTCTGTTGGTTTCTCTGGGAGTGGTGTCAATCGGCGCGCTGGCTGTGGGGGTGGCAGCCATCGGGATTGTTGCAGGAGGGGTATCCAGCCTGGGGATATATGCTACAGGGGTGGCGGCAGCCGGTAAAGAAATTGCAACAGGAATATCGGCGGCCGGCAAAACAGCTGTGGCCAGGCCAGGAGAAAAAATGTGGGGATGGAATATGACTTTTATGGAGGAAGGTACCCCCAGGGAAGCAGTAAAGAGCTTTCTTCTCACCTATAATCCTAAGGTGCCCGATTGGATTCTTGATTTTCTTACTCTTATATATAAGTAGGGTGTATAATCTGTAATCATGCTTACAGTAAGCATGGTATACGCAAGCCCAATGTGATATACTTTTTTTAGAATATGTTGTAAAACCGGGTGTTTTAAGAAGGAGGCATGTAATGAAAAGGTATATCACAATTGATAAGAGGTATCTTTTGATACCCATATGTGCGCAGCAGGAACTTAAGACAGTCACGCTGTCTTGTCAGGGGGAAAAGATATATGAATTTAATATCCCCGTGCATGAAAAGGAAGAAGGCTATTACGGATTTCATTACTTTGCACCCATCGATGTGGAAAAATACATAGGAAACGTGTTATTGATAGAAGGAGGGATTTCCGGTTCCTTTCTGGATGCCTTATCCCTTTCAGATACGGTGCCTGAAAATCTCCAGGCCCATCCGCTTCTTCATTTTACGCCCCGGACGGGCTGGATGAATGATCCCAACGGCCTGCTGTATAAGGATGGGATCTATCATTTGTACTTCCAATATAATCCCTTTGATACACGTTGGGAAAACATGTGCTGGGGGCATGCGGTAAGCAAGGATCTGCTCCATTGGGAGCAGAAGGAAACGGCACTGTATCCGGACGGCGACGGCGTCATGTATTCCGGCAGCGGTATTGTAAATGAACAGGGACTGCTGGGACTCCCCAGAGATGCCTGCATCTATTTCTATACCTGTGCCGGCAATAAATCCAAATGGAGCCTTGGGAAAACCTTCAACCAGAGAATTGCCTACAGCACAAATCAAGGCAAAACCCTCACTAAGATGGAAGGAAGTGTGGTAAAACATATCTCCGGGGAGAACCGGGATCCCAAAGTCTATTGGCATGAAGAGAGCAGGGGCTATATTATGGTCCTGTATCTGAAGGACAATGAATTTATGATTCTCCGATCCAAGGATCTGAAAAACTGGAAAAAGAGTCAGGTTCTGACACTGAAGGATTCCTGGGAATGTCCGGATCTGCGCAGGATACCAATCGAAGGCGGCGGAGAAAAGTGGGTATTCTGGTGTGCGGACGGCTATTATTTTTTGGGCGATTTTGACGGCTATGAATTTAAAACAGACGGAGTAAAACAGGAAGCTTATCGTACAAAACTTCCTTATGCGGCACAGACCTTCTGGGGAACGGAGGATGTCATTACTATCCCCTGGCTGAGAACCCAAAATAAAGGAAAACTATATACCGGAGTGATGGGGATCCCCAGGATGCTTACGCTTGCCCGGACAACGGAAGGATTACGGCTGAGACAGAATCCGGTTAAGGAGTTCCGGAATGCCAGGATAAGTGTTTCCGCTTCCCAGGGAGAAGGAAAGGTTTTCTACATGATGCAGAAGGCCGCTGTTATTGAATTATCCATTCACATGCAGAATCCCTGTGATTTTTCAGCCAATTTTTACGGGACGTCCATATCCTATGTTCCCTCCTGCGGAAAAATAAATGTGGGAAAGGATACCATACAAATTGGAAAGAACCTGAACGATTTTTCTATCATTGCGGACGGGGAAATCGTGGAGGTTTCTGCGGAAAACGGGCTGGTTTTTGCTGTGTTTGAGATTGAGACGGACAGAAAGTCAGGTAATGTGACGGTGGATGTCAGCGGGAAGGCTTATGTGGATATTTACAGGGTAGAGTAAAAAGGATAGGACGGAAAAATAAAAGAGGAGGCCCATTGCCATACACAGGTAAATACCTATATATGGGCCGGCCTCCTTTTTATTTGCGCGGGATGTTTGATTATATGGATATATTATCAGAATTTATAACTTGCGGCATTAACATACGTGGTATTATCCCCGTCTGCCTCCGGTTCCTCCTTACGATCTTCAAACACCGCAATATCCCCGGATACGAGGCGTACCGCATTTTTAAGTGCAGGCGAACATCTGACAACCGCAATGTCTTCCAGCTTAAGACGATCCCGGAGGAGTTCAGGAGTCACATCATCGGCAATTTCAGCCACAGCGCAGTCAATTACGTGCAGACCATCTGTTTCCTGTTCCAGCAACTGTCTGTCGATATGCATTATGCTTTGATCTGTTATAAGTGTGCCTTTGCTTGCAAAAAGATTGCCGTATTCCACAGGAAGATCAGATATTTCCGGAATACATTTTTCAGGAATGTACAGGGTGCCTGTTACCTTCAGATATTCCAGTTCAGTCAGCACTCCTATCGTTTCCCTGGTTAATGTAAGATTTCCTCTTTTATAAAGTTTTTTCCCAAACATCCGGATAGTACCGGGATTAATCGTTATAGTATCCGGCAGGATACAGCAGCCGTCAGGAATGATCTCAATTTCAGTATGATCAGGAAATAAGGGAAGGCTGGGTACGAATAAGTTTTCTGTTATCGCAGCATTTGAGCAAAGGAGCGTGACCTGTTTTTCCAGCAATGTGCGGATATCCGAATCAGGATCCAGGATACTTACCGTTCCGGTTATGAAATAAGGGGTATTCGGGCGGGCACGGAGGATAAAAAATTTATCAATAACAATGTCTTTCAGCAGGCAGACGGCGTTATCAGGATAGCTTTTCTGTTTGCCGTTCACCTGTATTTTGGACAGGGAAGCGGCAAGGCCTTCCGGATAGAGGAGACTTCCGTTTACAACTATTTTTTCATAACTGTCAACGGCATTACCGGCAGCGGGATGGATAAAAAGCTCGCCGGATACAAACAAAATGGTATGTTCTGAAGCCATGTCTTTTTCTCCGATTTCCACAGAGCCGTTTTTGAGCACTAATTCTGTTCCATCCGGTACTTTGAGGACACAGGCAGTATTCATGCTAACCGGATATTTTGCAGAGAGCAGGGCGGATTTTTCAGACTGGATAACCGCCGCTGCATTGATATTGATTTCAGCATATTGAGACAGTCTTTCTTCCGTTATTTCCGTCATATCACAGACAGCGGTATTAACAGATAATTTTTTTGTTGTTTCCATAGGGGCACCTCTCTTTTATTTTTTGTTTTCCAGTTCGGGATAATTCAGGCGCAGCTTTCGTCTGGCGCTTGCAAGGCGGGAACGTACGGTTGAAGAAGGAATATGGTACATGGCGGACAGCTGTGTCGAATCAAAGCCCTCAAAATACCTTTTTATGAATAATATCCGTTCTTCTTCCGGCAGTTTCTCACACAGCTGCCGCACCTCAATCCGGGATAAATCGTCCCGTGTTTCTGTTTTTTCTTCTGTTTCCGGGCAAGCCGCTTCCCTTCTTACTTTATCAATAAAAAGATTACGGGCTGTTTTATACAGCCATGCACGGCATTGGTGTTTATCCATAACATTCAGTGTTTCCGCATGTTCCAGAGCGCGAAGAAAGGTTTCCTGTACAATATCTTCCGCTGCGCTTTTATCACAGGTCATATTGGTAACATAGCGGACCAGCTCCTGAAAAAACAGCTGATAAATCTGCGTTATCATAAGATTCTCCTGACCGCCTTCTGTTTTTGTGATGATAGTTTCATTGTACCAGATATCGGGAAAATACGGCATTTTTTTGGAATAAGCTTACGTGGGTTAAACAGGGATTGCAGCCGCTTAAGGCGGTTTTTTTTGTTTTTCCCTGCTGAAATTAATTCCAGCTTCCTTCTGTTTTTCTCGATTTGCCTGGCAGAAGCAAAAAGATAATATTCATAGTATAATTCGGGATTTATAGGAATTCCTCCTTTCGTAAAGGTTTGCTTATTTATGCTTTCCTATATAGAACGAATGGGGGAGCGGAAGTGTTGACAGGAAAAAAGAAATTTTATGAAAGAGGCAGACTGGTAAGAAAAGTTATTTATTATTTTTTCCGTGATACCATTCCTCTAATGCATCAAGGACACCCTCTTTTACGGCGGTTTTTATAATAAAAAATAAAAATCCCCCTATGATAGAAGCAATCACTAAATAAAAAAGAATCATAAACAGAACACCAAATACTGACATAAAAATCTCCTTTCTCCTGAACGGTTTAACAAATGCTTATCTGATTTTTTCCATGGTAAAATTATAAAGGAAAACATAAAAAAAATACACGTTTTTAGGGAAAAATAAGAATAATTTAAGATTCATTTTGAACCGTATCTGCTATAATAAAGGAGGTGCAACTTATAATTATAAGGTACTATACTTGTAACTGTCAAAATATGGAACAGTTACCTATAATTAAAATGAAGAGGTATAAAAATGGAAAAAAGACAATACATATGCCCCAAATGCGGCTGCCAGCAATATGAAAGCGATCAGTTTCAGGCAACGGGGGGAAATTTTGCGAAAATATTCGATGTGCAGAATAAGAAATTTGTTACGATCAGCTGCCGGCAGTGTGGTTTTACAGAGCTGTATAAGTCACAGAATTCCGATGGATGGGATATCCTGGATTTCCTTATCGGCAACTGAACCGGCAACTGATTAGAGGGAACAGAAGGAACCGTCCGGGATGTTTTTTGGGGCAAAGTGACAGGAGGGCGGTTCCCAAGGTTATTTCTTATGCATAAAGATACGAAGGAGCAGGCAGAGGAACAGAATAAAAGCGATGGAGAACCCTGCGAATGCAGGCCAGGGAATACCCAGGAGAAGGGGTTCTACAGGGGCCAGGCATAAGAGGGACGAACCGATAAATAAAGAGGCCGTCAGTATGGAAAGAGACAGGGAATGTACGCTGTTTTGAATCCTGTTGCCGGCCTCTTCCGCGTTGGTGAATTCCAGGTTCAGCTTGGTCTGCCCGTTTTTGGTGATGCTGAGCAAATCGGAAAGCTGGGCAGGGATTTCCAGAGATTTGGAAAGGGAGGAATAGGCCAGCCGGGCATTATGCTTTATTTCATGGCGGAGATTAAAATCGTCCATGAGAATGGAAGCCATATGGCCGGAAAGGATCTGGAACATATTTACCTCAGGAGAACAGGCGGACAGCATTCCTTCCATGGTTACCATGCTTCGTCCCAGAAGGGTGATATCAGGAGGAATGGCTATATTATGGGATTTTATCATGTCCAGAAGCTTTTCTATTAAATCACCCACATCCATGCTGCCGAAGCCGGCAGTGAGAAATCTGCTCACAATATCGTCGATATCCGTATATAAGTGTGCATGATTAATCCGTCCTTTGGTTTCGCCGAGAGCGAGAAGTACATTTTTCAGTTCATAGATATCGTTTTTCAGTACTGCGGTCACGGCTCTTTTAAAGAGGGCGCGGTAACGGGAGGAAAGGGTGCCCATCATCCCCAAATCCAGCCAGACGATCTGCCCGCCGGAAATACGGATATTACCAGGGTGGGGATCCGCATGGAAAAAACCGTCCTCCAGTATCTGCTTGCAGTAGTTTTCTGCGGCCTTGCGGCCGATTTCGGTCATATCATAGCCCTGTTCTTCCAGCTCCTCCATGTGATCAATCTGAATCCCTTCCACATAGCTCATGACAAGAATGTGAGAAGTGGTGAGTTCATGGTAAACGCCTGGGCAGGTCACATATTTAATATCCTTCTGGTTCTGGAAAAAGGTGTCACAATTGGCGGCCTCTTTCAGAAAATCCATCTCTTCCTGAGAGGTTTTCCACAGTTCATCCAGGACGGTACGGAAGTCGATGAGTTCCCCCGTACCTATGGTGAATTTTAGGAGGGAAACGGCATGGCGCATCAGCTTGATGTCTTCTTCCATAATCTCATGGATCCGGGGCCGCTGAACCTTGATGACCACCTGCTCCCCATTTTCCAGAACTGCCGGGTGAACCTGTGCGATAGAGGCAGAGCCAAGAGGATCCGGTGATATTTCACGGAAAACATCTTCCGCAGGCTTTCCCAGTTCTCTCTCTATTTCGGATTTTATGACATGAAAAGGAAGGGGCTTCACATCGGTTCTTAACCGTTCAAGCTCCTTACAATAAGACTCCGGCAGCATATCGGATCGCATGGACATAATCTGGCCCAGTTTTACATAGGTGGGGCCTAAGTCCTCCAATATCTGCCGGAGCTTTTCCGGTTGGATACCGGATGTAATATGATGCTTTTTCAGAACCCCCAGTATCTCTTTAAGACGGATACCGGAGGCATCATTTTGCTGCTGGTTATTTGTTGTCACAGTCGTTCCCGTCGCAGGTTTCGGTTTTTTCTTCACAAGAGCACTCTTCTTCACAGGCGCAGTCCTCTTTGGCTTCTTCCTCTGCAGGAGCCGCATTCTTAAGTTCATCCAGCTTTGCCTTCAGGGCTTCCAGCTCTTCCCTGGACATCTTGTCCACTGCGGAAAAAACATCCTTGAACTCATTAACCACATTTACAGTTACATGCTTATTGATTTTTTCCTTGGTGGTACGTTTGAGTTCTTCGTTGAGAACCTTACCCTGCTCTACAGTCAGCTCTCCTTTTTCCACCAGATTGTCAATCAGGTTTTTGGCAGCTTCTCCGGTGGTGGCTACGGCTCCAACGCCTGCCAGAAATATTTTTTTGATTCCTTCGGTAATATCCATTGTTCTTCTTCCTTTCTTAATAAAAAAGACGGTTATTTTGTGATACCCATAGTATAACATATTGACAGAAAATTTCTTGTGTTTCAGAAAGGATTTAGAAAAAATTAAGATAATGATAAGGGTTCCCATTTTTTATAAAAACTGATAGAATAAATCTATAAAATCAGCTGAAACGGGCTGTAAAAATAAGGAAGGGCTAACATATATGAAAAAATTCGATGTAACGGCATTAGGCGAGCTTTTAATTGACTTTACGGATAATGGAAAAAGTGCACAGGGGAATACGTTATTTGAGGCAAATCCGGGAGGGGCGCCTTGCAATGTCCTGGCTATGTTGAATAAGTGCGGACATCCTACCGCTTTTATCGGGAAGGTGGGGAAGGATATTTTTGGCCTGAAGCTGAAGTCTACTCTGGAAGAGGTGGGGATCGATACCTCCAACCTTATTGTGGATGAAAATGCCAGGACGACTCTTGCTTTTGTACAGACCTTCGAGGATGGGGACCGGGATTTTTCTTTCTTCCGGAATCCGGGGGCGGACATGCTGCTTACCGCTGAGGAAGTGAATGAGGATTTGATAAAGGAATCCAGGATATTTCATTTCGGAACGCTCAGCATGACCCATGAGGGAGTAAGGGAAGCTACGAAGAGAGCGATTGCCGTGGCAAAAGAAAGCGGGGCAGTGGTATCTTTTGATCCCAACCTGCGCCCTCCCCTGTGGAATTCCCTGGAGGATGCGAGGGTTCAGGTGGCTTATGGGCTGGGGCAATGTGATGTGCTGAAGATATCTGACAATGAGATCCAGTGGTTTACCGGAGAAGAGGATTACGATGCAGGAATAGCCAGACTGAGAAAGGATTATGATATCCCTCTGATTCTCCTTTCTATGGGAAGGGATGGCAGCAGGGCTTATTATAAGGACTGGAAGGTGGAGGTTGCACCGTTCCTTCAGGAAAGCACCATTGAAACCACAGGGGCGGGGGATACCTTCGGAGGAAGCTGCCTGCATTACCTGTTAACGTACGGCCTTGATAATCTGGATGAGGGCAGGCTTAGGGAAATGCTTACCTTTGCCAATGCGGCCGCATCCATTGTAACAACCAGAAAGGGCGCGCTCCGCGTTATGCCGGACAGGGAAGAAGTGGAACGCTTTATCCGGGCCGCAAATTAATACGGGTGAAGCCGGATAGTTATTACGGAAGGGAATAAGCGCAGGTGCTGCATAGCCGGTACCCTACGGGGAAGGCGGCGGCACCTGCGCATCTTGTGTTCCCATATCCGGATCCGGTGTTGGTTGCCCTGTGAAATAACAGACTGTAGTCAGTGAGAAACAATGAGGGAGGAAATGATGGAAGCTTATAATGTGTTCAGAGATTTGGCAATTATTATCGTTGCTGCAAAAATATTTGCTATTTTGGCAAGAAAATGTAAAGCGCCCCAGGTGGTAGGGGAAATTGTGGCGGGCCTTATTCTGGGTCCCAGTTTGCTGGGTATGGTGGAGCAGTCCAA
This sequence comes from Eisenbergiella sp. OF01-20, assembly GCF_003478085.1. Lineage (NCBI taxonomy): Bacteria > Bacillati > Bacillota > Clostridia > Lachnospirales > Lachnospiraceae > Eisenbergiella > Eisenbergiella sp. OF01-20. The sequence goes on along the minus strand of NZ_QUES01000036.1, from coordinate 27,643 downwards.
TTTTATACTGCAGATGGCTGAAATCGGTGTTATTCTGCTGATGTTTTCCGCGGGGCTGGGAACCAACCTGCGCGATCTGATGAAAACAGGGCCAATCGCCCTGCTTATTGCGCTTTGCGGGGTTTTTATCCCCCTTATCGGCGGTTCCCTTTTGTATATGGGATTTTACGGGCTTACACCCTGGGGGTCGGAAGCATTCTATAAGGCGGTATTTATGGGGGTAATCCTGACGGCTACCTCGGTGAGTATTACGGTGGAGTCCCTGAAGGAAATGGGAAAACTGAAGGGGAAGGTGGGGACCACCATCCTGAGCGCGGCAATCATCGATGATGTTATCGGTATTATCGTACTTACTTTTGTTATCGGTTTTAAAAATCCGGAATCCAATCCGGGAACTGTGGTTATGGATACGGTACTGTTTTTCCTGTTTGCCATAGGGGTGGGGTTTGTCTGCTACATCATATTTAAGTGGATGGACAAAAGATATCCCCACACAAGGAGAATCCCCATTTTAGGGTTGGCTCTTTGTTTTGCCATGGCTTTTATTGCAGAAAAGTATTTTGGTATTGCGGATATAACAGGTGCTTATGTGGCAGGCCTCATTCTGTGTTCCATTCAGGATTCGGATTACATTGCGCGGAAAATGGATATTAATTCATATATGATCTTCGGGCCTATCTTCTTTGTCAGCATTGGCCTGAAAACGGATATCGGGGATATGAATGTGTCGATTCTGTTTTTTGCCGTATGTTTTGTATTGGTTGGACTTATTACAAAAATTGTGGGTTGTGGTATTATGGCGAAAATATGCCGATTCAGTAATGCGGATTCCCTGAAAATCGGCGTGGGTATGATGACCAGAGGGGAAGTGGCCCTTATTGTGGCGCAGAAGGGCCTGAATGTGGGTCTGCTGAATTCCGTTTATTTTACGGCGGTTATTCTGTTGATTGTATTTTCTTCCATTCTTACACCGATTATACTGAAAATATTGTATTCTAAGGACAAGACACCGCAGGAACCGGATTCCGCTTTGGTTTCTTAGGAGGAACGCATGCTTTTTAATTCCTATTTTTTTCTGTTTCTGTTTCTGCCTCTGGCTTTGGCGGGCTGGTTCCTGCTGAACCGGTGCAGGCAGTATAAGCTGGCGCAGGGATTTCTGATTGGGATGTCCCTGTGGTTTTATGCTTATTATAATATAAGCTTTCTTTGGGTTATTGCGGGAAGCTGTATTTTTAACTATGGTATCAGTGCCTTGCTGTTCCGCAAAAACACACCCCGCAGCCGGAAGCTTTTCCTTGCTGTGGGATGTCTGGGAAATCTGGGGGCGCTGGGATATTTTAAGTACTGTAATTTCTTCCTGGAAAATGTAAACGCTCTTTTCCATGCGGATTTTCAGTTAAAAACTATTATCCTGCCTCTTGGAATCAGTTTTTTCACCTTTCAGCAGATGTCTTATCTCATTGACCGGTGCAGAGGGGAAGCGCCCCATTACGGGCTTCTGGATTACCTGAGCTTCGTTACCTTTTTTCCTTCCCTGATTTCAGGCCCCATCGTACTTCATGCGGGGACGGTTTCCCAGTTCCGTGAGGAAGCCCTGCGGAGGTTCGATGCGGAAAGTTTTGCAAAAGGCGTGATGCAGTTTACCATGGGGCTGGGCAAAAAGGTGCTTCTGGCAGATACGCTTGCACTGGCAGTTAATTACGGATATGCTAATATTGCTTCCCTGGACAGCATCTCGGGTCTTGCGGTGGCATGCTTTTATACCCTGGAACTGTATTTTGACTTCAGCGGCTATTCGGATATGGCTATCGGTATCGGGAAAATGTTCCGTATTACCATACCGGAGAATTTCCGTTCCCCCTATAAGGCGGAATCGGTAAAGGATTTCTGGAAGAGATGGCATATTACCCTGAGTTCCTTTCTGCAGACCTATGTTTATTTTCCCTTGGGCGGCAGCAGGAAAGGAAAAGCCAGGACGATTCTGAATACGCTGATCACTTTTCTGGTCAGCGGACTGTGGCATGGTGCCAACTGGACCTTTGTTTTCTGGGGGCTTCTCCATGGGATCGGCGTTGCTTTTAACAGCCTGGAACTGGTAAAGGTGAGAAAAAAGTGGCTGGCGAAAGCTCTTACCTTTGCTTATATATGTGCCGCCTTTGTTTTTTTCCGGGCGGACAGTCTGGGAGACGGCTTTCGGATTATGGGAAGGATATTTTCCTTAGAGTATAATGGTTCGGTAATGGCTTTGGCGGCCGCTATGGAGCCTTCTGAAATTTATCTTGTGACGAAAGCGCTGTCTATAGCTGCGCCGGGGCTGGTAGGAACCGCACAGCTGGCGGTTATGCTTTTTATTTCAGGAATCTGTGTTGTGGTGCTTACACAGAAAACAACGCAGCAGCAGGTGGAAAGAAAGAAGATTACCTTTTCCTTTACCTTTGGGTTGGCTTTTCTTTTTGTCTGGTCCGTCCTGTCCCTGTCCGGGGTGAGTACTTTTGTTTATTTTAATTTCTAGCAGGATAACGGGTTTGACCGGTTATCCTCGAAAACAGCGGAGACACTATGTATCAGAAATTTCTTAAAAATTATGCGGTTACGGCAGGAATCCTTCTGGTTCTGGCCGCAGGGCTGGTGATCCTGTTTGATCCCTTTTTTCATTATCATGAGCCGGTGGGTCCATTAAAAGCGGTATTGACCAAAAAGGAATACCAAAGTATAGGGACTATTCGTAATTTCTCCTATGACAGCCTGATTTTGGGATCCTCCACGGCGGAGAATTTCAATAACAGATGGTTTGATGATGCTTTTGGCGTCACTACGGTAAAAGCCATAAAAAGCTCCGGGATAACGGCCCAGCTGGACTATTATCTGAAGCAGGGGTTTGAAAACAGGGAAATAAAAGCTGTTTTTTACAGTCTGGATTTGTTTGCCCTGGGAGGGGATCCGGATACCGTATTTCCGGATGAATCCATGCCTTTGTATCTGTATGACAACAATCTGTTTACGGATGTTAAGTATGTGCTGAATAAAGATGTGATTTTTGAGGATATCCCGTATATGCTGGCGGAAACCTTTCTGGAGCCTTACGACGAAGGGACCTCTTATAACTGGGCACAATACAAAACCTTCGGCAGGGAAGAGGCGCTGCGTAATTATAACCGGCCGGACGTAATACAGCCTGGGAAGGCGGAAGAAGAATATAAAGACTTTGTGGACGGCAATGTGGATCTTCTGGTAAAACAGGTGGAAAGGCATCCGGAAACCACCTTTACCTTTTTTTATCCCCCTTATTCCATGCTGTGGTGGGATAATATGTACAGAAGCGGGGAATTAGGGCAGTCCATGTACGCGGCCCGCACTTCTATGGAAAGACTGCTGGATTATGAGAATGTAAGGATGTATTATTTCCAGAATGACAGGGAGATTATCCTGGATTTGGATAATTATATGGATCCGGTTCATTTTACAGCCGGGATCAACCAGTATATGGTAGAACAGATGAAAGAAGACAATTACCGGCTTACCCGGGAAAATTATCAGGATAAGCTTGCCCAAATGCAGGAACTGGTTGAAGAAATACTGGAAAAGGAAATTCATAAGTATTTTAATCAGGACAGGCAGAAATAGTGAAAAGTAACATAAAAAACCACAGCGCCTTCTGCACAGCGGCAGAAGAGCTGTGGTTTTGTTAAAATACATGCAAAGGAAAGTTAAACCTTTCTGAAATCATCAACAGGCATGATAAAGATAGTGGCACCGCCCACCTCCACATTAACCGGTACGCTGGAAACTGCGTTGGGATATACGTTACAATTGGAAGGAGCCGGGGGCGTATACATGATCTGCTGACGTTTGCCTGAATGCTGCTTGATGATTTCGCACACCGCATCCACTTTTTCATCTTCGATACCCAGAAGAAGTGTGGTATTGCCTTTTTTCAGAAAGCCGCCGGTGGTGGCAAGTTTGGTAACAAAATACTTCTTTTCATTCAGTTCATTGATAAGTAAAGGTGCATCTTCATTATGCACAATAGCTAAGAGCATTTTCATAGGCTACTCCCTTCCGCCGCTTTTATGCGACACAAGTTTTCTTTCTCTTAGTATAAGTATTTTTCTGGAAAATAGCAATTTATTTTGCACAAATTTAACAAAAATTGTGCAAAATCACAAGAAGTAGGTTATGATAGGAAGAGTGAAGCTGTGAGGATGTGGATCCGTAATAGAAAAGTCAGGATATGGGAAAGGATAGAATGACGTGACCGATAAGGAACGCTTTGATTGGGCCAGGGATAAGATTGTGGGAACGGTGAGGGAACGGCAGGGGATCGGAACCCTGTCGGAAAAAACAGTCCATGCGGTTTTGAAAAATTATTATGCTCCGGATGAGGATATGCATGAAATACCCATCGAAGGAAGCGTGGCTGACATCTATACCGGGACGGAAATTGTGGAGATACAGACGAGAAGCTTTGACCGGATGAGGGATAAGCTGCGCAAATTCCTTCCTCTTTATCCGGTAACCATTATTTACCCTATCCCTTATGAAAAGTGGCTGATATGGATTGATGAGGAAACCGGGGAGTTTGGCGGCCGGAGAAAATCGCCGGTTAAAGGGAATGCCTATGGTGCGTTCAAGGAATTATATAAAATCAAGAATTTTCTTTTGGATGATAATCTTCATCTGAAGCTGGTGTTTATAAACATGGAGGAATACCGGCTGTTAAACGGATGGAGCAGGGATAAGAAAAAGGGATCCTCCAGATATGACCGAATTCCGTTGGAGCTGGTGGATGTCATGGAAATTGACTGTCCCAGGGATTATCTTCAGCTGATTCCCTATGGTATCCCGGAGCCTTTTACCGTAAAGGAGTTTGCAAAGGAGGTTCATATCCGGGCCAATCTGGCTCAGATAGTACTGAATATATTGACTTATGCGCAGGTGGTGGAACGGGTGGGCAAAAAGGGAAATGCCTATCTGTATCAGGTATTGGAAGGAGACGATTAAAATGAAATCAGATGAAAACGGGAAAATCCGGCTATATACGGGCAGCTATAATGCACCTGTGCTGACCGGTGACGGAACGTTTTATCAGGGCAACGGAAAAGGGATATGTCTGTGGAGCTTTGATGAAGAGACGGGAAAGCTGGAAAAAAAGAGGGCTTACGGACAGGCTCTCAATGCTTCCTGGATTGCTTTTTCCCCGGATCGCAGGATGCTGTATGCGGTGAATGAACTGGATGATTATAAGGGGACCCATGGCGGGGCTTTGAGTGCTTACCAGTTGGGAGATGAAGGGGAAATTGTGCTGAAAAATATCCTTCCCGTCATGGGGGCGGCACCCTGCCATGTGAGCGCTGACTGCCGGGGCTGTTTTGTTTATACGGCAAATTATAACGGCGGCAGCATGAGCCGTTTCCGTCTTGCAGAGGACGGAAGCCTTTCTGAGATGGATTGGCAGCTTGTCCACAGGTTCGGGGAAAAAGAGAACCGGGACAACAGGGAGAGGCTGCGCAATCCCATCCGCCAGGAGAAACCTCATGTACATAGCGCAGCTATAGAAGGTGATTTCCTTTGGATTGCGGATTTGGGAACCGATGAAATATCCTGTCTGGAGGCCGATAGGAGCGGTGACGCAATGGAATGTGCAGCATCTGTTTTTCTTCCGGCGGGAAGCGGGCCCAGAAGTATTGCCTTTGCCCCGGATAAAAAGAAAGTGTATGTGACCTGTGAGCTGAGTAATGAGATTGCGGTGCTGGAGTGGGAAAAAGAGGATAGAAAAATCACTCTGCAGCAGATGATATCCAGTCTGCCGGAAAGGAGTGGGAAGATACAAAGAAGCACGGCAGGAGGAGTGGCATTGTCTCCGGATAACCGATTTCTTTATGTGGGAAACCGGGGGGATGACAGCATAGGAGTATACCGTGTGGATAACAGGGGGACTCTTGAAGGGGTGCAGTGGATATCTTCCGAAGGAAAGAATCCCAGGGGATTTCAGATTTCCCCGTCCGGCCGGTGGCTGCTGGCAGCGAATCAGGACAGCGATAATCTGGTGGTGTTTGAGAGGGATGATAAATCGGGGAAACTGGAGAAACGGTGGATTTATGAGGCAGGGGCGGTGGTTTGCCTGCAGTTTACCACATAATTCTGAAACAAAAATGTCTTCCGCTTATAAACGGAAGACATTTTTGTAATTTCATTGCAACTAATCAGAGAAATACCCAAATCTTTCAATAACGGTAAGTGCAGGCTCAAACAAAATAATATACTCTTCTATTTCAGCATAAATTCCATATTTAGAATGATAAACAGCAAGGGCATCCTTCAGAAATTCTTCGGTTACATTCAGTAAAACAGACATTTCATGAAGGTTTCTGCAGCCCGATTTATAGGCATGTATAATTCCTGATAATCCGATTCGTTCATTATAAGCCCAATAACGTCCTCTTAATTCCTGTTTTCGGTTTTCATCAATGTTCTGGTTAATAATATTACCTGAGGCAGTATAATAGTGTCCCAGTTCTTCTGCAAGAATGCAGGCCCGTTCTGACGTAGTAGTTATGTTTTCATTCAGAGTGATAGTTCCGTCTATATAAAGTCCTTTGATCCTTTCACTTTGAAAGGGATAGGTAATGACTTCTATATGTTCATCATCCGCTTTTTGAGTTAATTCTTCATATTCATTCACTCGTTGCCATTCCTCCGCACTAATATATAATACGTTACTATAGCATAAATGAAGTACTATAAAACGGACTTTATTTCTTTCTGCTCTTAATAAAAGCGGCATATTGCCTGATTTCTTCCAATTCTTCTTGTGTGTATTCATCACCGCTGAAATGAGCGGCAATTGTTTCCGTCATCGTATCCCAGCCATATATCTGATTAGGTTCAATTTTAAATATTTTACACATCTTTTCAATCATATCCGCATCCGGTTTATTATCGCCTCTTTCCCAGTTGGATATAACATTTTTTGACTTTCCCAGTTTGAGAGCCAATTCTTCCTGTTTTAAATTAGATAAGAGTCTGAATTTCTTAATATTTTCTCCAAGTTGAGTCATTAATTTTCTCCTTACCATTATTTATTGAAAATTATACAGTAAAACTGTGTTGGTGTAAAGATAAAGTTCAGTAAATCTGTATATAGGACTTGACTATACAGAATTACTGTGTTATTTTTGAATAGTACAGTATTTCTGTATATATTGATTAACAGTTCAATGGAAAACAGGAAGGAGAATATTATGAATAAACGGGAACTGAGCCTTGAAAAATATGGAATCAGCGGAAAACGATATAAAGAATTAAGCGGTTTTTGTGAACAATATCCGGAATGGGTAAGCAATTTAAAACGACTTAAGAATCCGGCAGGAAGTATGACATTCTCCGGGGTCAGTGTAGAGGATATTCCGGACAAGAGAAGAAAGGAAGAGCTTGAAAGTAAGTGTCATATTGTGGAAAATGCTGCAAGACAGGCCAGCCAGGATTTACAGCAGTATTTAATTAAATCCGTCTGTTACGAAGAACCTTTTTGGTATTTACGGGATATTATGGGAATCCCCTGTTGTCAAAGAACATTTTATGACTATCGGAGATATTTTTTCTACCTGTTGGACAGAGAGAGAAAAATATGACCACCTTAAGGACATTAACTTTTGTTATTCTACAATTGTGAAAGAGAGAAACGGTACCGTTCCTAAAAATTATTGTAATTAGATGAAAAGAGGTGATGTGATTGGTGGAAGTAAGATGCGGAGGCTGCGGCAGAATGCTTGGAACATTTGAAGGCAGGGGAGAAGTAAAATGTCCAAAAACGGAATGTGGCGGTATGAACGTATTTAATACGTCAGAAAACAGATATCTGTTTACTCCCAAGAACCGGATTGAGAAAAACCAGCAGTCTGGAAAGGAACGAGATTAATATGATTGATAAAAGAATGGATATTCTGGTTCGTATGCAGAAGGATTTAAAAACAGTTTGTAATAATATCAGTCTGGCTTATATACCTAATCCGGAAGAATTTCCTTATATATGGATAAATCAAACAGAAAATCCGGTTGCTGTAGTTGATATGGATAACCAGGAGTGTGCGGTAAAGCCGGTTATAGAGTTACATATTCAATATCAGGGAAATCCGGAGGATGGTTTCCGGATTGCGGGTGAAGTGGATAACACTATGAGAAATATGTTTTTTAACAGAATCCAGGGATGGAAACAGCCGGCAGAAATAAATGATAGCAGCATTCTCTCACTGACTGCAGTGTATAGCAGGATTATTGCAGATGGAGATTATATATAGAAAATAATAGGTAAACCCCTTAACAGGAATTTTAAATTTCCGGAGGCCAGTTTAACCGCAGACATGGACTCTGATTAAGGTTTACATATACTAATTTAAATCAGGAGGAAAAATCATGACAGTAAAAAAAGCATTAAGTACAATGGGAACAATTTTAGAATTCAGTTCGGATGGAACAAGCTGGGCAAAATTATGCACAATTAAATCTTATCCGGCATTAGGCGGTTCTCCGGAACAGATCGAAACAACGGATCTGGAAGATGAGACCCAGACTTTTGTCCCGGGGGTACAGACCATGGAAGCCATGGAGTTTTTGGCGAACTATACATTTGAAGCGTATACGGCAGTGAATGCCAAGGCAGGTACACCAGGCCAGTACAGACTGAGCATGGGGACAGATGGTGCCGATGGTATTGCGTCCTGGAGCGGGCAGCACATCGTATTTATAAATGAAGGCGAAGTAAACGGAGTCAGGGAGATGACTATCAGTGTATCACCGTCAACACGTATTACTGTTGCAGCAAAGGAATAATATCTGAACCCATTAGGGAGCCGGTTGTCCGGCTTCCTATAAACAATAAAATGAAGGAGCGTGCAAAATATGAGTATTAAAATAAATAATAAAGAATATGAGGTTCCCCAGTTAGGTTTTAAAGATATGGTAGCAATGGAGGATATGGGATTTTCTATCATTGATTTATTTCAAAAGCAGAAGGTCTTTTCTGTTGCAACAGCTTTTGTGGGAATTTGTGCGGGCTGTAGCAGAGATGAAGCTGAAAGATTGATAGAACAGCATATTATGGGCGGTGGTTCATTGGATAGCATTTATGAAAGTTTTACTTTGGCGGTGGATCGAAGCGGTTTTTTCAGGAAGCTTCTGGGGAGAGAACAGAAGGAATAATAAATTATACTGAGGAAGAAGATGTACATTATCCAAAACGGCAATTTACCTCATATAGTCAGGTTATATATGAAGTATGGCTGCCGGCAGCTATCCGATACGGAATTTCATTTGATTCTTTTTGGTATATGAATCCGCGTATTATTAATATTTATCAGGATTCTTATAAAAAAAAGAGGAAAGAACAAATGGAGTTGGGGAACTGGTATGCCTGGATACAGGGACAGTACCAAATGGCATCAATTGCGGCTGCGATTGGGGGACGGAAGCATAGATACCCCCAAAAACCTTTTGCTATTTTTGAGAATGAGACACAGATAAGCGGAGAAGAAAAATTTCTGTTGTGGGTTGAAGAATACAACAGGAGATTTGAGAATAAAGAGAAACAAAATGACACTGAGCGCCCATGAGCGCCTTATGAAAGTGTGGTGTGATTCATGGGAAAAGAAAATGAAGAAGACGTTAGTAAGATACAGACATTTGTAACGGATCTTAAAACTTTTGGGGATGCAATCAGTAGTATTGATGGAAATATTACCACTTTTTCAGACTCTATAGGAAAAATGGCAGGTGCTATTGTCCCCAGTCTGGAAAAAATAGCTTCTTCTATGCAGACTGGGGATTTTGGAGGAGCATTCAGAGAACTTGCAGGCGGACTGTTATCATTGGAGAATATCAGCGGGGTAATAGGCACGCTTTCACAGACAGGTCAAAGTATTATAGACTTAAAAAAGAATTTATCTGGGTTGGGGCCGATAATATCAGGCGTATTTGGAAGCGGAGGAGGAGCCCTTGCATCTATCGGTACAACATTATCAGGGTTATCCTTACCTTTTGTAGGTATTATTGCGGCTATAGCTGCCCTCGCCCTTGCCTTAATGGATCTATGGAAAACAAGCGAAACATTTCGGAATGCAGTACAGCTGGCTTTTGATTTAGTAAAAGATAGTTTCATGAATGCATTTGATAAAATCAGTGAGGTTATTGGAACCTTATGGGAGCAAATCAAGAACTTAGGCAGCTCACTTTATGAATTTTATGAGGAAAGCGGTTTAAAAACTATTGTGGAAGCTTTTGCTTCTTTTATGACAGTACTTCTTGGTATTGTAGCTGGTGCAGCTATCGATATTATTGCCAGTCAATTTGCAGCCCTCGGTATTATTCTGGGGGGAATTATTGATGTTATTACTGGTGTTGTACAAGTACTGACAGGAATTTTTACTCTCGATGGAGACAAATTCATGGAAGGCCTCCGAACAATTGGGGATGGACTTCTGGAAATATTCGGAGGAATTGGTGAATCATTATTAGGATGGTTTGAAGGGACACTGTCAACCGTGGGGACGGCCATAGCTGAATGGTGGAATGGCACCGTACTTCCGTTTTTTGCACAGATACCTGACAAATTTATGGAACTTATTGAGTCTATCGGTTCCTGGTTTGCCCAACTTCCGGAAAAGATAGGGTATGCTCTTGGTTATGCCCTTGGCGCCATCATCACCTGGGCAGAAGGTCTCTATGAATATTTAAGTGAAAAAATACCCGAAATTATTGAGAATATTGTGGAGTGGTTCATGGGACTTCCGGGAAGGATTTACGAAGCCGTTACGCTTGTTCTTGAAAAGGTAGGGGAATGGAAAGATGATTTCGTTGCATTTGTTAAAGAGAAAGTACCGGAAATTGCAGATACATTAATCAGCTTTTTTGAAGAGCTGCCTGCAAAATTCATAGAAACAGGAAAAGAGATTATCAATGGATTATGGAAGGGGATACAGGATGCATGGGAAGGATTGAAAAAATCAGTTGGTGAATTCTGTAACAGTTTTTTGCAGGGATTTAAGGATGCCCTTGACATTAACAGCCCCAGTAAAAAGATGTCTGAAATTGGCGACTATGCTATGATGGGACTTTTCCAGCCATTTCAATCAAATGAAGAAGGTATTGCACAGATAAATGCGTTTGCAAATTCTTTTCTTGCGTATTTTAGTATGGTATTTAGTCCGGAACGGTTCATGGAAATCGGTAATGCAGCTATTTTAGGATTTTCTCAGGGAATAGTAACCGCATTTTATAATTTTCAGCTGATGTTTGCAGAATTGATGCTTCAGTTTACAGATTCTATTGTTGAAAGTATGGCAGGAATAGGGATGGGGATACTGGAACCGCTTACTATTCTGACTGAAGAAATGGGTATTATTTTAGAAGGAATCTCCCAGATAATGAGAGCGGTATGGTCGGGTATACTGATGACTACCCAGACTACATGGACGCTAATACGTAATTCCGTTAAAACGCAGCTCGGTTTTATGCAGCTGGACCTCAGGACAGGTATGGAAAAAACCAATCAGGAATGGGGAATTAAATGGAGAAGTTTTATAGAGATTGTCAGGGAAGCCTGCAGTGATGTTCTCCATGCTGTACAAAATCTTAATAACCAGATAAAAACAATCTGTAGTTCCATGGAGGCTTCCATCCGGTCAGTTAAAAAGGAAATGTCTACGATAGGCGGGGGTGTTGCTTTATCTGTAAGAGGCTTTGCCGGTGGGGGATACCCCAATACAGGAGAACTTTTTGTGGCACGGGAAAATGGGCTGCCTGAGATGGTAGGTACAATAGGGAACAGAACTGCAGTAGCTGCTAACGACCAGATTACAACTGCTATCAGGGATGCTGTTGTACAGGGGATAAACAATGAGGAACAGAATCATTTATTAAAAGAACAAAACTATTTATTACAGGCTATTCTTGAAAAAGAAGGAAATGTTATATTTGATACAAGGGAAGGTTTGGAAGCGCTTGAAAAAAGAAGAAAACGCAATGGTTTCAGCTTTGCCTGATCTTGCAGCGATGGCCTGTTGGCCGTATGGAAAGGAGGTAATATGTCGGCTTTTTTATTCGTGAACGGAATGGCATTCCCTGCTCCTAAACGGGGATTCAAGATGTCAATCGTAACTAATGTAGAATCAAACATAAATGCTAATGGTGCAGTTGTAGGTCAGGTTGTGGGCAGGAACCAGTATAAACTGGATTCTATGCAGTGGGATTGCCTGGATGCGCAGGTATGGGAAAATATGCTGCAGGCGTTAAAACCTTTTTATATCCCTGTAACTTTTGAAGATCCGGAAACCCGAAATAGAAAAACACTGTTCATGTATCCGGGAAACCGTAGTGCAGAACCATACAGCCTTGACAAAGACAAACAAATTAAAAGGTATCGCAACTGCCAGATTAACCTTATAGATTGTGGGTGGGAATAATGCAGCAGTGTAGTAATAATTATAAAAAGTCAATGAAGAATATGCTTCGGAACAGAGGATATATCCGGATATATATTGGTGTGGTTAATTCCCAGGCACAAAAAAACGCCGATATTTCGGATGAAAGAAATCAATTTACTTATTTTTCTGATGTAAGGGGACCCTTTGATTCGGAAGCGGTGGAATGCATATATGCAACAGGAGAAGAGAATTTTTCAAAAGTTGACGGTAATTTCTACTTTCTTCCAAGAAGTGATAAAAATATAGCCTTCCGTCAAGGATTGGTAACCGAGGAACTGCTGGGAACGATTTATGTTCTTTTTAGACAGCAGGAATTGGATATAAAAGGGCTTACAATAGACTTTGGTGAAAATTATCCCGTTGATTTTACGATAGAAAATGGGAATGAGATTTATAATTATACGGATAACGGCAAAGCAGTATGGTCTACCGAAGATGTATTTTATAATACAACCTATTTTAAGATAACACCTCAGAAAATGCGTAAGGGACAGGGAAGACTCAGGATTTATCAATTTATGTGCGGGATAGCAAACAGCTTTACCAATGGTGAGATCTTAAAATATTCTTTTAAGGATTTTGTTTCCCCAATAACAGAAACAATACCGAGCCAGGATATGAGTATTACGGTAGATAATCATAAGTTATATTATAGTGCAGATAATCCGGACAGCACCTTAGCTTTTCTGGAACCGGGGCAGGAGGTAAAAGCAGCTTTTGGTTATGATGTGGATGGTATGGGAACGATTGAATGGATTGCTGAAAATACAGTTTATTTAAAGAGCTGGACCGCGGATGATAAGCAAGCAAAATTCACGGCAACGGACAAATTCGATTATTTGTCGGGAACATATTATAAAGGATTGTACCGATCAGAAGGAATCAGCCTTTATGAGCTGGCTCTTGATGTCCTTCAGGATGCAGGTATTGTTGATGAAAAAGAATACTTTATCGATCCTTATCTTAAAAATATTTATGTTTATAATCCCATACCCGTAGTAAAACATACGGAAGCCCTACAGATGATTGCCAATGCCGGCAGATGTGTGCTGACCTATGACCGAAAATGCAGAATTCATATGCAAGGTTCCTTTATTCCGGAAATGCAGGCATCTTCCGATGATCAAACCGTATTCAGCAAGGTTCAGAATATTCTGAATAATGAGACAAAGAACGCCTATGCCATGGAAAGTAAAAATTTTTCAATTGTTGACGGCAGTATATATTTTATTTCAAAAAAGGGGGATTTTTTACAGACCGGCTATGTAAGTGAAAGTATTGCAAATGAAACAGGTAATTTTGTAACAAATCCGGTTATTACTATAAACCTTGAGGCAGCTATGACTGCATTTGGAGTAAGGGTATCTTTTAGAAATGTGGCGCCGGATGCATTTGAAATACATACTTTCTACCAAAACAATCCGGTTACTGTAATTACCATAACTGAACCCGAGGACTTATTTGTATCACACGATGAGTTTCCTTTATTTGATAAAATGGAATTTATTTTTACAAAAGGAAAGCCTTATAGCCGCATAACGGTAGATTCCATAGAAATAGGAGATATCACCGATTATACACTTGAATACGGTACCGATTTAATCGATTCCCCGACAGGGATAAGGCAGAGTAAAGTTAAATCTATTGATATCTTGAGGAGAATTTACCATAACTCAGCCGAATCAAGAAAAGATTTATGTACGGAAGAAATGGTAATAAGTCCGGAATCAGACACATATACCGTATATTTTACTAACGCTTCTTATGGATTTTCAGCCGAGGTATTAGAAAATCCCCTCATAACCTGTGATATTAAAGATTATAGTAATTTTTTTGCAACGATTAAATTTAATGGTGTCATGGATAAAACTTCTGTTACATGTAAAGTCAGTGGATATGAATACAAAGTGGAAGAGAATTATTATAGCGTAAAACATAATTACCAAGGAGAAGTAAAGGTATGGAAAAATCCGCTTATCAGCACCTGGCAGCAGGCCGCCGATCTGGAAAAATGGCTGGCATCATATTATTTAGGAGATATAGAATATAGTTTGAAAATGCGGGGAGATCCCAGAATTGATGCAAATGATTTCTTTTTTCTCGAATTAAAGGAACGAGAAAATCCTATGATTTGCGGATATCAAAATGAAATCAGATTTAACGGAGCCTGGGAGGCTGCAATGAAAGCGAGGAAGGTGGTGATGGAAGTTGGCAGGGAATAATCAGCAAAGAAACGCGGATGTTGAATTACAGTGGGTAAGTCCCAAAACAGACTGGAAGAAAACAGATCCGTTTAATATTTCGGATTACAATAGGATTAAAGGAAATATTAATTATTTACATGAATGGGCAGTTCATCTATATCCTTATTTTTCAATTTCTGAAATGGGAGAAGATAAGGAAAGCTATGCATCCTATTTTTATGCGGATGAATTTAACCGTATGGAAGAAAATGTAGATGCAATCAATACTCATATATTTACTGATAATTATGGGACTGCCCAGAGTTTTTATGATAACGGCAAATTTATTGACTGGACGGAATGTAACAGATTAGAAACAGCTACATTGCAAATGTATAAAATACTTGAACGGCAGCAGGCCGGATTACCCAGACTTGCATTTCGTTTAGGTAACAAGAAAGGTGGTATTTAATAATGGCAAAAGAAATTTTACCCGTAGATTTTAAGGACGATATTATGAGCGAGTCTATGGAAGGACGTCGCAGATATCGGATGATACAAAATCCGGATGGCACCGTATCCTTTGAGGATACTACGGAATATGACCAGATAGGAAGCCTATTTGGACAGGGCCAAATAAATAAAACGAACCAGGCCGTGAATGAAAGTCTGGATAAAAGCAGAGTAATTGACAATATTAACGATATTGCGTCTAATTCTGAGACTGGATATGTGATGGGGGCTTTGGCTGGAAAGGAATTAAATCAGAATTTAGGAGGGGTGAATTTTATCTCAGAGGGAAGCGGCGCGGACGTAAAATACTACGCCCAGTTGGGTGCCGATGCAGCATCAAAAAAATTATTGGGTAATGGTATTGATCTTGGAATTATCAATGCTGTTTCCCAATCAAGCATAGGGGCTAGGAATTCTATTTTTAATATATCATCGGTTTTTTCTTCCTACAAAAATATCACAAAAGACAATATAGTATGGATGCCTATTGCATATACAAATTATCCTATAGGTAGTACCGATTGTCTTAGTTTTCAAGGTCTTAGGCTAGTATCTTACGATACTAATACTGGTAATATAGAGATATCTGGAGGTTCAAATCGTAACTATCATTGGGGGTTTTCCTTTTCAAAAGTAAGGATAATTATTGTATATTAAAGGCCGCTTTAAAGTAAAGCAAAAGCATTTATATCATTAGTACCATTATTGACACTACTGAAATAAATGGAAAAGCTCTGTCCTTCCCGCAGAAAAACTGTGATCGGAAAATATTCACCGTAAAGTGTGTCTCCTCCACCCACTCTAAATATTTCGACATTATCCAATTTTATAACGGCACAAGAATTTTCACTCCATAATCTTGCTGTGCCTGTAACGCAACAAGCTTCAGGGGCGGTATATGTGTAAGTTGTCTTAACACCCGATGAGTTACAAACTGTTGCAAGCTTTCTTGCTGTGTTTATATAACCACAGCGTAAAGCTAAATTCTGATTTAATTTAAAACTAAGAAAATTAATATTTATAAAGAGTAGTGATAAGTTTTAACTTTATATAGTTTAAAATATAATATTTATCCTAAATTATATTAATGTATACTGAAGTCATTTATTATTTCAATAAATACACAAAAAAAATAACTCTTTAAACATTAAGTTTGCGAAAGTAGATATTTGTATCATATTTGAATAATTAAAAAAAATACCAACCTCTCGGAACTCCCGAAAAACTCCAGCTGGCCTGACGGTCGAGTTCCAATTACAGTGGATTTCATTGACATTGCCAAAATAAAAGGGTATAAGGAAAGAAAAAGCAGCCCTTTGCTATAGAGGGGATCCATGGAAAGAAAGGAAGACTGGAGAGATGGAAGAAAAAGATACATTTGGTAAGTTTCTGCGAAGGAAAAGAGAAGAATGCGGATTGACCCAAAAGGAGATGGCCCAGCGGCTGTTTGTGACAGAATCGGCCGTATCAAAATGGGAGAGAGGCATATCTTATCCGGATATATCCCTGGTATCCCAGATATGCAGTGTTCTTATGATCAGCGAGCATGAGCTGATTACAGCAAGTGAAGATATGGAACAGAAAAAGCTGGAAAAGCAGGCGGCTTCCTATCAGAACATGATCCGGGGTTATTCCATAACCATGCTGGTTATCTATGGTATTACACTGCTTACTTGTTTCATTGCCAATCTTGCAACAGAGCACAGGCTTTCCTGGTTTTTTATTGTAGGTGCAGGGATTCTGACAGCTTTCTGCCTTCTTTCCCTTCCTCTATACCTGAAAAAGTATAAAGCAGCAGTGACACTGGGCAGTTTCTGGTTATCCATTCTGTTGCTGCTGCTTGTCTGCGCTGTGTATACCGGGGGAGGCTGGTTTTTTGTAGCATTGTGGTCGGTAACTTTGGGTTTTTCCGTAGTCTTTCTGCCTTTTATTCTGCCTAATCTGCCGCTGCCGGTAAGCCTGTGTCGGCATAAGGCATTATTGTGTATTGCAGCGGATACGATTCTTCTGTTTATCCTTCTGGCCTCGGCCCTGCATTACAGCGGAAATATGGAGGATTATTTTACAATAGCCTGTCCCACAGCAGTTGCCGGGCTTATATATGTATGGGGCCTCCTTATTATTATTCGTTATCTGAACATACACCCATATTTCCGGACAGCTGCGGCACTGGGCTTCAGCGGTATTTATAATTTGTTTATCAACAGTATTTTGCATATGATTATAGACAGAAAGCCTTTTGTGCTGCAGCCTTGTGACTTCAGATTTTGGAGTGATGAATATATTAATGGAAATACCACAATGATTCTGTTTATTATCTGTATTTTGCTTGCGGTTGCTTTTTCGGTGGGAGGAATCATGATATCTGTTAAGAGGAGGGGAACAGAACCGTGGGAAAGAAATGAGTAAGGGATGGTGTTAAATGAAGGCAAGTGAAAAAGAGCAGAAAACGGAAACAAAAAGACGTATTTTTATATTCGGCATGTTTACGCTTATTTTCTTATTTATATTAGGGGCAGTTTATATACGCTGCAGAGAAACTATAGTACTGCTTCTGCTCATGCTGACGCCGGGACTGAGCGCACTTGCAGCAAGGCTGCTTACCGGGGAAGGAAAAAAAGATGCCTTTATACGCCCGTATTTCAGGAGAAACAAGGGATGGTATGTTGCCATATGGATTATTACGCCTTTTCTTGCTTTTATGGGCGCGGCGTTCTATTTTCTGGTTTTCCCCAAAGACTTCCAGCCGCTTTCCTCTCTTTGTGCGCAGGATAGCGGGAGTAAAACCATAGCAGAGTACATAGGGTATCTGGCAGCTACCCTCCCGCTGGCAGTATTGGTAAATCCTGTGATGGGGCTGGTGCAATGTCTGGGAGAGGAAGCCGGATGGCGCGGTTATCTGCTTCCCAAGCTGCTGGATTTTATGGAGCCGTGGAAGGCGGTGCTTCTTACCGGAGTGATATGGGGGGCATGGCATGCACCGGTAATAGCCTGTGGTTTTAATTATGGAACAGGTCATCCGGTGGCGGGAATTGGAGCCATGGTGCTGTTCTGTACAGTATTGGGCTTTATTCAGGGCTGGTTGTTTTTCCGGACAGGGACGGTTTGGAGTTGTGTTGTTTTTCATGCGGCGCTGAACGGGATGGATCTGTTCTCGCCGTCCATGCTTTTTACGGACGGTCAGGTGAACCCGTTCCTCGGCCCGGATCCCACAGGCATACTGGGAGGCATCTTTTTAATAGGGCTGGCGGCAGCAGCGCTTTGGGATATCGGATGGAAAGGGAATGCGGTAAATATGCCGGCCTGACGGAAGTCATTTATATAGCTGCAGGCTATATTGTTCCAGCTTTTTAGAGATCATTTTAAAAGGGTAATACATGAAAGAAGCGCAGCCCAACGATAATAAAAGTACTGCTGCTGTATATAAAAAATCACTTTGTATATAAAATTTATCGCTGCGGAACACCTCCAGAAACAGTCCGTGGATTAAATAAAGTTCAAAGGACCGGCTTCCCAGAAAAATGAGGATACGGTTTGTAAATCGTATTTTTAAGGTGAGAAGAAAAACAAAAATCATAAAATTGATAACGGCAAGGGTCTGCCATATAAAGCATATCCAGTTTCCAAGCATCTCTTTTGCAAAGATATGTTCCTTCATAAGAAGCGGCTCAATTCTATCCAATACTTGTACGGATTTCGGGAAGAAATAAAGAAAGGCCCCTGCAGAGACGAGTAGAAGCGGATAATACCATTTCCGTGTGTATTTCATAATAGGCTTTTCAAACTGGGCTATAAGGATACCGATAAAAAACAGGCTGCTGGAGTTGAACCACCATTCACCCTGAAACCAGTAAATACCCGGCCCCTTAACCATACAATAGGTGGGAAAAGCAATCTGGAAAACTCCCAGCAGAAAAAAGCTGATTATCCGGTTCCGGGTAAAACGGAAGGTTACAAAGAATACAAAGTAAAAAAGGGCAATTACAATAATATACCAGGATTGGGGATTAATAAGCTGTATTCCACTTACATATTCCAGCGAAAGCTTCAGCCCGAAACGGTCGCCGGTCAGATAATACACAAAAAGATATAGGATATTGCAAATAAAAAAGGGGACAAATATTTTTATATACCTGCGTAGAAAAAAGTGCCGGAAATAGTTCTGGTTGGTAAGGACACTTTTCATCAGCCCATATCCGGAATAAAAGAAAAATGCGGCCACACAAAGAATTCCCACCTCCAGAAAGACCCGGAAGGGACCGGGGTTGTCCAGATATTGGGACAGATGATGGTAAACAATAACCAGGGTGAAGAAACCGCGGAGCGGCAACTCAAAATTTTTAGTAAAATGATCCTCCTGGAAGTGTTCCGGCCCGGAGGAGCTTACTTGAAAAAGAAGTATAAACAGCAAAAGCAGTATGAATATATACATAAAAAATGTCCTCGTTATATAATATGCAGTATATGGGACTCGTATTCTGTTACTGTTCACTCCGTGACCAGTAACCTGCATAAATCCATTAAAATCGCCTACGGCGATGGGATTTATGCACTCTTGAATCACTTTCTCACGTACTGTGCAGTAAATGCACAGCACTGAGTGAACAGTAACAGTATTCTTCCTCACACGAAAAAACATGTAATCTATCATACACTATAAGGGAAAAATAAAAAGCCTTATGAAAAATATTTTTAAGGTTTTCTTAATTTACAAATACTTTTTATTTTCCTAATGTTTTATTAAATATTTCTAATGGGAATTGAATGAAGATCCTGCCTGTGCTATAATTTGCCCGTATAAAGGTGAAGGTATTAAACAGTTATGTATAAGGAGGTCTTTATGAATAAGTTTAAGAAACTGCTTGCTTTTGGCTTGTCCCTTGCTTTGCTCTGCGGTACGGCGATGTCTGTTCAGGCGGCAAACTGGATAGGGCCGGTAACGGTACGCACCGATTTCAGTGATACCTCCGTTCCCGCGGCGGTGCCGGTACTTCAATATGCGGGCAACGGGAATTTAACGATCCCCAATGTAGTGCTTCCCCAGGGGACAGCTTACAAAATCACCTGTACCTATGGTGGAAAAAGTAATTTTAGTGTGAGATTTATTACAGATGAGCGTACGGAACTGCTTGTAAATGCCATAGGTGTTTATGCGGGAACAACTCTTTTATCAGATGGTAATTCCGCTGTGCCGTTGGGTTCCCTTGATGTACGGGGAGACGGCAATTGGACAATAACCGTATCTACGGTCACTAACCTGTCCACGAAATCAGTGACCAGCGTGGGGGATAAGGTTACCGGGATGTTTTCCCTCCCTTCCACGGGTACTATCTTATCTATGAGCAATTCAGGAAAAGGGAATTTTATAGTATGGGCTCATTATTCCGATGGGACAAGCCAGCTGCTTGCCAGCGCAATCGGCCCCTATGCAGGACAAATGGTAATAAACAATCCTAAAAATACAACCTGCTATCTGGAGGTAAAATCTGAAGGACAGTGGGCAATTGATATGGGGTACGCGGATACGTTATCATTAGTGCCGGATGTAAATTAAAAAAAGTTCCGTTATGAGTTGATTTTTAGGCCTATTTTTGCTACACTGATACCAATTGGAAGAGATTTCACAGTACAGGAGTTATTTATGGATAAGAAAATGACCAAAACTGCAGATTTTATGATGCCCGCAGTCATGTCCATGAACTTCCGGTGCTTGTAGCTGTATAATGCAGATGCAAGTACGCAGAGGCTTGTATCTGTGTGGTCTGAATAGATAGGATTTAACCGCATGGATTCCAGAGTTTTCATTCTGACGATCTCTGCGGTTTTTTTTGCAGTTTATTCCCGCAGCTTACGGGTTGGAGAGAGCACGGGCGCACAGATGTAAAATCGATGGGGCAGCAGCTGTAAAAACAGCCCCGGTAAAGGAAGGTTTCCATATTATGTATGAATCTATGGGATATCAGATGAAAAGAGGATGGAAGGGAAAATGGCCGAAAGTCATGTAGAGGCCGCTGCCATCACCACAGAGGGAGGGCGCGGCATAAAACGGATGGCCGGTATATCGGAACATAGATACGTATCGTATTCGTTCCTATATCACTATACATGTATGCAGTGATATAGGAATGATAACAGGAAATCAGATATCGGAGGATAATAACATGGATTTTATATTGGAAGAGTGGAAAGAAGATCATATACCCGGTGTGGCAAAATACGCCAACAATGAAAAAATAGCAGGGAGGCTGCGGGATTCCTTCCCTTATCCCTATACGGAAGAAGATGCGCAGTGGTTTGTCAGGGACTGTATGGAAAAAGAGGGAAAAACACAGCTGTCCAGGGCTATTGTGGTGAACGGCGAAGCGGTGGGAAGTATAGCCGTGATACGAAAGGATGACGTATACTGTAAATCGGCGGAGCTTGGCTACTGGCTGGGGGAACCGTTCTGGAGAAAAGGGATTATGACCAGGGCGGTGCAGCAGATGTGTGAGGAAGCATTCCGCCGCTATAAGCTGGTGCGTATTTATGCGGAGCCGTTTTCCACCAACCTGGCTTCCAGGGGGGTTCTGGAAAAGGCAGGCCTCCAATTGGAAGGAATTAAAAGAAAAAGTATTTTTAAAAACGGATGCATACAGGATTCTTACTTATATGCAATTATCCACGTATGATAAAAGGGCACAAGGGTCTGTCTGAACGGTTACCGCAACAGCAAGAATTAAGAAAATATTCCTTGTTTTTCCTTTCTCCACTGCTATACTGAAAGCATAGCAGAAAAATATAGGGAGTAAAGGGAGGTATGCCAATGGATGAGAAAAAAGAAACAGGAAGGCAGCGGGAAGATTACACACCGGACAGGAAAAAGGGCGGTCTGGGAGACTGGAAAGCGATTATTATCGCTTTAATTGCAGGAATTACGGCTATTTTGTGTGTTATGATTTTTTCCGGCAGCCTGGTGAATTATAAAAAAACCGCCGGTGCAGGAGGGCTTACGGCAACCGGATCGGCCAGCCTGGATTTTGAATCGGATCTGATAGTATGGAGAGGTAGCTTTTCCACTTATGGGGCTACGCCCAAGGAAGCCTATTCCATCATCAAGAGAGATTCGGAAATAGTAAAGGAATATCTGCTGGAAAACGGGGTTTCCGAGGAGGAACTGGTATTCAGTTCTGTGGATATTTCCCAGCGTTACCGTACGGAATATGATGAAAACGGTAATTATATAAGGGATTATCCGGATGGATATGATCTGTATCAGAGTCTGTCCGTAACCTCTGAGGATATTGATAAGGTAGAGAATATTTCCCGGGATATTACCAAGCTGATTGAATCCGGGGTGGAGTTTGTTTCCAATTCTCCTGAATATTATTGCACCAAACTGGATGAGGTGAAGCTGGAGCTTATTGAAAAGGCAACGGACAATGCCAAGCAGAGAATCGATATTATGGCGGCGGGAACCGGAAGCAAAACAGGGCAGATGCTGAGTGCGAATCTGGGGGTTTTCCAGATTACCGCCAAGAATTCGGGTTCCGGGGAATACAGCTACGACGGCGCATTTGATACCAGTTCCAGATATAAAACAGCTATGATAACAGTAAAGCTGAACTATGCGGTAGAATAAGGCGGCGGCCACCGCGTCGGCAGTGTTTCCTTCCTGCGGCTGCGGTGGCCGAAACTGCATTGAAACAGGGGATGAGAGGCAAGTGGCTCTTTTTAAAAAGAAAAAAGATATAACTTACCCGGAATTTCACAGAGAGAACCAGATACCGGTATTAAGGTGCAGCATCTGCACGGGGGAAAAGGTAGCTTGCTTCCGGGATAAAAAAACAGGGTATACGGAAGAGATCTTGTATATCCGAAGCCAAAGTGACATGCAGGATTTTCTCAAACGGTACGGGCTGGCGCAAGAGGATCTGAAAAAAGAGTGGTAGCTGCAGTAACAGTTCAGACCTGTCTGAACTGTTACTTGCTGTCAGGAAAGCAGCCAGGCCGGATGGCTGTTACTACTGTGGAAGCGGAGCTATCACAGGAAAAGCTCCCGAAAGGGAGACAGGTGTAATAAAATGGAATTAATATATGGGACAGGAAATCCTGCCAAATTTACGGTGATGGAAGATTACCTGAAGGAACTGGATGTAACATTAATAAGTCTGAATGAATTGTCCAAAGCAGAAGAGGTTCCTGTGGAAACAGGAAGAACTCCTTTGGAAAATGCCAGATTGAAGGCGGAATATTATTACGGGATTTTCCATAAGCCGGTTTTTTCCTGTGACAGCGGACTTTATATCAGCGGGTTGCCGCAGGAAGAGCAGCCGGGGATCCATGTGCGCAATGTGGGAGGCCGCCGGCTGTCAGACAGGGAAATGACAGCTTATTATGCAGGTATCGCACGCAGGCTGGGCGGAAAATGTCTGGCGGAGTACAGAAACGCTGTTTGCCTGCTGATGAACAGCGGGGAACGATATGAATATGAGGGGATGGATATCGGAGGAGGAAGTTTTTATCTGGTAGACAGAGCCAAAGAGCAAAAGGAGGAGGGCTTTCCGTTGGATTGTATATCTGTGGATATTGTTACCGGCAGCTATTTTGTGGATGACGGACAGCTGCAGTGCATGGCTTCCCAAAAAGAAGGCTTTGTACGTTTTTTCAGGAATGCTCTTTCCGGTATAGACAGGATGCCGGCCTCATAGGGAAGAATAATGAGGAGAAAACAGGATGGTTACCAAAAGGCTTTATTTCGAAAATGCGTACATAAAAGAGTTTGATGCCAGGGTGCAAAGCTGTGTGGAAGGAAAGAACGGTTATGAAGTAGTTCTGGATGAGACTGCTTTTTTCCCGGAAGGAGGGGGACAGCCCGCTGACCAGGGGTATCTGGGACAGGGGGAAGTGACGGATGTAAGGGACAAAAAAGATTATGTCCTGCATATCTGCACCAAATATCTGGAGCCGGGAACGACGGTACACGGAAGACTTGACTGGAACCGGCGGTTTCTCCACATGCAGCAGCATTCCGGTGAGCATATCCTTTCGGGAATGATTCATAGGATGTACGGATACGATAATATCGGTTTTCATATGGGAAAGGATTTTGTGACCGTTGATTTCAGCGGTCTTTTAACGGAAGAACAGATAGCCGAAGCGGAGAAACAGGCAAATGCGGCAGTGCTTGCGGATGAAAGAATACTTGCTGAGTATCCTTCAGGGGAAGTGCTGGAGAAACTTGCTTACCGCAGCAAAAAGGAAATTGACGGGGATATCCGTATTGTTACCGTTCCCGGAGCGGATGTATGTGCCTGCTGTGGAACGCATGTGAAGCGTACCGGGGAAATTGGCCCGATTAAGGTGACTTCTTCCGAGCACTATAAGTCGGGGATCCGCCTTACCCTGCAGATTGGCTGGATGGCACTG
This sequence comes from Eisenbergiella sp. OF01-20, assembly GCF_003478085.1. Lineage (NCBI taxonomy): Bacteria > Bacillati > Bacillota > Clostridia > Lachnospirales > Lachnospiraceae > Eisenbergiella > Eisenbergiella sp. OF01-20. Next base: position 3,066 of record NZ_QUES01000036.1, on the reverse strand, counting down.
AACGATTATGATACGAAACAGAAAAATGTGAAGGCCGTGTCCAAGCTTTTGTCCGCGAAGCCTGAAGAAATCGGGGAGGCGGTACAAAAACAGCTGGATCAGATGCAGGAACTGAAGCAGGAAAATATAGCCTTAAAACAGCGGTTATTTGAAATGCTTTTAAAGGAAATCCCTCAGGGACAGGAAAAGGCGATCCTTTTTGAAGCAGGGCTGAATGCGGTAGAGGTGCGCAGGCTTGCGGATCTGGTGTCTTCGAGGGCAGGACTTGCCGCTGTCTTTTCCGGAAGCGACAGCGGGGGCTATAAATATGTGGTATGCAGCCAGGAGAAGGACGTAGCTGCGCTGGGTAAAAGAATGAATCAGGAGCTGAACGGCAGGGGCGGCGGAAAGAACCCCATGATTCAGGGTTCCCTTCAGGCTGGGGAACAGGCAATCCGGAAATTTTTTCAAGAACATTATTGACTTATTTTTATCAGGATGATATGATGAACTCCACGATAAGGGAGTAGTTGGCACTTGATAGTGTAGTGAAGTCAACATACTGATAGCCTGGCTATCTGGCTTTGCTTTAAATGATGAGACTTGTCTGCCCAGGGGGGCAGATAGGTCTTTTTTAAGTGCACCCGGCTGGTATGGCTTTCCTTAACAAGAGACGGCGGTACATGTGTATGGCAGTCGCCAGGTGAATATGCATGTTCGTTCGTTTGGATCGTTGCCCGCAGAAAAAAGGCAGCGGCTCAGACGGATAGGGACCGCTGGAACAGGGGCAAAAGAGGAGGAAAAAAGAATGAATCTTTGGGAATTGATGGTGATTGCGGTGGGGCTGTCCATGGATGCCTTTGCGGTGTCTATCTGCAAGGGGCTTTCCATGAAGAAAATGAGCTGGAAAAATGGGCTGATCGCCGGATTGTATTTCGGCGGATTTCAGGCGGGAATGCCGTTAATCGGCTATTTCCTGGGGACACAGTTCAAAGACCTGATTACCAATATCGACCATTGGATCGCGTTTGTCCTGCTTTGCCTTATCGGATTGAATATGGTGAAGGAGTCCCGGGAAAAGGAGGAGGAAGGGGAATGTAAGAATGATTCGTTTCAGGTTAAGACGATGGTTCCTCTTGCGGTGGCTACAAGCATCGATGCGCTTGCGGTGGGAGTTACCTTTGCCTTCCTCAGCGTGGACATCGTCCCTGCAGTATCCTTTATCGGGGTTATCACCTTTTTCTTAAGCGTTCTGGGAATTAAAATAGGAAATGTGTTCGGTACGAAATTTAAGGCGAAAGCAGAGCTGGCAGGAGGGGTTATCCTGATTCTGATGGGAACGAAAATACTCCTTGAGCATCTGGGGGTTTTAAATTTCTGAGAATGCCGGCAATAAACGGGGAGGCGCAGATATGAAAACAAGAAAAGAGGTTATCGCTTTTTGCCGGACCTTGAAGGGAGTCTATGAGGATTACCCTTTTCATGATGAAAACTGGACGGTAATGCGGTGCAGAGGAAATAAAAAGTCATTTGCCTATATCTATGAACGGGACGGAGGGATACAGGTGAATGTAAAATGCGATCCGGAATGGATCCGTTTCTGGCGGGAAGCATATCCGGCAGTAATTCCGGGCTATCATATGAATAAACGGTATTGGAATACCATAATCCTGGACGGCACGGTGCCGGACAAGGATGTCCGGCGCATGATTACCGAAAGCTACGGACTTGTTAAGCCGGCAGAAAATTCATAAGAACCATCACCAGCCCCAGCAGGGTAAGGACGCCTCCGGTAGCCCGGTTCAGGGTTTTTGCGGAGGCTTTGTTGGCAAAACGGGCAGCCAGCCTTGCGCCAAGAAGGGTGAACAGGATACAGAGCAGCAGAGCGGGTATATCGGGCATGCCTCCGATGGTAAAATGGGAAACAGCGCCGGTAAACGCCGTGAAAGCCATGATAAAAACGCTGGTTCCCACTGCTGTTTTCAACTCGTAGCCAAGTACACTTGTAAGGATAAGCAGCATCATCATTCCGCCGCCGGCCCCGATAAAGCCGCAGATGAAGCCGATTAAGGCGCCGCAGACGAGGGACTGGATGACTTTTGTGCGCGTATCCTTATTGGCCTGTGACTCTTTGGTGGTCATAACGGGCCTAACCAAAAATTTGATACCTAGCAGAAGTGTCATAAATACGGAAAAGCTTCCCATGGATCGGTTGGGCACCTTAGATGCGATAAAGCTTCCGGCAAGGGTGAATACAAGAACGGAAACGAGCATTATGATTCCATTTTTTATGTCCAGGTTTTTGTGCTTTCCGTAGGTGTAGGCCGATACAGCGGAAGCCAGAACATCGGAAGCCAGGGCGATACCGACGGCTTCGTAGGCGGGAAATCCCAGAAAAGTGATAAGCATGGGCGAAATGACGGCAGCAGCCGACATTCCCGCAAATCCTGTGCCTATGCCGGCTCCGAGTCCGGCAATAATACATACAATAATCGTTTCAAGCATATTCTACATCTCCTTCAGGTTATGGGATATAACGGATAACACGTGATCCACTACCTTCTTTTCTTCCTTTGTAATTCCTCTGTATATAAAACGCAGAAAATCCTCCTGCCGTTCTCTGGCGGCCTTAACCGCTTCCAGTGCGGGAGGGCATATCCGCAGATGGATAATCCGCCGGTCCTCCTTATCGGTGATTCCTTCCAGATATCCTCTTCCTGTCAGGGCATCCACGGCTTTGGACACATTTGATTTGGGGAAGGAACGCAGTTCCACGATATCCGAGGCCGTATCATAGCCCGGATTGTTGTACAAAAATAAAAGGACGTTTATTTCCATCCGGTTCAGGCCGTAACTGTCACTGACCTCGCCCAGATGCTTATTATACGCTTTGGTAAGGCTTCTGCCTGTGATCAGATAATCAATAATTCGATTCATACGCCCTCCGTCATATAGTTCTTTTTAGAACTAACTGGGTTTATAATAACATGAATACCGTAAAAGTCAAGCCGTGTTTTACATAAAACTTACAAACTATGAACCATTTATGATAATGTCCTTATATACCCCAAGCGAAAATGTCCCAAC
>NZ_QUES01000035.1:0-65610 GCF_003478085.1 Eisenbergiella sp. OF01-20 | reverse complement strand
GTTGGGACATTTTCGCTTGGGGTATATAAGGACATTATCATAAATGGTTCATATTTCTATCTTCTTTTTTCCAATATCATCTTGACGGATTTTCCCGCACAGACTACAATGGACGATATAATTTTCCGTTATTTCCTATAAAGAAGGCTGATGGAGGTATTCTGCATGATAAAATTAATTTGTTCTGATGTGGACGGTACCTTGGTTCCGGACGGAGGCCATGAGCTGAATCCGGAGTATTTTATGCAAATCCGCCGGCTGAAAAAGGCAGGTATTTTATTTGCCGCTGTTTCCGGCCGTTCTTATTCCAGTTTGAAAAAGCTGTTTGCTCCTGTAATTGACGATATTTTGTTCATCTGCGACAATGGTGCCCGTACGATTTATCGCGGGAATCTGCTCTCCTGCTGCACCATACGCCGGGATTTGGCTCTGGATATAGTACGTGAAATAGAAGAACTGCCGGGCTGTACTACTTACATTTCTGCCATGAAAGATGGTTATGTAAAAGAAGGGGCTGATGAGCTTTATCAATGGCTGACAGAGGGGTATGAGCTGGATATCATTAAACTGAAGCGGATGCCTGAGGATCTGCCCGCCAACGACGGTATACTCAGCGTGGAAATGTATCATCCCACGGATGCAGAGGGCATCGCCCATCAGGGATTGTATCAGAAATGGCATGGACATCGGGAACTGCAGCTGGTGTGTGCCGGAAAGCAGTGGATGAATTTTACCCCCATCAACGCGGATAAAGGGATTGCGCTTTCCGAATTTCAGAACCGGTACGGGATAACTCCCGGGGAAACCATGGCCTTTGGAGATAACTTAAATGACGCCAGTATGTTGCTGCGTGCGGATCTAAGTTATGCTATCGGCAATGCCCGAAAAGAAATCAAAAGCATGACACGATTCGTAGCGGATACGAACCTTAACGATGGCGTGCTGCAGATACTGCGCAGAGTAAAAGCAAACTCTCATTAGTACTCCATCCAGTCAGCAGCATTTCTGGCTGGATGAAGTATTAGAGACAGGAAGATAAACTTTTTATATCGTATCTAAGGGCTGCTGGTAAAACAGAGTCTTTTACCAGCATGAACAAAAGTTCCTGTTATCCGGCTTTCTCTGACGTATCAAACCAAATAACGTTTATTTTTATTCAGATATAAAATTCCCTCTTTTCAAATAGTAAACCTTATGTTATACTTTAACACATGCAGATATAGTTCATCGGTAGAACGCTAGCTTCCCAAGCTGGAGAGACGGGTTCGATTCCCGCTATCTGCTTTTTAGTCTGAAGTTTCAGTTTTAAGAACTTCAGACTATTTTTTTGTTCCAGCCCCTATAATCATGACATTTCGGTTGTCCTTCATCTTCCCCACTTAATCTTCTACATATATTCTATTTTCTCTTACGAGTATTTTCATAAACTCAGACCTTTTATTCCCTATGAGTATACCAAACCATCCCAAAATCTTAAGAAAATATTTCCTATGATTAATGAATCCCATCATATATAATATAATTGAGGTGAAGTCAATGGCAGATATTTTGGACTTTTTATTTGCAATCGTTGAGTTATGTTATGATCTCCGGGAAAGCTATGTAAAATATGTAAAAAGGAAAAAACGGAAAAAGGAATAATTCCTTCACACTTAAACCGCACCATCCGGAAATATCCTTATCCACAAATCATTCCTCTGAAGGCGTCCATTCAACAGCACGCCTCCGGTATCGTGCACAGAAAAATCTTTTACCCAGGATAAAACTCCTGAAACAGCTCTTATAATCCGGAATATCTTCCCTTTTCGGCCCCCTGAACTCGAAGGTTGTCCTATTACATTTCTCATATCCCACTCCGTCTATTTCATAGTCCTTACGGAATTTACAGTTATCCCCTCTGCAATGCTTGCAGTTCCCATCATCTCCTGTAAAAACAGTTTTTATATACGAAGGCAAGCCGCTGATATAGGCCGCATGCTTCGATACCTTGTTAAAAAACAGCCGCAGCACGATACCATCCTCTTTCATATAAATACGGGCTGTCACATTTTTGGATTTGACGTTCGTCTTCCTGAAGATAAGCATATACCTTCCCCAACAGAAGCCGCTGCCGATTTCGCCGCCGTATGTATAACCCAGTTCTTCCAGTTTTTTTGTAAAATCTATGATAAAAAGCTTGTCTTTCTCTTTCAGAAAATCAAATTGTTTTTCCACCATCTGAACTTCTATCATTCAAATTTCTCCTTCTGAGTAACCGCCATTAACCGATCAAGCTGCAGGTTTTCCAAATCCTCCGGAACAGTTACCCGGGCCTCATAGTCATGAAAGCCTGTTTCGTCTGCCGGATTCGGATGGTTAAAGCCGAAAAGTCTTAAATCCGGTTTCTTTATATGCAGCCTGCTTTCCCTGACAAAACGGTCAAGCAGGAAATTGGCATGCATTTCCGGTTCCACACCGATATGACGGGCGGCGGCCACTACCGCAGGAGGGAGCCAGCTAATCCGCACATCATTGATCCGGGAAAGGTTTTCGTCCGCTTTCTGCAGATTTCCCAAAGTCTGTTCCCGCTAAATGGTGTTTTCCACAAGTCCCAGCACTTCTATATCCGCAAGCAGAATATCGTCTGACGGCATTATGCTTTCCAGCGAAATCGCCGTTGTTTTGCCCAATTCCTCCAGTAATCGCCTGAGTATATCCCTGACAGTGGAAAGAGCGGTAATTTCTTCATCCGGCTCCCTGATATTCTGCCGAAAAACTCAATAGCGGCTAGGGCATCTGTATTTTCCAGTATTAACTTTATCTGCCGCACCGGTATTTGTAGTTTCCGCAAAAGCAGGATCTTCAGCATCCGGGCAGAGATTCCCAGGTTTTGGAGACATGGCTTACGGTCATTCTCTCCATATTGTACCTCCTTGTATAATCACTACTATAAACTACGATACGGTGTCAAAGTCAAGTGGAAAGAATTTCTGATAATTATATGACATACTGTTGTCAAGTTTAATATGTTACACTGTTTTCTGTCAAAGGGAATATCCTAATCCGGAATGTCTTTATCTATTATACATAGGTTCCGTCCCTGTCAAACAGATATACCATCTGAAAAACAGATACTGTTTTGCCGGCAAGTATTCTCGCTGAAAAAACAGCCAGTGAAAGGAAAAAACGGGATGACTCATGAAGAAAAAATGAATTTGCTTATAGACGGCAAATATCCGCTATCCGCCAAATATGATCCGGAATGGATATTCGAAAATAAAATGGGCTGCCAATGTCTGTGGCTGGCGGAGTCTTTGTCACAGATAATGATATTAAAGCCGGGTATGCGGGTGCTTGACATGGGCTGCGGAAATGCTCTCACATCCATTTTTCTTGCCAAAGAATTCGGGGTTACCGTATTTGCAAACGATTTATGGGTCAGTCCATCCGAGAACTGGGACCGTATTTGCAGTGCAGGCATGGAAAATCTGGTGATTCCCCTTCATGGGGAGGCTCATGCTTTGCCGTATGCCGATAATTTCTTTGATGCAGTTGTCTGTATTAATTCGTTTCAGTTTTATGGGACAGCCGATAACTATTTAAGTGATTACATGGCCCGTTTACTTCGTCCGGACGGGCAGTTTGGTCTTGTGACCTGGGGCCCCGACAAAGAATTTTCGGGGCAAGTCCCTCCTGAACTTGCAGAAAAATGGTGGCCTGATTTCTACTACTTTCATTCATTGGAATGGTGGAAATGGCATTTTGTAAAAACAAAGCTTTTTTCCATTGAAGCTGGTCATGATTTGCAGGGAGACGGTGTGCGTGTTACACGACAATGGGCTAAGATTATGGAAAAAGACGATAACACCCATAACAATGAGATTATGCGCTGGAACAGAATGGTAGCAAAGCGCAATCATTCCCGGGCTGACGATTACAGGATTTAAAGATTATACCAGCCATATCACGGTTCTTTCTTAGTCTTTATGAAAAGGTCCTGCATATAATAAAAACAACTATTATTTCAGGAAAAAATATGCAGACCTATTGTAAAATGACCCTGGAACATACCATGTACTATGAAGATATTGCGGTTCTCACTTACACTATTAACTATCCATGCTTTACCTCATCCTGCTGTCCGGTTCAGAATATTAACAATTTTTATTACAAGGAAGCAAAAGACAGGGAGGATTACTGCCGCACCATTTTATACCGACAGGCTCTGGAAGATGCCAAAGCCACGCAGGAGCGGCCTTTTAACAGCTATGAATTCGTTTCCGCATTCACCATAACCTACAATACAAAATGCATGGTAAGCTTGTACATGGATTCTTATACCTACACCGGCGGAGCCCATGGGAATACCATACGAACCTCTAATACCTGGAATTTAAGGAACGGCATATTCATACAGCTTGGTGACGTATATCCTCTTACCCCGGATTCCTTGTGCAGGCTGCGGCAAAGCATCGAACAGCAAATAGCAGAAAGGCTGCAGGAAAATCCCGGAACTTATTTTGATGAGTTTCCATTTTTAACAAACGAAAATTTATGTCTGGATAATTTCTATCTCGAACCATGTAACGGCATCCTTTATTATCAGCAATACGAAATCGCTCCGTATTCCACCGGAATACCCACATTCTGCTTCCCGGTATGGAATATCTTTTAAATGCCTTCCGAATGACGGTACCTGTATTATATTTCCTTTCCTCCCCCTAATCCATGTTGGCGGCGAAAGCCGCCTTTCTCTATAGAAGGGGTGACCTTTCCCCCGCATACATGAGTGTCAGCCTGTGCATGGCCCTGGTACAGGCTATATAAAGAAGTCCTCTGTCCTTCTCCGTCCGGTAGGTTTCCCGATCCACATCGGGAAGGATTACCTCGTCAAATTCCAGTCCTTTTGCCATCTGAATAGAAGTCACGGACACACCTCCGGTAAACGAGGTGCTGTCCGGTGCAATCCGGTGCAGTTTACAGACACCTGCAAGAAGTGCCTCCATAGTTTCCGTATCCTCATTGGTTTTCATAATAATTCCCAATGAACGATTGGGGCCGGCTTCAAACCGGCGTACAGCCTCCGTAAGCAATTTCTTTTCCTCCTCTTTATCCGTACAAAAAACCACTCCCGGCTCCTCTCCATGTCTTTCCACAGGCTCCAGAAAGTCATTCGGGCAGATGCGTTTGGCAAACCGGATGATTTCCCAGGTGGAACGGTAGCTTTTATTCAGCATTACAAACTCCGCGTCTTTATAAATCGTCCGGATATCCTTCAGCGTATGAAGATGATTGGGATTGATGAATTGCCCAAAATCCCCCAGAATGGTTTTGGGACAGCGGAACATCTCGTTCAGCACCGCAAACTGTACCGGTGTATAGTCCTGCATTTCATCGATAACCAGATGCCTGGTAATCCCGTTCTCCCGAAAGCCCTCCAAAGCGCTGTAGAGGTACAGGAACGGATAGACATCCTCCCATTCCAGGGTTTTAGGTGCCGGCATGTCAAAGAGATTGGGAATCCCCATTTTACGGTAAAAATCCTTATAAAGGCTCAGGGGATCCTTTATGGCAAGCATGGCTTCCAGACCTTTTTGAATCTGCTTTACACGCGGAATTGTTTCCTCTCTTATGTTCTCTGTCAGGAATTTTTCCCGGATATCTTCCGCAGCCAGCTCCAGTCGGCGTCTGACTGGCTGTCCTTTATAAGCATGGAACCGGAGGTGTATCCATTCTTTTGATGCGAGTAAGGAGCCGCAGCGGTAATCTTCAGGGGAAAAAACCGCGAAAGGCAGCTGTTTTTTATACTCTTCCAACAGCCGGAGGTATTTCATGGTGGATTTGAAGCGGATCCGCTCCGCCAGGTCTGGTTCCGTTTCCTTAAGGGGATCCCTTTCCGGCAGAAAAACGATAACCTTTTCCAGCTGTTCCCGGGCAATTTCCGGCAGACTTGTTCCGGATACCGGTTCTTCGCCAAGTTCCGGTATGACGTTGGATATGTAATCGCCAAAGACTTTGTTAGGAGAAAGAATGGTTACGTTCCGGGAGCCTAGTCGGTTCTGGAACCGGTAGAGAAGGTAGGCAATCCGATGCAGTGCGATAGATGTTTTTCCGGATCCTGCCACCCCCTGGATAATGAGTGTTTCCGCTTTTTCGTTACGGATTATCCGGTTCTGTTCTTTCTGGATAGTAGAAATGATGGATTTCATTTTTTCGTCCGAAGCGTGGCTCAGTTCCTTTAACAGTACCTCATCCCGGACATTGCCGGAGCTTTCCAACGCGTACTCCATAACCCCCGCCGTTATTTTGAACTGTCTTTTCCGGGTAAGTTCGCCGGATATAAGGCCGGCCGGCGCTTCAAAGGCTGCCGGACCGTTTTCGTAATCATAGAACAGGCCGGCGACAGGAGCCCTCCAGTCAAAAATCAACGGCTTCATTTCATGCCGGAATGCATAGCGTCCGATATAAAAGATTTCTTCCCTGCTGCTGCCTTCTTCCCGGAAATCAACCCGGGCAAAGTATGGGGATTCCTTCAGGCGGGCCAGCCTTTCCTTTCCCTCTGCGGCGAAAGCGCCGTTTCTGTCTGTCTGTTTCAGCAGCAGTTCATTTTGGAACATTTCATGCGGATCGATTTCTCCCCGGTTATCCGCCATATACCGTTTTGCCTCCCGATACTCCTGTTCCAGCCGTCCGACGGACTCCTCCGATTTCTGCAGCGCTTCCTCCAGAATGGCACTGACGCGTTCCAGATGGCTGATTTCATCCGGGAAGGGGATGTTATTGGCTTCCATCGCCGCCCTCCTCTCTGTGCAGGACAAACCGTTGTGTGGGATAACCGAATTCCACCAGCAGCTCCGCTTCCGCAAATCCCAGTCCCTTGACTGCCCTTCGGTGTCCGGTATCCGCCCTGTCGCCCTCCCGATAAGTGGTAATACTGATATCCTTTCCCCTGAGAAGCTCTCCCATTACCTTTTCCAGAAATGCTTTGGGTATTCCCATTTTCCGGTATAAGGGGTGGCAGCCCATAAAATCAATGCTACCGTTTTCACTGGAAAAAAGCAGAATCCCCACAGCCATAGTCCCGTCCTTTAAGATAAGAGCCTGTTTGGTACGGATCTTCTCCCTGAGCACCCGGATATATTCTTCTTCCTCCAGGCAGGGAAACCCATCGATGACCAGCCGCACCAGCTCCATCCAGCAGGGAATATCCTCCGGTACGGCAAAGGTAATATCCCATTGCTGTTTCTGTGTTTGTTCCAGCATTTTAAAACTCCCTTCTAAAGAAAACCGCAGCTGAAGCGGATAAAACCGTTCCTTTTCCCGGTATCTGCCAGGCGATATCTTATACATTGCCGTAAAGCCTGAGGTAAAGGCCTGCTGGCTTTCATAGCCTGCCGTGAGCGCGATCTCCAGAATAGGCTTGTCGGAAAAGACAAGCAGCTTTGCCGCCTCCGTCAGTCTCCGGCGCTGGATATAATCGTGGACGGTCAGCCCTATGGTATCGGCAAACATACGATGCAGGTGGTATTTGGAATAATGGACTGCTTCCGCTATTCTGTCCAGATCCAGCTTTTCGGTAAGATGTGCTTCCACATAATCAATTACCGCCGCAATATTTCCTATGCTGTTGCTTGGCATATGCATTTCCTCCCTTCGAACCCTTATTATACCCAATCCCATGAACTGTCTTTTCATCATTCTTGCGGTTTTCCTGTTTTCAGACAGAAAAATGTAAATGAAAAAGGCCGTCTGAACTGTTGCCACTGATCACGGCCAAATTTATAAAACAAAATCATTTCCTTGACAAAAATTCGAACTCATAGTACGATAATTAAAATATTAGTTTGATTTGAATCGAGGATCCACTATGACAGGAAGAAAAAAAGAAGCCCTCACCCAATTCCATAAAAAAAACATCCTGGATACAGCAGAAAAGCTTTTTTCCGAAAAAGGAATCCGCCAGACTACCATGGACGATATCGCCAAAGCAGCGGACTACAGCAAGTCCACCATTTACGTATATTTCCAAAGCAAGGACGAAATCTATAATCATATCATCTATGGCCATATGTGCCGTCTGAAGGACGCGCTTGCGGAATGCATCAGGGAGGCTCCGGATCTGGAACATCGTTATTTTCTTATTTGTGAAAAGCTGTCCCGCTTTTACGAGCAGTACCCTCTTTATTTTTCCAGTATCCTCGGGAATATCCCGGTAGATGACCAGGCCCTTGCCGGCAGTGAGATTCTGCGCCTCCTATATGACGTGGGGGAAGATATCAATGACTGCATCCTGGAATTGTTCCGGCAGGGGATCCGGGAAGGCAGCCTGCCCTCATCCATTCCTGTCCTCCCTTCTGCTTTTACCCTATGGGCCTCTCTCGGCAGCCTGATCCCCATGGCCTATGAAAAGGAATGTTATCTGATAAAAAGATTGAATATGGATAAAACGGAATTCCTTCAGCATGGCTTCCGTATGCTGCTGCGTTCCTTAAAGGAGGACTGTTAACATGGGGATTTTATCCGGGTTTTTATGCCTGCTTTGTTTTTGCCTGCTGACGGTCAAAGCCGTAACCAGGAAGTTCGGTTTTCCACAGGCCGATGCTTTCCTGATGAAGCTGCATAAGCCTTTATCCGCCGCTTTGCTTATCCTCTTGCCCGTCCATCTTTTCTTCACTCTCCCGCTGGTAAAAACGCGGCATTTTTCCGTATATCTTGCCGGTGCAGCTGTTTTGCTTTCCTTCGTCCTGCTGATAACCCTTTGCCACATCTGTAAGGATAAGCGGCGCCGGCTTACCTGGCATCGTTTTTTTACCTGTCTCATGTTGTCGGGTATTGTTTTTCATATCGCAGCTTATTACATGGATTACGCAGCTTATCGGGCCGCTGTTGCGGATATTCATCTGTCGGGCATCGATTTTTCCCACATATCGGACGGAACCTATACGGGTGCATACGATGCTGGCTATATTTATGCCGAGGTACAAGTCACGCTGACTGATGGGAGCATTTCCGGCATCACGCTGCTTTCCCATGAAAACGAACGGGGTACGGCTGCAGAAGAGGTGCTCGCCGTTATTACCGATACCCAAAACCTGCCGGTGGATGCCGTCACCGGTGCAACCTGCTCCAGCCTGGTACTCCAGAAGGCTGTCGAAAACGCATTGACAGGAGGAATATCCCATGAATAAATGTATGATTTTCTACGTATCCCAGCACCATCACAATACGGAAAGGCTGCTGAAGCAGGCCATAGACAAAGAATCCGGGGTGGAACTGGTTCCCCTTTCCCATGCCGCCTGCCCCGCCCCGGATCTTTCAGACACCGCCTGTTCTTCTCTTTCTCGTTCGGCTGCCTTTCCAACGGCTCCTCTCCTGCCTTCTCCGGCCTCTTGTCCGCTCATCGGCCTTGCCTCAGGCATTTATATGGGGAAACCGCATACCGCCCTGCTTTCCTTTCTGGAGCAGCACCGGAAGGAGCTGGCCGGACGAAAGGTTTTCCTCCTTCTTACCAGCGGATCCGGAATGAAAAAATACGCCGCAGACTTTTCTTCTCTTACAGAAAGTTATGGCTGCCGCGTACAGGGCTGCTTTCAGTGCAAAGGCTACGATACCTATGGTCCATGGAAGCTTATCGGCGGAATTGCCAAAGGCCGCCCCGACGCATCCGATATTTCCCGGGCCCGCGCCTTTATCCAGGAACAGCTCCGCGGCCTGCCCTCCGAAGGATCCCAATAACGCAATAACGGACGATGGCAAAGCATGGATCAAAACAAGCCTTTCGGGCAGCGGCTTTTGTCCGAAAGGCTTATCTGTATGCTTTTTTACAAGTCTCCACAAAAAAGGCCGCCGGATACCGAACGCCTTTGCCGCCTGCAGCGAAAGGCAATTTCCTAAAAAACAAGAACTATCCGGCCCCGCATTCCCTTTAGCAGGGCCGTCATGGCCGGGCTTGCCGTTCCTTTGTAAGAATGGCTTCCAGCAGGATTTCCGCCGCCAGCGCGGAGCCTTCCGGAGAAGCATGCTGTCCGTCCGAAGCATACATTTGCACGTCCGGATGAGCATGGATGTACTTCCACCATTCTTCCCCTACCGGCGCCAGAACAGCACCTGTCTCCTCCGCCATTCTCCGATAGGCGTCCGTCATCTGCTGCTGTCCGGCTTCGTTTTCTTTTTCCGCCCATGTCATATAGGCCACAGGCGTACTCCCTGCCTCCCGGATCCATTTGCAGATTTCCTTTGCCGCTTCCGTCATCACCTCTTCCGGCCCGAAGGGATGGGCATGCTCCTGAAGAACCACATAATCATAATTGCCGTAAAGTATGTTAAACCGCACCTCCGGTTCCTTCTGATGCTGGTGAAGGAACCAGCCGCCGTGGGCGATCATCGTAACCTCACAGGGGATTCCCTTATCTTTTGCCATGCCTGCAAAAAGTTCCGGCATATCATTAAAATATGTATGGCTGTTTCCAATAAATAATACCTTCATTTCTCCTGTCCTTTCCTTATCGTGGATTTTCATTCCAAAAGACACCGTCCCCGCTTACGGCGTATTTTCACCCGTTTCCGGATAACAAAAAGACCTGCATTTTCATGCAGATCCTTGCGTCGGAGTGACAAGACTTGAACTTGCGGCCTCTACTTCCCTAAAGTAGCGCTCTACCACCTGAGCCACACCCCGATATTATGCCAAATCAACCATATAACCGATTATCCGGCTTCTCAAAACTCTTCTGATAACCGTTAAAAACCATTATCAAATTACAGTTATCATCATTTGAACCCACCGGAAATTCATGGCGGACATCCAACCGACGAATGTTAGTATACAAAATAATACCAGATCTGTCAATATGTTTTTTCATATTTTGCAAAAATTTTTGTTCTTCTGGTAACAGTTCAGACGACCCTTTGTGCCCTGCGGCATCCCCTCCTTCCCCCGCATTTACCGGTGTACGCGCCGGATTCAATATCCGGCACGCATCACCACCCGTCTGGAAAAATGACGGCAAATCCCTTATTTCTTCTTTAATTTCCCCATAACAGCGATGCTTCCGATCGCACCTGTCAGCACACCAAGCCCTATGGATGCCCGTACCAGGCTGGGCAGCACCTGTCCGGCAGGGAGAAGCTGCACAGGGGCACCGAACAGTCCGAAATGAACCGCCGCAAACTGAATGCCATATACATAGGTGGCATAGAGAAGCGCGATAGGGATGCACATTCCTGCGATTCCCAATACCAGCCCTTCCACTATAAAGGGGAGCCGGATAAAATCCTCTCTGGCGCCAATCAGCCGCATTACCCGTACCTTTTCCTTTTGGGACGCCACCGTTACCAGCAGCGTACTGCGTATCAGCAGCACCGAAAGCAGAAGCAGGACAGACAGGCATCCAATGCCGATTCCCGTGATCCGCTCCTTCAGCCGTATCAGTGCGTTCACCGCCTCGGAGGAATGGGATACGGTCCCCACTCCTTCCAGCCCCTTTACATAGGCCACGAATTCCTCCTGCCGGCTTATGTCATTGATATACACCTCGTAGCTGTCACAACCGGCCAGGGGATTATCCCCTTCAAAAATCCCCTCCAGCAGTTCTTCATCGGACAGAAAATCCGTCCGGAAGCTGTCCCATGCCTCATCCTCCGAAATATAGATGGTATTGGTAACCTCCTCCCGCCCCCGGATAAGGGCCCCAAGCTCTTCCACTCTTTCTTCCGTAACCCCCTCCTGAAAAAAGACGGAAACCGCCACATCCCTTTCCACATTCCGTACGGCGCTGTTTATGTTCACCATGGCAATGTAAAATATTCCGAACAAAAAAATGGAGGAGGACATAGCCATTACAGCCGCCGCTGCATAGACCTTATTGTTCCATATGTTTTTAAATCCCAGACGGATCAGATAAATGAAATTCCTAAAGCTCATACAGAAATCCCCCTCTGTCACTGTCCTTGATGATTTTTCCGTTTTTCAGTGTGACTTCCCTTTTTTTCATGGAACGCACCAAATCCCGGTTATGGGATACCACCAGCACCGTAGTCCCGGTTTCGTTGATTGTTTTCAGAAGCCGCATGATATCCTCCCCGTTTTCCTGATCCAGATTTCCCGTAGGTTCATCCGCCAGCAGAAGGACCGGTTTATTCACAATAGCCCGGGCCAGCGCGGCCCGCTGCTTTTCTCCGCCGGACAGTTGTTTCGGGTAATACCGTTCCTTACTTTCCAGCCCTACCTGGGAAAGCACGTTCCGTACACGGCTCCGAATCGTATCCGGGCGGATTTCCAGCACTCTTTGTGCAAAAGCCACATTCTCATATACCGTAAAATCGGGGAAAAGGCGGAAGTCCTGGAATACCATCCCAATCATCCGGCGGTAACGGTATACCTGGCGTTCCTTCAGCTGTCCCAAATCAATCCCGTTTACCCGCACCGTGCCCCGGGTAGGTTCCTCTTCCTTCAGCAAAAGCTCCAGCAGGCTGGTTTTTCCCGCACCGCTGCTCCCGGAGAGAAATAAGAATTCCCCTTTCCGGATATCCAGATTTATATTATCAAGAGCCTTCTGCCCGTTGGGATAAACCTTGCTTACCCCGCTCAATACCACCATACTGCTGTCCACCGGTTATTTCTCCTTTTTCAGCTTGTAAACAAACGCCAGTACACCCGCCACCGCCTGGTAAAATTCACTCGGAATCTCCATATCAATTTCCGCCGCATCATACAGCCCTCGTGCCAGAGGCCGGTTTTCCATAATATAGACGTCATTGGCTTCCCCAATTTCCACGATTTTCAAAGCCACCCGGTCCGCCCCCTTGGCAAGCACCACCGGCGCCTTATTACGTTGGGGATCGTAGCCCAGGGCCACGGCAAAATGGGTGGGATTCCGGATGATCACATCGGCCTTCGGCACATTCTGCATCATGCGTCTGGAAGACATCTGCCTCTGTTTCTCCCGGATTTTCCCTTTGATCTGGGGATCCCCCTCCGTCTGCTTGTATTCTTCTTTGATCTCCTGCTTGCTCATGCGCAGATTCTTCTCGTATTCCCACCACTGGTACAAATAATCAAATGCCGCCAGGAACAGAAATGCGATACCCACCGTATTCACCAGGGATAGCACCGTATCTCCCGCAAAAGCGATCGCGTCCATCACCGTACCGTCCATCAGCCGGACAAATTCATGCATCCGGCTGCTTAAAAAGGAATATATCATCCAGCCAAGTACAGTAATTTTTATCAGCGCTTTCAGCAGCTCCACAAGGGAACGCACGCTGAACAGACGCTTAAAGCCCTGAAGAGGGCTGATCCGGTTTGCTTTGAATTTAATGGTTTCCATGGAAAAGGCCATTCTGGTCTGCAGAGCCGCCACCGCCACTGCCGTCACACAGGCCACAAGCAGAAGCGGCAGAGCGGCCTGCGCAAACAGAAGCATTGCCTGCAGCAGCTTTTCCTGCAGGTTATCCCCATTAACCGGATATTCGCTCTGTGCATAGCCGAAAAAAAGAAGCACACCCTGATGCATGCATTCATACATAAAGGAAGCAAATAGTTTTAACCCGTTGAAAACAGCCAGCAGGGTTGCCACAGCCGCCACATCACTGCTCTGGAATACATTTCCCTTCTTCCGTTCCTCCTGCTTTCGTTTCGGTGTGGCTTTTTCGGTCTTTTCATCCGCTGCCACCGCTCACCACCTGCCTTTCCCGTTACGCCCTGCGCGGACTCTGTGTCACAATTGCAGAAGCAGCTTCTGCACATCCTCAAACAACGTCCCTATGTACCGGTCGATAAACTGTCCCATCGGTACCGCAAACAGCATCATAAGTATGATTCCCGCAATGATTTTCACCTGCAGGTTAATAACAAAAATATGAATCTGGGGTATCAGCTTCATAAGCACCCCCATAGCCGCCTCCAGAACGAATTCTGCTGCCGCAAAGGGAAGCGTAAGCCGGATGGCGAGCACAAATACCGAATGAAAGAGCGCCAATACAAAAGGACCTGTTTTCCCCATAGACAAAGAGGCGGCCCCCGCAGGAACAAGCTCGAAGGAATAAGCAAACAGCTTAATCATCAGGCGGTGGCTTCCCGTAGCCAGAAAATACAGGAAGAAAAACACGTTCAGAAACTGTCCCAGCACCGATACCTGTACCCCTCCGCCGGGATCCATCACCTTTCCCATTGCAAGGCCGAATACCGTATCCAGCATATCCCCTGCTGCAAAAATCATGAAAAAGAAAATCTGGAATACAAATCCTATCACCAGTCCCAGCAGGATTTCGCGCACCAGCCCCTCCGCCATATCGAAGCCGGAGTAGGAGGAAACCGCGCCTGCATCCAATACAGGAACAAGCAAAAGAGTCAGCGCCAGCACAAGGCCGGCCCTGATACGCACAGGAACATTCTTCCTTCCGAATACCGGGCTGGGAAAAATCATTGCTCCGAGCCTGGCAAACACCAGAAGGAATAAATTAAGAGAAGTCACAATCTCCGTCAGCATAGAGAAACCACCTAAAGGGAAGCCATTATTCCAAAAAGCTTCTGCACGAACCCGTCAAATAGATTGAGCATCCAGGAACCCGTCGCCAGCAGCACCACAGCAATGACAATGAGCTTTGGCACAAAGGTCAGCGTCTGTTCATGTATCTGCGTGGCTGCCTGGAATACCGCTACAATCAGCCCTACGATAATACTCAGGATCAGAAGAGGCCCGGCCATCTCAAATGCCACAAGCATAGCCTCCTTCATCACTTCCATAACCTGTTCTGTCGTCATTTGACGCCTCCTTAACGAAATCCCTGAACCAACGTTTTAATTACCAGATCCCAGCCGTCCACCAACACAAAAAGCATAATTTTGAAAGGCAGCGCTATCATGGTAGGGGGAAGCATAACCATTCCCATGGACATCAGTGTGCTGGACACCACCAAATCCACAATAAGAAAAGGAATAAATAGCAGAAAGCCCATAGTAAAGGCTTTGTTAAGCTCGCTTAAAATAAAAGAGGGTACAATGACCGTCAGCCCCAGTTCCTTATAGCGTTCCGGCCCTTCCCCGGCCGCCCCCTCCGGCAGGGTTGTTTTGGATATATCCAGAAACAGTTCCAGGCTTTTCTTTTCCGTCTGCCTGAGCATGAACTCCTTCATGGGATCCTGTGCCAGTTCCAGCGCTTCTTCCCTGGTGATCCGTCCATCTTTATAAGGCTGGTAAGCCTGTGTATTCACCTGGGAAAAAACCGGCTGCATGATAAACAGGGTAAGGAACAGAGCCAGCCCAACCAGTATCTGATTTGGCGGCGACTGCTGGGTTCCCAGCGCACTGCGCAGAAAAGACAGGACGATGATAATCCTTGTAAAACTGGTCATCATTACCAGCAAAGATGGTACAACAGCAAGAAGCAGGAAAAGAATCAGGATATCCATCGTATCGAAGGCCCTGGTATTTCCCTGCGTATCGGATAAGGTCATGGACACCTCCGCCGCATGAACCTTTCCCCTATATAAAAATGCGGCCAGCGCCGACAGCATCCATCTTGTCCCCGCAGCCTTCCATCCGGCCCTGCGGCGCGGATGCTCCTTCTTATCCATCTGTCTATTTCCCCCGGTCATTCTTTTGTCTGTGAAAAACTCCCTGCCTATCTTCCATCTGCTTTGTCAGCATATCCAGGAAGCTTTTATCCCCTTCCCCGCCCTCTTCAGGCCGTACATAATCCTCCAGCTCGGTAATCTGCTGGATGCCGGCGGGGGAAAGTCCCAGGAGCAGCACCTTCCCCTGTACCTCCACGATCATAAGCCAGCTGTCCCTGCCTACCCCGGTCCGTTCCAGGACACGGATGCTTCTGCCAAGCTGTTTTCCTCCTGCGCTTCTGCCCACCAGCTTCGTGGTATAATAGGCCAGAAACAGCACCAGCACCAGGACGAACAGATACAGCAGCAATTTTAAAACCACCATAAATATACCCTCATCCCATCCTATTCCGATTTATTTACGATCTCGGTTATCCGTACCGCAAAATTGTCACTGCTTACCAGAACGTCACCTTTTCCTATCAGACGCTCCTTTACCACCACATCTGCCGGAGAACCTGCCTGTTTGTCCAGGATAATCAGCTGTCCCGGCTTCAGCGACAGGATATCACGCACCTTACAGATCGTTTCCCCAATCCGTACCGATACGTCAAGGCTCATCTCCCTGATACGCCCCCGCTCTTCCCCAATTGTCTCCGCCGTATCCTCAAGACTCATATAGCGGAATTCCGGGAAACTGACGCTGCGCACCGGTATGGCGGACCTGCGGCCTCCGCCTGCCGCTTTTCCGGCCTTATATTCCATGCCGAATACATTAAACAACAACATGGATGCCGCACAGTAAAGGGTGTATTCTCCCTCCCCCTCCAAGGCAATCCGATATTCCAGCATCAGAATGCTGCCTTCCTCCCACAGCCCAGGCGCTTTAACCGTACTGCCGGCGGAATCGGAAAGATAAGCCCTGCCCAGCTCCTGCCGCATATCCCTTGCCAGAAATCCTCTCAGCTCCGTTACGGAGGCCTCCAGGCACTGGGAAAGCACTTCACGGAAAGCGCTGACCGCGATCTCATCCATTGCGCCAAAAGCCGCACCGGGCAGCCCGCAGATGACGCTGATCAGACGCTGTGCCTGATCCCTGTCCATAAAATACAGCATACGCACCTCTTCTTTTTCAGAAAAAGCGCATCCTTCCACAACCATGGAAAAATGAGGAAGCCTTTCCGTCAAAGCTTCCAAAGAGACTTCCTTTATTTCCTTTAATATAACGGACGCCCCGCCCATCAACGTATTCAACGTATTCTGGGCAGGAACAGCTGCCAGCTCCAGCAGCTCCCGCATCGCATCCCTATCCGCACTAATCATCGTTCTCTCCCTGTTTTCCGGTGCGAGTCCTACAGCACCTTGCTGATACGCACCGCCTTATGCATACTGGTATGCCCCGGCTTTGCTTCAAAGCAGGGCATATCCTCCACGTAAACCCGGATGTCGCTGGCCATATTCTTGCCTATGGGGACCACATCCCCCGGCTGAAGCTGGAGGATATCCTGGGCATCCAGATAGAATTCATGAAGGATGGCCTTCATTTCCACCTCTGCATCCAGAAGATTTTTCTCAATATATTTCTGACGTTCCGCCGCTTTTGCCTCGTCCTTATTCTTCCGGTTCATGGCAAACTTGTAACCGAAGCGGGAGGTCAGCTCCTCCACATTGGGAGCCGGCATGACGATATGAAGCTTTGCCTTCAGTTCATTCACCACGATCCCTAATTCCACCAAAATAACCACATCCTCCGCCGCCCCCAGCTGGAGAAGATGGGGATTGGTCTGAAGGCCCGTAAGCGATGCCTCCACATCCATGTAGCCGCCCCAGGCATCCCCGATAAACCCGGTGATTTTTTCCAGAAGATAGTGAAGCATAGCCTTTTCGATATCCGTAAAATCCCGGTGCAGCTCATATTCCGTTCCGGCTCCCCCAAGCAGCCTCTCTATCATGAAAAAGCCCAGAGAGGTGTCCAGCTCAAAAATCATGGGGGCTTCACTGTAATCCTTATTGTCCGGCACCAGGGTAATCAGGCCGAACAGCGAACGGTCGTCCAGCTCCCCGCTGTATTCCTGGAAACGCATCTCCTGGATCCCCTGGATGGATATTTCACAGTAGGATTGGAGCAGTCCGGTCAGGTATGGTGCAAGAGACCGTGAAAAACTGTCGTACAGGTTTTCCACGGTGCTCATTCTTTCTTTGGTAAACTTTTTGGGAGATTTAAAGTCGTATGCCTTTATCATTTGACCTGCCCTTTCTCTACTTCCGGCAGTGTTACAGGCGCCAGGGGATCGATTACCTCCTGCTGCCTTTCATCCACATCGGACATCTTAAAATCATTTCCAAGGATAATGATATCCACACGGCGGTTCATTTCCCGCCCTTCCTTCGTACTGTTGTCCGCGATTGGGTAATATTTTCCATAGCCCCTGCATATCAGCTTTTTCGGATCGAATCCGACGGCATCCTCCAGATAGATAGCCACGTTATCCGCCCGCATGGATGACAGCACCCTGTCATTGACCGGAGAACCGGCCGCCTGGGCCGTATGGCCGTTGATATAAACCGCCAGGATCTCATCCTCTTTATCCATCAGCATTTTTCCCAGGGAATCCAGCATGGAAATGCTGTCCTCCCGCAGCTGGGCGCTGTCCGGCCCGAACAGGAGATCGTTTTTAAAACGTATGTAGATTACATTGTCACTGCTGCTGGTCTGGGCGTCTATATTGGAGTTGGCAAAATATTCCTTCAGTTCCTCCGCCATCCTCTGCATGCTCTCCGCGGATGGGCTATCCGGCACGCCGCCGGTTTCCTCCCCTATCGTAGGATACTTTACATCCTCCGGGACCTCCTCCAGGCTCACGGCCTGCTCCATGCCCAGTTTTTTCTGCATGGCAGCCGCAATCTGTTCCAGCTTGGTAATATTCACATTGGAAATACTATACAATAAAACGAAGAAGGTCAGCACCAGAGTGATCATATCCGCATAGGTATTCAGCCACTCCTGGCCGCCGCCCTCCTCTTCTTTTCTTCTCTTCATATTCTTCTTATCCTTACGGAATCTGTCTGTACATAACCGGTTATTTCCCGATTTCCAGTGCCTTCATCGCCATGCTTTTGGCAATATTCAATGCAGTAAGATTAGCTTCATAGGCTCTTGAGGCCGCCATCAAATCCACCATTTCCTCCGCGCTGTTCACATTGGGCATCATCACATAGCCGTCCGCATCCGCATCCGGGTGCTCCGGATCATAGACCGGTACAAACGGGTTCCCGCTTTCTACCACCTGTTCGGCATAAACCCCGCCCCCATCTGTCTTATTCACCGCTTTATCCAATTGTGCTTCAAAGCTCATGGTATTTTCCCGAAGCACCACCTGCCTCCTGCGGTAAGGGCCGCCGTCCTCGGTTCTGGTGGTGTTCTGGTTAGCTATATTCTGTAATATTATATCCGTACGGAACCGTTCCGCCGTCAATGCGGAACCGGTTATATTCAATGAATCCAAATATCCCATTAATATCCCCTTCGCTTTCTACTGCTTTCCGGCATTATTGATCACATACCGCAGCGTGGAAAATTTCTTTGCCATACGGCTGGTGAGTGTGGAGTATTCCACATACGTTTTCCAAAGGGATAACTCCTCAGCCTCCACCTGGACATTGTTCCCGTCCGCCCTGGCCTGCGCGGCCCCGTCCTCGGTCACCACGGTTTCATACGTCCGGACCGGTTTTCCCCCATCCTCCGCTTTTTTCAGCACTTCTTTAAATTCCACCTGTTTTGCCTTATAGCCCGGTGTCTCCACGTTGGCAATATTATGGCTGATAACCTGCTGCTTCTGCCAAAGCGCATCCATTCCGCTGCTTAATGCTTTTACTGACGGGTCTTCCCAAAAGGCCATACCCTGTTCCCCCTCCGCGCGTCACTCAGCTGACGCTGTTTTCTATCCGAACCTGCTTATCCGCCTGCACAAATACTTCCTGAAGTTCCTTTATCATAGGCAGGATTTCCTTTACCGGCCCTGCATCCTTGCGGATGTTTGTCTGTATGATCTGATAATGGAAGAACTCATACAGAGAGGCCAGCTTGTCCGCCACCTCATACCGGTGATCCAATGTCACTGTCAGGTGGGTGAGAATTTCCTGCGCTTTCTTAAACGCTGTATTACAGCCTTCATAATCCTTATTTTCCAGACAAACCAGCCCTTTCCCGAGACGGTTTTCAAGCTCCGAATACAAGAGGGAAACCATATCTCCCTGGGTCATGGTCATAACTGACTGCTGTTTGTATTTTTCATATGGGTTCTGCATTTTGCCGCTCCTTTTTCTTACCGGTTCCGTCAGCCGCCTGACGAAAACTGCTGCGTCAGCCAGGAACTCTGGTTGTTCAGATTGGAGATCGCCTGTTCCATGGCGGTAAACTGATTCCAGTAACGCGTCCGCTCCGCCTCATACCTGATGTTCAGATTGGAAAGCGTATTGCTCACATTCTTAAGCTGCTGATAAAGGCTGTTGTCCGTCGTAAGGACCGCTTTCGTCCCTGCATAGGAAACAAGGCTTCCCGGACTTCCTGTGCTCACATTGGCAGCCGCCTTCACCGCCGTGTCCAGCAAAACGCCGATCCCTTTTTCCTTATCCGTCATCAGCTTCTGCACCCCTTCCAGATTGGTGCTTACCGCTGCCTTCAGCTTACTTTCATCCAATATCAGTTTTCCGTTGTCCCGCCAGCTGTCCGAGGTTTCAATTCCCATATCATACAGAGCCAGGCCCGCACCATCCACAGACTGGTAAAGCGCAGTCCTCATATCACTTAAAAAGGAGCTGATATTGGAATCGTTCCTGAGAAGTCCTTCTTTGGCCTTTTCCTCCCAAAGCTCCACTTCCCTGTCACTCATGGCTTTTCTCTGCTCTTCCGTCAAAGGGGCGTATTTCTTATATGTGGCACTCTCACTGATACGGTCATTGAGCTGCTCAATCAGCTTATTATAATCCTCGACAAAGCTTTTAAACCCTTCTACTATTTTATCAGTATCCTTATTGGTAGTCAAGGTAATTGGGCCGCTGGAAGTATCTGTAAGTTCCAGGGTAATCCCCTCTATTTCAAAGCTGTTTGTGTTTCTCTCCACTGTTTTTCCATTAACTGACAGCTTCGCATTTTTCCCTTCCGTTATGTCGGCGGCAGCCCCGGCAGTTCCGAAAGTAAGAGTGTCTGTGCCGAAAAGAGTTTCAAGCAGTTTTTTACCGTCCCCCTCCCCTGTCACACTGCCGGCAGAACCAATTTTGACGGATCCGTTTTCAAAGGAAATATCCACCCCGGCGGCTGACTGCACCTGATTGACCAGCCATTCCACTGTCTGTCCTTGTGCCGCAGGATCATCAAAATCAATGGTTACCGACTTCATGACGGAAGAACCCGGTGTTTCCGGCTGGGTGCCGGTGAAGGTTATTTTGCCTGAGAATCCCAGTTCTCCCAGGGTAGACTGCATATCGGGCTTCTGTGTGTTCGCTTCCGTAAAGCCCAGCATGGAGGTAATATCCCTGTTGCAGTTCTCTTCATTGAAGCTCACCAGATGGTCTGCGGAAGAAAGCACCGCCCTTGTCGGGGAATCCTGGCTGTCAAGTGACAGAACGATTTTGCCGGCGCCGAATTCTTCTTCCAGCTGCCGGTTGATCTCCTCCACCAGATCATTCATGGTCCAGTCCGTACTGTCCGCAGTTACTTCTCTCTTTACGATGATATCCACATCTTTTCCGTCCACATTCAAAGAAAAGATATGGGGGGTTCCGCCGTTTATCCCACCCAGAACGGCATCCCTGAGATCGGCATTGATTTCTTCCGCGGACACCAGATTCCCGCTGCTTTTTACCCCGTCCAGGCTTCCTGTCACCGAATCCCCGCTTTTTACGCCGAACATTGCCGTCAGCAGGTTCCCTGCGGTCTGTTCCAGGCTGATATTGGAAATATCACCGGTTGTCTTAGATTCCATAATAAACTTATCTTCTATGGAAGAATAAGAAACCCTGACACCGGCTTGGGAGGTATTGATTTTACTGATCACATCACCCAGGGTGCTGGAGGATGTAATCCCGTTTATTTCCACACCGTTAATAGAAAATACGAACTCTTTTCCCTGAAGGGCTGTTGCTAACGGAAGGGAATCCAGGCTGGTATTATAATCCAGCTTATTGGATGCTTCATTCCGGAATCCGAGAAGAGAAAGAACTTTCGTGCTTCCCTCCGCATCCTCCATGTACAGCTTTCTGGAAATATCCACAGGAACATAGCCGCCCGCTCCGTCCTCCTTCGGCACTGCACCGCCTTTCCCTCCGTTCAGGGTTTCCTCCCATTTCAGCTGGGTCAGGTTCAGGCTGGGTGTTCCGGGATGTGCCGGGTCCTTATCCAGCTGAAAACCTGCGGCCGTACCGAAAGCCCGGTACATGCTGTCGTTCAGGTTATTTATGGTTTCCTCCAGATCCTGTCCGGCATCCCCGGTATTGCCTTTTTGAAAGGTTATTGTCCGGCGTACCCCGTCCAGTGTCATTTCAAAGGAATAAGAGTCCTCCGTAAACAGGCCGGGATCTATGGTAGTGCCTTTCAGTTCACCGCTCACCCTGCCGCCTGATGTTACCGTACAGGCACTTGCCAGCTGGCTGATGCTGTCAATATTCACCTTTCCTGCCGCATTGGAGGCGGCAGATATCACCTTAATGGCGCTGGTACTGCTGGAAGCACTCATCGTGTTATAAAAAGCATTGCTTAACAGGTTGGTATTGGCGCTGCTGTAAAAAGAAAAATATTTGTCATGGAAGGTATTGATATCCGTAATAATTCCCCGGACCATCTCCTGCTTCCATTCCAGCTGCTGTTTCAGTCCTGTCTGTTTGTCTATCTTAGACTGGGTGCCGGAAAGCATTTTTTCCACAATGCTTTCGGTATCCATTCCGGATGCAAGCCCGGCAACCCGGTTCCCGCTCACTGTATTGATTGAAGATGCCATACCGCCCTCCTATTTCCTGCTGTCATACAGGACACCCTTGGATGCCCCGTAATTCATCTGGTTCAGGTACCCCGCAAATTTGGAGTCCGTGTTGTTTCTTCGAATGGATTCCTGGAGCCTTTTCCGGATATCCTGAAAATTCCTGTGCAGAAGCCCGTTCAAATCCTGGATTTCCGCAAGGAGCCGGTTCACGGACTGGCACAAGAGAAACAGCTCTTTTTCTTCCTCCCTGAGCAGGGAAAAATCGGCTCCGCACTGAAGGATAGCCTGCAGCTTCCCTTCCTGCTGCCCCACTTCTTCACCATACGTGCTGCAGACAGCCCTGCATTCTTCCGTCATCACATCGATCCGGGCCGCCAATGCTTCCCTCTGCCCAATCCCTGCTGTTATCCGTTCCACATCCTCTTCCCTCAGTCCCGTAAGCTCCCGTGTGATCTGCAGATATTCTTCGAAAAGCTGTTTTCTCTCCTCTGTCAGCTCCTTCAGCTTATGTATTGTCTGATTCTCCATCCGGCCCGTCCTTTCCCTGTGCTCTATCCGTTTCCTGACGGGCATATAAGCTGCGGGATAACTGGAATACCTTCAGCAGATCCACCTTATCCGACGCTTCCTTATTATTTTCCACCGTCAGATACAGCTCTTTCCTGGATATCTTCATATCCTCCGGTGCGGAAATCCCCAGCCGGACCTTATCCCCTTTCACATCCGCTACAAAAATCTCGATGTCCTCTCCGATTTTAATGGATTCCCCTTTTTTGCGGGACAGGATCAGCATGATTCCCCACCACCTTTCGACGCGAAGATCGGCCGGCGGATCGGATAATCCTGATCCAGGATTACCTGCATGCCCAGATTGGTTTTATGGTTGATGATTACCGGACTTTTCAGGTTAACAGTGGATTCACGGAAGGTATCACCAATTACAGCGATCACCCAGCAGTCCAACTCATCCTTCGGTACAGCCTGCAGGGTAAACAGGACATCCTGCATGACCATCGGTGCATAATCCGGACAAACCTCCAGAGGGTTAAGCAGGATAAAACAGATGCTCTTTAGTTCAATGGACTGCAGCCAGCATATCCCGTTTCCCATATTGGAATCCGTCACAAGGACATACTGGGTATAATCCTCAAAGCCGAACACAGGCTGTTTAAAGGTTATAATATTCTGTTCTTCCACATCAATGATGCCAAAATCCCTTGTCTCTATTTTCAACTGCCCATTCCTCCTGTAGCCTTCTGCACCCCCGCGTCTTTTCAGGACAATCCGTCCCCTTCCTCAAAATCAGGGGCGGCACTGGGCGGCACATACATAGGATCCCCCATGTATTCAATCTCCACTCTGGGATACTGTTCCACACTGATGCGCAGCTCCCCGGGTACATAAACGGCTTCCTGCCTGTCCGTCTGCGGATCAAATTCGATTTGGGAAGGGGTATAATCTATGGAAAGACTTCCCGGATCCCAGCTGATTTCCGGCCCCGCTGCCGGAAGAAATTCAAAACCCGTGGTAACCTTTGTCTGTGCCATCATCTGGTTCTGTACGATTCCGGGGATTGTCACCCCCTTCTGAATCTGCATCATCTGGTTTCCCATCTGTGCATAACGTCCGGCGGCATCCGCTGCCGCCTGCTTCCCGAACACCGCCGCATCCCGGTTCAGCGAACGGGCTGTCTTAAAACCCAGGCTGTCCCTGGCGGCCGATGTATCCATATTTACCTTTATCGTTTCCGACTTCATATCCAGACGGGACGGCGTCCGTATGATCCCCACCTCCGGCTCCGGAAGATGGCTTTCCAGACGCGCCTTCTGGGAAGACATGGAAAGCTTGATAGGTGTTGTGGTAATCTTAAGCACATTCATCCGAATGACCTCCTGTTTTCCACTTACTACTTCATAAAATCAAAAATAGAGGGAGGAATCAGGCTGCTCCCCAGCTGAAGCGTAACCATCCAGGCCGCTTCATAAGCCTTATTGTTAATGGATTCCCCCGCCAGATCCACCGCTTCCAGATCCTTCTGCCTCTCTTTCAGGTTAACCAGACCGCTTTCCAGCCGGTCCTGGGCCCGTTCCAGAAGTGTTTCCCTCGTACCGATTTCTGCAGTGGCAATGGAAATGTTATTCTGCTTTTCCTTTAAATACTCCAGCGTATCCATAGCATCCTGCGTGTTTCCGCCGCGCAGCTGCCCTTCCAGTTTGGACAGAAGGCTGTATATATTATTGGGCTGGCCGTCCTTCATGCCATAGCCGAGGACATCCACACCCGAGGTGGAAATCTTCACTCCGGTTTTTGCATTCACCACACCCGAACCGTAAGCACCGAAGCCCACATCCAGATAGACCTCTTTGTTATTGTCAAAATAGGTATCGGGATCGTTTTTGTCGTAATCATCCACGGCTTTTCCGTTAAAAAGGAGCTTTCCTTCTTCCACCGTAAAAGGCGCCTGCGCATTGCCGGATCCGGAAAACAGAAATTTATCTCCGTATCTGGCATTCATGGTCTGGAGGATTTCCTCATTCAGGCCATGCAGTTCCTCCGCAATGGCATTCAGGTTCTCCTGATTGGTCACGCCGCCTGCTTTCGTTGCCTTTTCAAAAACAGTCTGCAGAATGGAATTGATGGACTGGATATTTTTATCCGCCGTATCCAGTTCCCCCAGCGCGCTTTTTACCGTTCTTACATGCTCTTCGCTCATGGCAATCTGATCCCGTACGGCAAAAGCTTTTGCCGCCCTCGCCGGATCCTCCGATACATGGTTATATTCCCTTTCGGAGGCAAGCTTCAGGTTGGACTGTGCCAGATTGCTGATATTGCGCTGAAGGTTCCTGGTATAGGATCCTGTCAGCATACTTTCCGTAATTCTCATTCCGCCCTTCCTCCTGCGCCCAATGCGCGTCCTGCCCTCATCAGCGTCCTACCAGGCCCATCTGATTGATTATCATATCCAGCTGCTCATCCATGGTGGTCATCAGCCGTCCCAATGCCTGGTAAGCCTTATTATAGGTCATCAGGTTAATTCCTTCTTCATTCATAGATACCCCCGATACCCCCTGCCTCTCCTTTTCCACGCTTTCCGCAATAGCAAGCGAGGCATTCATTCTTGCTTTGGTCGTCTTGATATCACTGCCCAGGGTATCTGTGTAATTCGTGATAAACTCACTGAAATTCCCGGTAAACTGATACTGTTTCCCAAAAGTCCTCTCCCCTGTCAATCCGGTTTTCAGATTCATGATATCGGTATTGTCCAGCGTTCCGTCCGGATTCTGTTCCCGGATAATATAGGAAGGGTCCTCCGCCCACGCCGTGCTTACGGATATATTTCCCGCCCTCAGCGGCCCTCCGCCCTCCGCTTCGATCAGGGTCTTGAAAACCGCCGTGCCGTCGTCCTCGTGGATCGTACCATTCATCAGTTCACCAAACGCCGCCGCGAAATCATCCAGCTTCTGCTGGTAGTAGGGAATACCGGCATTTCCGGGTGTATTTCCTGTAATCACGTCTGTAAAGGCCTTCAGCGCGCCTGTTTCCATATGCATACCGGAATCATCGCTGTTCCAGGTAAGGGTTACCCCATCCTGTCCGATGCGGATTGCATCGTTGGTAAACTGGTTACCGCTGGAATCCACCACTGTTTTGCCGTTAAATTTTACCTGGATCCGTCCGTCACCGCCTTCTGTCACCGAAACCTCCCCATAGCGGGCCAAATCATCCAGAATGACATTCCTCTGATCCAGCAGATCATTGGGTCCATAATTCACTCCATCCAGATCGTCATTCACAAACACCTCATGGACAATGGATTTATTCAGCTCTGCCAGCTGTTCCAGCTTATTATTGATATCTTTTACCGCAGCTGCCAAATCGTTCTTCTGCTCCTGCATGGCATTCTTTAGTTTACCGTCGTATTCATTCAATATATGAGTGATGCTTTTCACTGCATTGAGGGTAATATTGGCATTGGTTTCCTGGTATGGCTGCGCACCAAAATCCGCCAGAGCCTGGGAAAGAGTGGTGAGGGCATCCTTCATCCCGGTTCCTTCTGTTTCCGGATCGCTGATAATTCCCTCCAGTTCCTGCAGAATAGCGGTCCTCTGGTCATAATAGCCCACATCGCCGTACTGTTCCCGGAATTTGCTGTCCAGATATGGATTCCTTATCTGGGCCACTCCCAGCATGTCGACCCCCTGCCCTGCCAGCGGTATGGAGCTTGTCTGAAAACCTCCCGTGCCGCCGTATACCTGTACGCTCACCGTATCCAGCCGCTGCCTGGTATAGCCCTTGGTCTGCATATTCGTGATATTGTTACCCACGATATCCATAGCCTTCTGGTTTACCATCAGGCCCCTTTTGGCTGTTTCCAGCCCCATAAATGTCGGTCTCATTTCCTGTGCCCTGCTTTCTGTGTGTGCCGCTGCCATCCATAAGGGCAGCTATATTTTCCTGACAAACCTGTTCTGCCTTCCGCCGTAATCCGGATGATACACGCCGCTGGAAGGATCCACAGCCCCCATATCGGCCCCTGTTTTAATCAGTTCGGAACGGGCGATTTCCTGTGATTTCTTATTATAATACCGGATGTTGTCAATCGCCTTCTTCAGCCTGTCGTAAAGCTGCATCCATTCCTGCCTGCACCGGGGCGTTTCCGGCCCTTTCCCGCTTTCCGGCTGGAGAAGCAGGATATCGCGGAACGTTTTCCCTTCCAGGCCATGATCCTGAAACAGCGTTAATCTCGCCTTTTCCTTATTTTCCAGCTGCTTGTCCATCGCCTGCTGCACCATAATGCTCTGTTCGATTTTTTTCAGATCACCGGAGAGGAGCAGCTCCAGCTTTTCCTGCTGGGTATCTTCCATTTTCTCAAAAAATTCCGTATATTCTGTTAAAAACGTAAATAACTCTTCCATGTCTGCCGCCTTCTCTTATAAGCCTGCCATCAGCTTTTTCGCCACCAGTTCGGCAGAAACGTGATAAGTGCCGTCCCCAATCTGCTGCTTAAGCTGCGCGATGCGTTCCTCTGAAGCCGCCTCCGCAAGTCCGTCACATACAGCGGAAGAATATACCGACGCTTCCTGCTTCTTCACCGCATCACTGCTGATGCAGATCTCATCACTCTTCCCGCCTGTAATCCCGGCTGGGGCAGCTGTATTCTTTTCCAGTTTTCTGCCGCTGTTCACGGCATTCTGATAAACCGCATATTTTCCCGTTATCTTTATATCCATTCTCAGCACCCTTTCCCGGCTTTTCCCCATTTTCCATAACTGTTCCATTCACGTTCAGTCCCGAGACAGTTATCCATCTCATCTTTCAACTATATTGTCGTACATCGTCCTGGTATCTTTAGCTTTTTTATAAAAAAATTTGGATAGTTGTTTCCCTTCCTATTTGTTGTTATAATGTATTGTGATTACGGTTCGTTTTTTCTCTCTGCGCCTGTATTTTTCCTGCTTTTCGGGCATCCCTCCCGGCGGCATGAAGCCAGGAAGCGAAGAGAGAACAAGCGCTTGGTTACCATAAATATACAAATACACGGGAGGTCACTTTACTTATGGCTAAAACCATCGTTCTTTCCAATCAGAAAGGCGGTGTGGGAAAAACTACCACTGCTAATACCCTCGCCCTTATCTTCCGGGAAAGAGGCTGCAAAGTCCTTGCCGTTGACCTGGATCCCCAGGGAAACCTGAGTTTCAGCACAGGCGCCGATACCGACGGTACGGCAACTATATATGAAGTGCTGAAGGAAGAAGTAAAATCCCGTTTTGCCGTCCAGAAAACCGGACTTGTGGACATTATTCCTTCCAATATACTGCTCAGTTCCATCGAACTGGAATTCACCGGCGCACAGCGGGAATATCTGCTTCGGCGGGCATTGGAACCGCTGGCACCGGCTTATGATTATATCTTTATCGATTCCCCTCCGGCTCTGGGGATCCTGACTGTCAATGCATTTACCGCATCGGACTATATCCTTGTACCGATGATGTCCGACATATTCAGCCTTCAGGGACTGACCCAGCTTTCAGAAACGGTTTCCAGAGTGAAAAATTACTGCAATCCCGATTTACAAATCCTGGGAGTTTTTCTGACCAAACACAATCCCAAAACACGCTTCAGCCGGGAGGTCATGGGCGCGCTGGACATGATCGCCCAGGATCTTGGCATACCGGTACTGGATACCTTTATCCGGGAAAGCGTAGCCCTGCGGGAAGCCCAGTCCATCCAGCAGTCCGTTCTGGACTATGCCCCGGCCTGCAACGCCGTACTGGATTACCGGACGCTGGCGGACGAGCTTCAGGAAAGGGGGCTGTAACCATGGCGAAAAGCAAGACCGAAATAGATAAGGAGCTCATGTACCGTAAAATCATGCCCTCTTCCTCCCGTCCCCAGCCGGATCGCCCGGAGAGCGCCGTCTCCGCCGGCGCAGCGGACAGCAGTTCTACCCCCACCTCAGCGGGAATGGCGGATGCGCTGCGGCGTTCCCTTACCACCCCGGTGCAAATACGGGAAAACAGAAATGCCGTTCTCGTAAACCTCATGGAAGAGCTTGTCCTTTCCCGGCTGGACTCCACCATCCAACGCTTCAACTGCTGCCGGTGCGATAAATGCAAAAAAGATATCGCCGCTCTGGCTTTAAACCGGCTGGCACCGCATTATACGGTAATTACGGGGGATTTGGAAGAAAAACAGAAGGAAGCGGAAGAAAAATATGCATCAGAAGTGACTGGGGCGCTGGTACAGGCGATTCTGGTTGTAAAGAAGGAGCCGCGGCATTAGCTGCGGCTCCTTCCCTTTATTTGCCGGCATACAAAGTTTTTTCCAGCTCCCTGTAAATGGCCTGACAGTCATACTCCGGTGCAAAATCTGAGGCCGCCCGGCAGACGCGTATTATGGTATCCCTGTCCGCCTCCAGCTCCAGGGCTATATCTTCCACCCCTTTTCCTTTTTGCAGCTTCTTTGTAATGAGCTTAATCAGCATCAGCTGTTCTCCGATTTCCTGTCCCTCTATTTTGCCTTCTATTTTGCCCTCACTTTTTCCTATTTTTTCACCTTCCTGCCTTGCCATTTCTGCAATTTCTTCCAGTGCTTTACACATGTCCACTTCTCCTTTCCCGGTATCTTCTCCCTTCTTCCACCATTTATCCAAATGGAGCAGTTCTCTCAGACAATCAAAGGTTTCATAAGGAATATGCCCGAACACCTCCGGTCTTTCCTGTATATATCTTTTCATCCCCGGCCCATCCGATGCCATAGCAAGCAAAGAAAAAACATATTTTGAATCGGTCCGGAAGTTTTCGGGATTCACCCCGGATGCCTGTACCAGATTCACCTTATAGTTCATCATATATGGTTTCATATCCGCAAACTCTTCCGGAATATCCAGCAAATCAAAAAGCTCCAGCGGCCCCTCCCATTTTCCTGTCCCATAATAGAAACAAATGGTTATTACCGGCGCCAGCCTGTCTTCCCGGATCAAACCGGACAGGAACTCCTCACTGTCACGGTAATCTTTATTTTTCCTATGCCAATCCGCCAGCTTCCTTACCTGCTCCGCATAAATCATGGCATCATAAAGCATTTCCCTCACCGGCATGGCAAAATGCGTCTTTTCCTGCCCCTCTACAGCGAAAACTGCATAGGTTGTCTGCCCGGATACTTTACGGATGACATCACGGTATCGTTTGGCCGATACTTGTTTCCCTCTTTTATCCCGGAAGGATATCATGGATTCTCCCGGAAGGTCCTCCAGCATATCTGCTTTCATCACCTGCTTTCCCCGAAAAAGAGAACCGTTAAACAAGTCACAGAAATTCTTCGGGTTATCCAGAAATTTCTTTACCGCCATGTCTTTATCATTTGACATATAAGCACATTACCTCCTTGTAAATTACTGATTAATCCAAAAGATATGTGCTTTATATGGATTATTATAGAGAGAATATCGATAAAAAGCAATTCCTTTCGATTAATATGAGAATAATAAAATGGAAAATATGGCTGATACAGCCTGAAAATAAGAAAAAAATAAATGGGATAAATACTTTATATCATATATTAGAGGAAAATGAAATGAAATTCTGTCCTTGAATCATTAAAAAAATATAAACACAGGTTACTTCGCGGGCATGTAATGGCATAAGGAAGGCCGCATCCTCAATGGAGTCTGCGGCCTTCCGGATTGTATCTGCTAATTACTGTAATAACTGTAAGATGGACTGAGGCTGCTGATTCGCCTGTGCAAGCATTGCCTGTGCAGACTGCATCAGAACACTGTTCTTTGTGAATTCCATCATTTCTTTTGCCATATCAACGTCACGGATACGGGATTCCGCTGCTGTGATATTTTCGGTGGTTACACCGAGGTTGTTGATGGTGTGTTCCAGACGGTTCTGGATGGCACCTAACTTGCCGCGGCTGGTGGAAACCTGATTGATGGCTGTTTTAATCTTACTAATGGCATCAACTGCACCTTCTCTGCCACTAATATTGATATCATTAATCCCTAACGCATTTGTATGCATATCCCCTATACTAAGCTGCAATTGATTATAAGAATCGTTAGTGTCACCAATCTGCAGCATCAAACCACCTTCCGAAGGAAGTCCTGTACCGCCAGCCAACGTTTGTACTGCAGCCAATAAGTTTGCCCCCGTTTTTTCACCTGCAAAATCAACCGTCATATCCGCATTCGCATCCGCCAACATTTTATTAATGTCAGCAGCTGTATACGTTTTAGCCGCATCAAGTGAAACACTTACAGCATGATCCGCACCAATAGTTACTCCTACGGGTCCATTAGCAAACGTAATAGAAGATTTAACATTACCCGCTTTACCTGCAGTTGCTGTAACTTGCGTATGATCAGCCGTTTCAAATGTTACGGCTGCCTGCTTGGGCTGTGAAGAGATTAACGTTGATACTGAATGAGCACCAGATTCACCTGTAAATTCAATATTATCATTCAAGGTTACTTTCAAATCTTTTGCACTATCCGGCGCATTGGCTGCACCTTTAATAGCATCATCAATCATTTTCTGTGTTATAACACTATTAGCATCTTTCCCTGAAATGGTAAGCGTTAATTTATTACCAGCGCTCCAAGCCGCTTCGACTTTAGACTCTCCAGCTGCAAGTGCAGTTCCGGCAGCAGCTGCAATTTCGACAGTGATACCTTCTCCACCTGATATTGACCAATTAAACGCATCCGTTTTTGCTGTTCCGTCAACAGCAACAGAATCCATAGCACCTGTTGAACCGATTCCTAATGTACCATTCAGTAATTTTATACCATTGAAATCGGTTCCATCCGCAATACGGTTAATTTCGTCTTTTAACGCAGAAACTTCATCCTGAAGTGCCTTACGGTCAACTTCATCCGTATAGGTTCCGTTAGCGGACTTAGTAGCCAATTCTGTCATACGGTTCAGCATGGAATGAACTTCCTGTAAACCGCCTTCAGCCGTCTGAACTAAAGAAATCGCATCCTGGGAGTTATCAGTAGCAGCGGTCAGACCTTTGATCTGTGCTCTCATCTTCTCAGATATAGCTAATCCTGCAGCGTCATCGCCTGCGCGGTTGATTCTGTAACCGGAAGACAGTTTTTCCAGAGATTTGGATACTGCACTGTTGTTATTTCCCAGCTGTCTGTGGGAATTTAAAGCCATAATGTTGTGTTGAATTCTCATACTAATTACCTCCATGTAATTGTTTCATCGGGAACTCCTTTTCCCTCTTGTTACGAATATGTTTGTACAGTACCAGACGGGCCCTTGTCCGGCACCAAACGGTGGGAACTCACTATCCCCGCCGTTCTACCTAAGTGATCGTACCTTGTTTCCATATCTTTATCGTGACATTTCACAAAAAGGGAGATTTATTTTGTGCATTTTCACCTATATCATCCATACAAACTCTCTTCAAAATAAAACTCTTCCAGGCACATCCCGGTCTGTTTCAGGTATTCTGCCGCCTTTTTTCCCACATACCGGAAATGCCATGGTTCATAGTCGATTCCGGTCAGTTCTTCTTTACCCTGATCGTACCGCAGGATAAAACCGTATTCCCAGCAATGCTCCCGCAGCCATTTTCCTTCCTTCGTATCGGCAAAACCGGATTCCAGTTTCCGGTAGGAATCGCTGTAGATGTCCACGGCAAGGCCCAGGCAGTGTTCGCCGGAACCGGGGACGGAAAGGATACGACGGGCCAGCTGATTGGCTTCTTCCATGGAATAACCCTGTTTCACATAGGCGGAAACCTTCCGGTTAAAGAGCATTTCCTGTTTATCCAGTGTGCGGTAGCCGGAGCAGATAAGCGGGGAAAGTCCTCTCTCCTCCATGTCGGAAAGCATGTCCATCAATGGGTCATAAATCCGTTCGTCTACCGACTGCCCCTGGCCCGGTATTTCTTTCAGTTCGGGAAAATAGTCCTCCGGAACAGGGTATTGGGCATTTGTGAGAATCAGGCACCACATATCTTCCGGTTCCAGAACAAGAGCTTCCGCCTCTTGTACCAGCCCCGCTTCTCCCGGGGCACTTTGCTCCGCCTGCCCGCGGGGCAGGACGGACTCCGAACCGGCTTTGTTTTCCGATGCGGCGGCGCGTTCCTGCTCCAGTTGGGAGTGGGCGGATATATACATAAAAATCAGGATCAGAAGGAAAGTATAGATCACCGTCCTTCTGGTCCTGACTACTCTCCGGTCTTCCGGCTTTTTCCTGCTCACGTTTCTTTTCCTTCCTGATTAACGTATTCTTCTGAGCTGTTCGTTCTGGCATCGTAAAATGTAACGATAGAGGAGATCTTCCTGCATATTGGTCATTTCACTGAACTCACAGCCGTATCCTATATAGTTATCCGGTTTTTCAACGGACCTGCGGATGGTGCATGCGTAAAGCATGGTTTCCTTCATGGCCGGTATTACAATGCTGAAGGTTTCTCCCACCCCCAGTTCTTCCTTCGTCTTGAACATCAGGCCGCCCAGGCTGATATCCACCAGCGTCACCTTAAGATCCTGGTATTCCTTCAGGGTTCCGTCGGGGAGCGGATGGGACAGGTTAAAAATAATCCCCTCGTTTCTGGTACTGATACGGAAATATTCCCTGCGCTCGTCGTTGGTCGCTTCGTTCAAATCGATTATCCGGATCAGATCATGATTGGAAATATAGACTCTTCCGATCAGTACGCGGAATCCCAGACGCGTATTATAGATCTCTATTTTGACAAACAGGTTATAACTTATTACCGGGAGTTCGTTCCTGGTACTGCTGATATCTATGAAATTAGTCTTGATTCTGTGCAGGGTCCCCATCATTAACAAATCGTTGTTTTTGGCTTTTACCACACAGGAGGAACCCACATATCCTTCCGCCAGATCAATCATACTGCTGTTTTCCCTCACTCATTTTCTGTGCTGTCTATCATCGTTTCTTTTTTTCCTGCAGAAACCAGGCCGTCCCGAAGGGAGGAACGGGGCGTTTTCCGGCCTGCGGGAGTTCCTTTTTTTTCAGGGGAGGCATTCCCGCGGGACTTTGCAGAGGCTTCCATCAGTTTTCCATAGATAGCTGCCACCACTTCGTACAGCTCTACGGGGATGTTGGTTCCCACATCCAGCATGCATAAAAGGGAAGCGGCGCTGTCGTCCTTAAAAACGGGGATCCCTTTCTGTTCTGCGATATCTATGATTTTTTCCGCCATGGGGCCGTAGCCGGAGGCGATGACCACGGGGGCGGTATCTTCCTCCATATTGTATTTCAGGGCGGCCGCTTTGTTTTTCTTATATTTTGACATCTACGCCGGTCCTCCTGTAGGGCAGGGTTTTGAAAACATCCATCAGGGAGCGGATATGATCCAGCTTTTCCACTCTGGCCTCGTTCATCAGGTATCCTTTTTCTCCGGCAATTTTTTTTATTTCGGGAAGAAGGGAGGAAAAAAGGGGAAGGTAACTCCCGGGGCAGAACAACAGGAAGTTCATATTTTTTCCGCTGACCAGGAATTCCGCTTCCAGCTGTCCGATGCCTTCGATATCAAAGGTAATCAGCATATGGATATGGCTTCCGTCCCCGCCGTCTTTTTCCGCAGCTTCCCTGTCATCCGGATCGATCCACAGTTCGGAAAAAGCCTTCATTCCTTGATAGTCCACCGGAATGACAAAATGCAAAAGGGGCGTATAGTTACAGGGGGAGGAAAGCAGGCTTGTGAGTATTTTTTCAATGCGGTCGCCGTTTAAGCTCTGCATGCCGCTTTCCTTGTCCTGTTTGGCAATAATAGCCGCCAGGGTATCCACCACATGGGAGCGCATGGGGCTGTCACCCGCTTCTTTGAAATGGCTGATATAGTCGCTGACAAGGGTACGGAGCTGATCCTTTGCCTCCCTGTTGTTTATACGCACCAGCAGGCCGAACAGGGCCTCCTGGAGAAAGGTCTCGTTTTCCCGGTAACGGGAGAGGTTGTACAGGATATTCGGCACCACCCGGGCCGACTGGGGGGAATACAGGATGCTTCCCTCCAGTTCCTTAAGCAGAGCCTGCGCCTGTACCTTCAACTCCTGGAAATGGGAGCCGTCATCCTGCCGAAAGCCTTCCGCCAGATCCCGCAGGCGGGGAGCCAGGTTTTTGCTGGCGGAGAGCTGATCCGCCAGGAAAGAAAAGCCATTGGCCGCGGAATCTTTTGCATCCTTTCTCGCCAGAATGGAATTGATCGCTTTCAGCAGTTCGGCGGTTTCCGACCGAAGCTCCGGGGTTTCTTTCACCAGCGTGCGGAGGAAATCAAACAGAGGGCCCTTAAAAAGGGTGGAGGAATATTCCTGGCGCATCATTTCGTCCACAATAGAATCAGGCCGGATCAGCAGCGCCTGGAAAAGCTGCTGGATTTCCTGCGTCACCGTATTGTTATTGACCGGAAGAAGGCTGATGATCTCTTCCAGCAATGTGATGTTTTT
This sequence comes from Eisenbergiella sp. OF01-20, assembly GCF_003478085.1. Lineage (NCBI taxonomy): Bacteria > Bacillati > Bacillota > Clostridia > Lachnospirales > Lachnospiraceae > Eisenbergiella > Eisenbergiella sp. OF01-20. The sequence goes on along the minus strand of NZ_QUES01000035.1, from coordinate 30,159 downwards.
CAGATAATTTACCGTCACATCCGGATCCTTCAGAAGATTCATCAGCGTAGCCGCGCCCGCGTCCCTCTGGTAGATGTTATGCTGGGACAGCAGGGAGCTGCTGTCGGGGTTTCTGGCGATGTGGCTGATTTCCTGCAAATCAAAGGGGATGGAGGGATCGGTAACATTTTTATTCTGTTGGACAATATTCTTGCCGATTACCGGAGATGTCACTTTCAAAATGTCAGCCATAATTCCCGTTTCCCTTCCTTTTGTATCTGTCAGCGCATACCCTTACGGATTTCTCCGTCCAGATAGTAATAGCTCACGCTGTCCTCCTTATCCATGATCACCAGCCGGGAGTCCCCGATACCTATCACCGTCCCGGGGTAAACCTCATCTGCCAGCAGACGGGTTCTTCCCACCTCACGGATTTGTTTCGCCAATTGTGCCGCTTTGCTTTGCAGCTGGCGCTGCTTTAATTTACTCACCGAAGCTTCCAGATTCAGCCCGTTCAGTCTTTGCTGCTGGGCGGGTGTCAGGCCCGCACGGTTCTGTTTTTCAGTAAGCCAGGCCGTATTTTTTCGGTTTTCTTCCTGCTGCAGGGTTATTTCCCGTATTTCCTCCGCTGTTTTTTCGGCTTCCGCAATCAGCTGCGGAGTGGCTCCCAGCGTGACGGAGGTGGTGATATGGCTCACGGCTCCCACAGCTTTTACATTCATTTCGTTATAGACGGAACAGCTTCCTCCGATAAAAGCGCCTCTGCGTCCCACCAGCGTCAGATTATTTTCGCAGGATACCTGGGAGTTGATGATGTATTCCGCCTGGATGTTTTTACCGGCATGGATGGTACAGTCCTCCAGGAATTTAGCGGTGATATCCCCTCCCGATTCCAGAATACCGCAATGCATGCCCCGCATCCCCTTCTGAAGCTGGATATCCCCGCCTGCGATGAGGGTGGCCCCTTCCACCATGCCCATGACTGTTATATTGCCTTTTGCCCGTACTTCATAGCCTTCAAACACATCTCCCTGGATAAATACACTTCCGCTGAAATTGATATTTCCCACGGAATTATCCACATTTTGGGCCACCTCAAATACCTTTTCCACATGGAAACGTCCGCTGCGGAAGGTAAGGTTGCCTTCGCAGGCCGCCACGAGCCGGGTCCCGTCTTCATTGTAGGTGATATTCCTTCCCTGCGGGATGGCGGGCATCATCCCCTGACTGCCGCGGACCGGCTGTCCGAACACATTCATGCCGTCCTCCGGATCCGTGGGCCGGGTGATCTGGCAGACCACATCGCCCTCTTTCACGTTATGGATCAGGTTCATATTTTTGAAATCAATGCCTCCGTTTTGTTTGGTGGCATATTTCAGTTGTACCTGCCTCGGGAAAAAATCCTTGATTTTCCCGCTGCTCCCATCCTTTGCAGGCTTTCCCCGGGCAATGACAAACATCTGCCGGTAGCGTTTATTCCCGGCGATATCCCGGATTTTTTCTTCGTCGACGCCATAGATAATATGTCTGTCCGCAAGGGCCTTGCGGAGGGCTTGCTCCGTAATATCCGCCCCGCCCCCTTCCGGCTCCCACACCATCAGCATGGCTTCCATTTTGTCCGCCGATACATTCAGCTCCAGAGAAGCATCCCTGGCAACAGCGGTTTCCTCCTCCGGTTCGGAACCGGCCTCTTCATCCGGCGTCAGTTCTCCTCCGCGGCTTCTGGCATCCAGCTCTCTCTGCTTTTCCAGCTCCGCTTCATTCCAATCCTCCACGGTTTCAATCAGAGTCTCCTTTTGGGGCAGGATGCCGGCTCCGTTCTCGGTATGACCGCTTCCATGGCTCTCCCTTTCGGGATCCTCTTCCGCATACAGCTTATCGTATTCTTTTTTTTCCTGACCCTCATCGGCACCGAGGGGCGTATCCTGTGTATCTGCCCCTTCATCCCCAAGGTATTTCATGAGCAGATTATAAAGCAGACTTTTTTCCTTCATGGGGACTCTCCTTTACCGGTTGATGTGCCTGTATACCCGCCTCTTTTGTGTTTCTTATCGCAGATTATTGATGATTTCTTCGATTTGGTCAGCGGTGGTCACAATCCGCCCGTTCAGCTGGAATGCCCGCTGGGCCTCAATGACGTTCACCATTTCCGAAGAAAGCTCTGTCCCCGACAGCTCCAGCGCTCCGGACACAATACGGTTCCCGGTGGTCTGATCCGTCACCACGGACCACTGGCCGGAAAGCTCTCCGGTACGGTATCTGTTATTACCCATATGCACTAGACCCTCCGGATTATCACAGGTGTACAAGCCTATTTTTTTTCCAAGGCCCTCCAGATCCAGCAGATTGGTGTCCTGTTCCCTGCCCTCTTTATCCGTCACCTTTCTGGCAGCCAGCGGGATCCGTTTTCCTTCCCCGTCCAGCACAAAATATCCATCCCTCGTGGTCAGGAAATCACCTTCCTCCGATACGGAGATTTTAAAAGAACCGTCTCTTGTATACAGGGGCTGACCTCCGCCGTTTCCGTTCTCCACAGCAAAGAAACCGTCCCCCGTGATGGCGAAATCCAGAGGCTGTCCGCTCCGTTCAAAGGCTCCCTGCACAAAAACCGGCTGGACGCCGCTCATTTTCACACCGTGTCCGGTAAGAAGTTCTCCCGATTTCACATCCATCTGGGTATAAAGCAGATCCTGAAAGGTTCCCCTCTCCGCCTTATAGCCTGTTGTATTCACATTCGCCATATTGTTGGCGGTGATATCCAGCTCTGACTGAAAGGTCCGCATGCCGGAAACCGCCGTATAAAATGCTGTATTCATTACTACTCCCATCCGCGCGCATATGCGTCTTTTTAAAGCTTTCCGATTTCCGAAGCCGTTTTCTGGTTCATCTGATCGATGATGGTCAGCGCCTTGCTGCAGGATTGGAACGCACGCTGGATTTCCATAGTCCTGGTCATCTCTGCGCTCAAGTCCACGTTGGATCCTTCCAGGCTTCCCTGGATTACAGGTGATGCCGAAGGAGCAAGCTGTGCTTCCCCGGCCCCGAACATTCCCTTTTCATAGAACTGCAGCTTTTCGGAGGCATCCGGTACCACAATGCGTAGTTTTCCCAGCACGTCCCCCTTTTCGCTGCGGACAGTCCCCTGTTCGTCCACCTGAAAACCATCTTGCGGCCGGATGGGTCCGTTTTCCCCCATCAGCCTTCCGATTCCGTTCAGGCTCAGATACCCTTCCGCATCCATGCGGAAATTCCCGTTCCGGGTCAGGTATTCTCCGTTTTCTCCCTGAAGGACAAAATAGCCGTCTCCCCCAAGGGCCAGATCATATGCTCCGCCTGTTTGTGTAAGCTCCCCGGGCGCGAAAGAAAACGCCTGATCGGCCGCTGCCGTCAGGATCGCACCGCTTCCCATAGCGGTGCTTTTCCCTCCCTGTACCCGCAGAAGTTCTTCCTCAAAGGTGGTTTTAACCAGCCTTTGCTCCCGGTAACCGGGTGTCTTTACATTTGCCATATTATTGGCGTTCAGGTTCAATGCCCTCTGGTTGGTGAGCACGCCTGATGCCGCTGTATAAAAACCCGAAAACATAGGTTTCCTCCTATCCTTCCATATATTCCCGCAGGCTGTCCCTGAGTTTTTTGACAGCCTTCGTATGGATTTGGCACACACGGGATTCCACCACATCCAGAATCCGTGCGATATCCGCATATTTCAGTTCCTCATAGTAATAAAGGGTAATGACCAGCCGCTCTTTTTCCGTAAGGGCTTCCACGGCCCGGGCCAGTACTTCCGTAAGCTCCTGTCTGCAGAAGCTTTCCTCCGGACGCAGGGAGGTATCCGGGCTTTCCGGTTCCATCCGGCTGACATTCTCCTGCGCATCCTGCATCAATCCTTCAAAGGAAAGGATGGAAGCCCGGTTCATATATTGCAGGTGGCTCTCTATCTTTTCCGGCAAAAGGCCCATATAAGCGGCCACCTCCGCCACCTGAGGTTCCCTCATTTTCTCATGGGCAAGCTGCTGGAAGGCTTCGTCGATACGCCTCTGCAGGGAACGCGCCCGATGAGGCACCCAGTCCTGGCTGCGGACAAAATCGATCAGGGAGCCCCGTATACGCAGGAACGCGAAGGTTTCAAAACGCGCCCCTTTCGAATCATCATATCGTTCCAGACAGTCCATCAGGGCAAGCATTCCCTGGTTCACCAGGTCTTCCTCCTGTGCATAGCCGGACGCCATGCCCCTCATCTGTACTGCGGCGGAACGTACGAGATTACTATATTTAATAATAAGCTTTTCTCTCAGCTCAGGGCTGCCGGTCTGCTGGTATTCTTTCAGCATTTGGGCCTCCCTGTTTTCCGTCAACTCCGCCAACATAGCTATCCTTTCTACGGCAGGGCTATATTGCCCAGTGCCTGAATCTGAATATTATTATCAATCTCACTGAATGACAGTACCGTCACATTGGGGTAAAACTGGTCAATCAGCTTTTTAAAATAAAGGCGCACCACAGGTGAGGTCAGTACGATAGGTACATTAACTAGATCTTTAATTTTATTGATTTCCCCTGTGGATGCGGTGATAATGCTTTGTATGGAGGAAGGATCCAGGGCCAGATAAGAACCGGTATCCGTCTTTTTTACAGATGACATGAGCATGTTCTCTATTTTTTCATCCAGGCTTATCACTTTCATCTGCCCTGCTTCGGAAAAGCGGTGGGAAATCGTCCGTTTCAGCGCCTGGCGCACATATTCCGTGAGCATATCCGTATCCTTGATCTGTTTGCCGTAGTCCCCCACCGTCTCAATAATGGTTTCCATATCCCGGATGGGAATGGATTCCCTGAGCAGATTAGCCAGGACTTTCTGCAGTCCGCCCGGGCTGATAATGCCGGGAATGGTATCCTCCACGATACTGCTGTTGGTCTTTTTCAGGTTTTCCAGAAGATTATTGACCTCCTGCCGGTTGAGCAGTTCATACAGATGCTCCTTGATGATCTCCGAAAGATGGGTGATGACCACCGAAGCGGGATCGATCAGGGTATAACCTGCCATTTCCGCCTGGATTTTCCGATCCTCGCTAATCCATTTCGCCGGGATATGGAAGGCCGGATCCATGGTGTCGATTCCGGGAATCTCATCCGCATCGGGTCCGGGAGAAAGGGCAAGGAAATGATCCATGAGAATATCCCCTCTCGCCACCTCTTCTCCTTTTAAAAGGATGCTGTACTGGTTCGGATTAAGCTGGCCGCTGTCCTTGATGCGGACGGACGGAATGACAAACCCCATTTCCAGCGCCATCTGCTTACGGAACATAACCACACGATCAATGAAATTACCGCCGCTGCTCTCATCCGCAAGGGGGATAAGGCTGTATCCGAATTCCATTTCTATCTGTTCCACATTCAAAAGGCCGTAAATATTGTCTATATTCTTATAAAAAGAGGCCTCGCTCGTTACTTCCGCCTCCACAAGACCGGGCACGGATTCTTCCACGATATTTTTCTGCTTTCTTAGCAGATAATAACCTCCCGCCATCAGGACAGCAGAGGTGCAAAGGATCTGGAACACCGGGAAACCGGGTATCAGGCACAGGCATGCCGCTGCCGCACCCGCCATCATGATCACGCGGGGCTGGGCAAGAAACTGCCTGGTCACATCCTCGCTGAGACTGTTCTCCGAAGCGGAACGGGTAACGATCATACCGGTGGCTACCGAAATAAGCAGCGCCGGGATCTGGGATACCAGGCCGTCACCGATAGTTGATGTGGTATAAATCTGCATGATTTCGGTGATACTTCCCTGTTTGTTCATGGTTCCCACCAGAATGCCGCCGATAAAATTAATAAGCGTTATGATAATAGAGATGATGGCATCCCCTTTTACAAACTTCGTGGCACCGTCCATGGATCCGAAAAAATCCGCTTCCCTCTGTACCTTGGCCCTGCGTATTCTGGCTTCCTGTTCGTCAATCAGGCCGGTATTTAAGTCTGCATCAATGGCCATCTGCTTCCCCGGCATGGCGTCCAGGGTAAAACGTGCCGCAACCTCCGCCACACGTTCGGAGCCTTTGGTAATGACAATGAACTGTACCAGGACGATAATCAGGAAAATAATAAATCCGATAACCGCATTTCCCCGGATTACAAATTCTCCGAAGGTCTTTACCACCTGCCCCGCATATCCGTTGTCAAACAGAATCTTACGGGTGGAGGAAATATTTAGTCCCAGCCGGAAAAGGGTCGTAATCAAAAGGATCGACGGGAATACGGAAAATTCCAGGGTTTCCCTGATATACATTGCCATACACAGGATCATCAGTGACAAAGTGATATTCAATATGAAGAAAAAATCTAGTAAAAAGGTGGGAAGAGGGATCAGGATCAGGAAAATAATGCCGATGACGCCCGCTGTCACCACTATATTATATCGTTTCAATTACAGATCACCATTTTCTATAATACTCTTGGTATTTACGATCTCGCTGATACGCACCCCGAAGTTATCATCGATGACTACCACCTCGCCCCGTGCGATCAACTGGCCGTTAACAATAATGTCCACCGGCGCGTCAGCCTGTTTGTCCAGTTCCACTACCATTCCGTTGTTAAAGCTCAGTATTTCTTTCAGCTTCCGCCTGGTTTTCCCGATTTCCACCGACACGTGAAGGGGAACATCCATTAACAGCCCCAGGTTTCCCTGCGGAATGGAAGCAGTCTGTATCTGTGATGTACCCTGGTATGTGATTTCGTTCTGCCTGTTTACCACGGGCAGAAGGGTATTGCCGTCATCTGTCAGGCTTTCCCTGATCCGGATACTGTTGCGCGCCTCTTCCTCCTGAACCGCCCGTTCCTCATCCCGCTTCTTTTTCGCTGCGGCCTCCTGCATCAGGCTGTCAGCAGCCGTTTCAGATATACATTCCAGGAACTCCGTCTCCAGCAGATCCCCTATGGTCATGCCATAACGGATTACCGTAGTTTTTGCCGCCGCATCCTCTCCCATGATTTCCCAGAGACGCTGTCCGCTGTCAGACAGGAAAAGCTGGCAATCCGAGGAATCCATGGTATTTTCCAGATATCCTGCCAGCGACTTGGCAGCGCTGTGCACCATTTGGTTCATCAGTTCGCCCGCCGCACTCATAGCCACTTCATCAAACGCAAAATCGGGATCCGGAAGATCATCACTTCCCATCAGCTTATTCAGAAAAGCCTGCATGTCACGCTGTCTGAAAATCATGACAACGGTGCCGGCCGCATTGGATGTGAGGCAGCTCTTGGCGAACAGGGCCGGTTCCAGAATGCTGTATTCCACATCCTTAATCAATATTTCCGATGTTACGGGCTCCTTGATCTCTATCTTTGTGTTAAGCATGGCGGAGATGGATTCCCCTGCCGCTTGTCCATATTGTTCCATAAGCTTGTCAAAGATATTTTCCTCCGACATATTCCGGATTCCCTGCTCTGCTGCCATATTGCCTAACTCCTTTTATCCTGATTATTTTTCTTTTTTCTGCCGAAGCGTCCGGGCTTCCTGCCTTCTTCCTGCACTCCCTCTTCTTCCTCATTCACCCGTTTCATATGGGCCGGGAGAAGCTTGTAGAGCTTTTCCTCAATATATCTGGGATTCTCTCCCTCCTGGATAGCAATAACCCCCTCCATGACCAGCTGTTTGCACAGAAATTCTTCTTCATGGCGTGCCTTCAGCTTGCTTGCCACCGGCAGACAGACGACATTTGCCAGCAGGGATCCGTATAATGTGGTGATAAGCGCCACCGCCATACCGCTTGCCAGCGCATTCACATCCTGCATGTTCCCCAGCATCAGAATCAGTCCGATAAGCGTACCGATCATACCGAAGGCCGGCGCGAAACCTGCCGCCTTTTCATAGAAGCTGCGATCCAGGGCATGACGTGCATCCAGCTGATCCAGCTCCGTCTCCATGGCCGCCTTTACCTTTTCCGAATCTACGGAATCCACCACCAGCATCAGGCTGTTATGCAGGAAAGGTTCATCAATTTCATTCAGCTTATCCTCCAGGGACAGCAGCCCTTTCATCCTGGCTTCCGTTGCAAGCTCTACGATCTGCTGGATGGACAGCCTGGGATCAAACCGCTGGGGCCTGAAGATAATCTGCATATGCTTTCCTATTTTTTTAAACGCGCTGGGGGGGAAGGAAAGCATCATGACGCCAATCGTTCCTCCTACCGTTATGGCAAGGCTTGGATAGTCCCAGAAAGCATGCAGATTTCCAAAAACAATCCGGGTGGTATCGGAATCAAACAGAATTCCGAACAGCACCATTCCAACTGCCAAAATCAAACCAATAACCGACAAAAAGTCCATAACCTGTTACATCCTTTTCTCTTTTGTTTCTTTCGGCGCAACTGTTTTGCTTCCTCACAGTTACCTTCCGGCCTCCTTCAGGAGGGCCCTGCGCCGCCCAGCAGTTCACGGACGATACGCCTTCGTTCTTCCCGTATCCGTTCCACCACTTCATCCATTGTTTCCTTCACAATAAGATGCTTGCCGTTGGTGAGAAGGATTGTGGTATCCGGATTTTCGGAGACCATTTCTATTAAGTCGGGGTTCAGTACAAACCGTTCCCCGTTCAGTTTTCTTAAGAAAATCACGGATACCTTCTCCTTATCTCATTCTGTCCTGTTTATCTCTTCAGGTTCACCAGCTCCTCCAGAATGGTATCGGATACCGTAATAATTCTGGAGTTAGCCTGGAAACCTCTCTGGGTCACTATCATATCTGAAAATTCCGCGGAAATATCCACATTTGACATTTCCAGCGCGGAAGACTGAAGCGCACCGGAACCATTGGTTCCCGCCTGGCACAGCTTGGCGGTACCGGAGTTGGCCGTCTGCTGGAAGTAGGAATTGCCCGCCTCCTCCAGACCATAGGGGTTTTCAAAGGTGGCGAGGTCGATTCGTCCCACCTGGATTTTTCCTTTATCCGGATGGTTTACCTCAATGACACCGTTTGACAGAATCGAAACGCCTACCTGGGAGGAGGACAAGGTTCCGCCTGCGGTACCGCCCTCCAGGACGAAGCCCTTCTGTCCCAGCCCCAGTTCTTTGGAATCCTGGGATGCGGTTACCGTCCCTTTCCCGGCGGAGGTCATACCGGGATTTGGTTCCGTGTTGATGTCCGCTCCCGCATGGGCCTTCTGCCATTCGTCCGACAGCTTGGTAAAACCTTCGTGTGTCATTTCAATGTATTGTCCGGCTTCTTCCCCGGCTTTTACCGGGCTTTCTTTCAAAAGTACGGAATTGGCCGCCGTACTGGAGGAATCAATATGGCCTACAAAGGTTCTTGTGTCCGCTCCGCTTCCCACCGTAGCCGTTATTTTCCATTCCGCCTTCGTGTCTGCCGTTGCTTTGATGTACTCCGCTTTAAATTCCACGTCGCCTTCTGCGGTGAATTTGGGTACGCTGCTTACGGTTTTGGCAAGCATGGACCCAAAAATACCGTTGTTGGCCGAATCGGCAGCGGAAAGAGTCATTTCTCCGGGAACCACATCGAAATTGTAGCCCAGGATCTCCGCGCCGGTCAGGCCTCCTGCGGGAAACAGGCCACCGTCCGGCACCGCCGTCAGCGACAGCTTTCCGGTGGGATACTCTTTACCGCCGTTTGCCTGGGTGATGGCCGTATTTACCTTATCCATCAGATCAGTAAGGCTGCTGAATACGGATTTGGCATTGACCCGGACCGTTATCGAACCGGTGCTTATTTCCGTATCCTTAACAACGGCGTCGGCCCCGTCCGGAAGCGTATCGTCCACAACAAAGTTCACGGACACATTGGCATCCGTCGTCGCTTTTTCCGAAGTCAGGGTATAACGGATCCCATTAATTGTTTCTGTTTTTACCGCTTTTGCGGCAAGCTGTGAGGGAATATCGAGATGGATCTTGTTGGATCCCGGCCCTTTTCCCAGCGGATCCCCGGAAACGCCCAATACCGTATAGCCGTTGGCATCAGTCAGGTTACCGCTGTTAGGGTCTATTTGAAGTGCGCCGGCCCTGGTATAGAATATATTACCGTCTGAATCCTGTACCTGGAAAAAACCTTCTCCGGCGATCGCCACGTCCAGCCCTCTGTTGGTGGACTGAAATGCGGAACGGCTCATGTCCAGGTCAATACCTGCCAGCTGTGTGCCGTATCCGATCTGGGAAGCATTGGTTCCTCCCATAGTAGCGCTTCCGCCTGTGGCGTTTTGAAGTGTCTGATAAAATACATCTGTAAATCGTCCTCTGCTGGACTTAAATCCGTATGTATTGACATTGGCAATATTATTGCCGATTACGTCAAGCTTACTCTGGTGTGCCTTCATACCGGACACCGCTGAATACAATGATCGTAACATTGTAAATCTCCTTTTCCACCGTCCTTACCCGTCCGTCATTCGGGGTAAGATAGCCTCCAAAAAAGGACCGGCTATATCATTACGGTTCCATCAATATTGGTGAATACGGTACCCTTCAGGCTGCCGTCATTCACAACAGTAACTACCTTGTTATTCGGTACATTCACTACAAAAGCTGTGGTATCCATCAGAATCAAAGGCGACCGCAGCCCCTTTTCTTCCGCCAGCCGTACGCCTTCATTCAGCCGTTCCAGCTGCCCGGGGGATACGTCCACATTCCGTTCCACCACGCGTTCCATGGCATGTTTGGAAAAAGCGACAGTGCTTTCTTCCCGGATTCTCTCTTCCAGAAGCGTCTGAAAAGAAGGCTGCTCCTCTCCGGGGGACTCCACGGCATCCCGGTTCTGTTGGATAGCAACGGGATTGCCTGTATATATCGGCCTTTGCAGCAACTGGTTATATCGTAACGGATCCATCCCTTATCCTCCTTCCCGTTCCTATGCATCCTGCGCGCGGTCCGTTTCTTCCGTGTTTCCGCTTTCCTGCGTCCCTCCGCTTCCGTCCGCGCTTCCGCTTCCCTGCGTCCCGCTATTTCCGTCCGCACTTCCGCTGTCATTCGTCCCGCCGCTTCCGTCCACTCCGCCGGTCTTATCTTCCTCCGCCGTCCCGGACATTCCGCTTTCCGCCGCCTTCCGCACGCTTTCAAACCCTTCCGTCAGCCTGCCGTCCAGCATCTTGTTCATATCCTCCAGCTGGCTGCTGATTTTTTTCAGGGCGCTGTCGCTCTGGCTTGAAGGCTTCACTTCCATGATCTCATCCAGCGTAAATCCTTTGCCTCCTACAAATATCATGTATTCTCCGTCCAGCAGGGATACCTTTTCCACCGGGCCCTCCGTGGTCGTCAGGTCGCCGTTAACGGTGATCTTCGCCGCCGTCACGTCTTTGCCCACAAGGGATGTGGCATAGGTGCTTTTGGCATTATACGCAAGCTCCTGCATCTGCTGCATAGTGGTGAACTGCGCCAGCTGGGTCACATATTGGGTATCATCAACCGGATTCATAAAATCCTGGTTTTTAAGCTGCTCCACCATCAGCACCAGAAAATCGTCGATGGAAACCTGCCGGTCCGATTGCTTTTCAAAGACCGCGTCAATTACATTCCCGGTACTGTCCGTCCCGCCTGCTTCCGTCCCGCTGTCTCTTGTATAGGGCGAGGTATAAGAACCATAGCTGTTGTTCAAACCGTCTACCGCCATTTGGGCTGCTTCCTCCTTTCTTATGAAATTCCTTCATTTGAAACACTTTAATCGGCTGCTTAATCAGATATATGCATACAGCCTTCCATCCGTCCGGCTGTAAACCGGAATGTCGGCGGATGTATCTTCTTCCTCTCCGGCCTGCGTACCGCCGTAACGGCGCATCAGCATACCGTTCATCTGTCTCTGCTGCCGGTACATATCCTGCTGGTATCCGGCGGAATCCATACCGCCGAAGCCGCTGTGATAGACCTCCTGCACCTGGGCGTTCAAAGGCTGCAGGGCTTCCTTAAGCTGAAGCAGTTCGCTGTTTATCAGGCGCTGTGTTTCTTCATTGCTCACCCCGATACGCATGGATATCTTCCCGCCTTCGGTCACCATACGGACTACAATCTCTCCCAGGCCTTCCGGCTTGAGGCGGATGGTAAAATGGTTCATCCCCTTTGCCATTCCTTCTTCCAGTCCTGTTTTCACCTGCTGCATAACCGGCACAGCTTCTGCTTTTGTACCGGAAGCCGCCGTTATTTCCGGCCGTTCCGCCGCTCTTACGGCTATCATGCGGTCCATGGGCAGCCAGGCCTTCTCGTCCACTTTTTTCTGCAAAGCATCCGTGTCCGGTTCCCTGTTTGCAGGGCTGTCAGCCGTTTCTGTCTGTGTCTCTTCCTTCCCCCGGCCTGCCAGATCCTTTAATAAGCGGGACTGTTCCTTCAGTACGTCTCCATAGGAGGACGTTCCCTCCCCGGAAGCTTCCTGTCCGTCACGGACTGTCCTGTCCGCAGACAAACCGCCGGCGGTCTCTCCTTTCATGGCATCGCCGCTTTTGCTAAAGATACCTTCTTCCGGCGTTCCTTCCACCAATTTTCCGGTTTTCTTTCCTTCTTCTGTAAAGAAGTTTTCTGCCGGCATGGCGGCTGCGGATAACAGATTTTCCTCCTTTCCCGGCAAAAGCCGGCTTACGTCATTCCCCGGCTGCAGGATACCGGAAACCATCTCTTCCCCGCCGCCGGTACCCCCGGATAAGGCTCCGTCCGGCAGAAGAATCTCCCAGCCGTTCTGCATAAGCTGTTCCTCCGCCAGAATACCTGCCGCGGCTTGTGCCTGTTCCTTCGCGGGTTCGTCCGTCCGATCCGGGACTGTATCCCCGGGCCTGCCGGGATTTTCCGACAGAGATGCTTCGTTTTTTTCCTGTGCATCCTGAGCTGCCTTTTCCGCGGCGCTATCCGGGGTGTTTAGCGGACCCCGATCCGTTTTTACGGGCTGTGATACGGATTCCCTGTCCATTTTCCGGGGCTTATTGGCAGCGGACTGTTCCAGACGGGTATTCAGCACTTCCATAAAGGAATCGGGGCCTCTCGGATCCAGCCGGCTGCCTTTTTGTGTTCCTTTCATTCCTGTGTTCTGTAATGCCTGTACATTCATATGTTTCACCACCTTCCTTTTTGTATTTCTATTCCCGCCACAGGAGGCAGGAATTATCTATAGGAAACGCCATTCCGAACAAAACTGCCGGAAACATGCTCGGAGATGATCTCCTGCTGCTCCCTGGCTTCTTCCTGGCGGTATTCCTCCAACTGTTTGTCCTTCAGGTTCTCCAGCTTTTTCACTTCCTGGGAAGCGCTGACTACCACCTGACGTTGTTTTTCGATTTCCTCATCTATGCGGATTCTTTCGTTCTGAAGCTCCTCCAACTGCTTTTTTCCGCTGACAAGCAGAACACTGGAGGATCGCAGTTCAAAAACAGTGGTTCCCTTTCGTATGGCCGTCTCCCGTTCCTTCTGCACCCGTTCCATTTCCGCAGACAGAATACGCCTTTTTTCCTCCAGCTGGCTTCTATATGCCAGCAGCCGGCTCATAACCCCCCGTTCTTTTTCTAAATCCTGCTCCTGGAAATTAAGCATCCGTTCCAGGGGAAAGATAAATTTCTTCATAGGCTCCCTCCTACTGCATCAGTTTGATCATCTGAAGCACCGTTTCCTCCAGGGTAAAACTTTCGTCTGTTTTCTGCTGCAGAAAATCATAGATATTGCGGATCCGTTCCAGCGCTTCATCCAGTTCCGGGTTGGTTCCTTTTTTATAGGCACCGATGGATACCAGATCCAGGTTGCTTTCATAAACGGAAAGCATTTTCCGCAGCCGGCCGGCTGCAGCCTTATGCTCCGGCAGTACGATTTCGTTCATCAGACGGCTGATGCTGGAAAGAATGTCAATGGCCGGATAACGGTTGCTGGTCGCCACCTTCCGGGACAGCATGATATGGCCGTCTATAATTCCCCGCACCGTATCGGATATCGGTTCGTTGGCATCGTCTCCTTCCACCAGCACGGTATATATGCCGGTGATGGAGCCCTGTTCAAAATTGCCGGAACGTTCCAGCAGCCTGGGCAGTTCCGAATATATAGAGGGCGTATAACCCCTGGCTACGGGCGGTTCTCCGATACTGAGTCCGATCTCCCTCTGCGCCATGGCAAAACGGGTCAGGGAATCCATCATAAGAAGCACATCTTTCCCCTGATCCCGGAAATATTCTGAAATTGTGGTGGCTGTCATCGTGCATTTGGCGCGCATCATGGCGGACTGGTTGGAGGTTGCCACCACCAGGACCGAACGCTTCAGTCCTTCCTCCCCCAGATCACGGTTAATGAATTCCACCACCTCACGGCTTCGTTCCCCCACCAGCGCAATTACATTCACATCCGCTTTTACGTTTTTGGCTATCATCCCCATCAGTGTACTCTTCCCCACACCGCTTCCGGCGAAGATTCCCATCCTCTGGCCCTTTCCTATCGTAAGCAGGCCGTCTATCGCTTTTACTCCCATCTGGATAGCCGTATCAATAGGAGGCCGTTCCATGGGATTGGAAGATACACCGGTAATCGGGTAAAATGCCGGCTGTTCTATGGAAGGCCCGCCGTCAATTGGCTGGCCCAGGGCATCCACCGTGCGCCCGATCAGGCTGTCCGCAACCGGAATCAACAGCTTGCTGCCGGTATTGCGGACAGCACTCCCATAACCGATTCCTTCAATATCCTCATAGGGCATCAGCAGAACCTTGTTTTCCCGGAAACCCACCACTTCAGCGGCCATCCTGCGGGCGCTGCCTGCCACTTCTATCGTACAGACATCCCCAATGCGGCATTCCGGGCCGGTGGCCTCCACGGTGGTTCCTACTATTTTATCGATCCGCCCCATATAGGTATACAGATCCGCCCTTCTCAGATATTCGCGGGCCTTGTCTGAATCTGTCTTCATATCCGGCCCTCCAGAGAGGAAAGCTGCTCTTTCAGCTGCTCCAGCTGTCCAAATACGGAAGCATCCAGGTATCCATCGCTTGTTTCAATACGGACCCGATCCAGAGGTCCTTCCTCTTTCTTCAGGCGTATGGTGCTACCGTATTTTTCCTGCAGCGGTTCCAGTTCTTTATCCAGTTTCTCCGCAAGCTCCACAGCCTTTGCGGAAATATGTACGTCAATCTTCTTTTTATCCCGTTCCGTCAGAATCGCCTGCTTAACCAGCTCTGCCATTTCCCCGCTGTCCTCTTCGATTCGTTTTTCCAGAATCTTGCCTGCAATATCCAGTGACAGCTCCACGATCCGGCCCCGGATATCCTCCGCCTGTGTTTCCATCTGTGCGTATATGTCCTTTATCTCCTGCCGGAGGCCGGTCAGCAGTTCCTCTACAGAGGATAAGGCTTCCTCCAGTCCCTGTGCATGTCCTTCTTCAGTCGGTCATTTTTTGCGGACAGTTCATACATGCTATCCTTTTCTGTTCTCTGCTCCTGCGTTTGCTCTCGTTTGATTTCTCCCTCCGTATCTTCTTGGCACAAGCAGGACAATACCTTGATGCACCAGAGCCCGGGACATATTCAACGCCGCACACCGTACAATTTTTAGCGGGCATTGCTGCCCACCGTTTTGTAGGTATGATATGTAATTCATCGACAAAGCCGATGAATTTATAGTAAATCTTGATTTCCTGCTTCACTGTTCCGTCTGCCATCTTCTCACGCTCCGAAACAAGTATCTTGTCTATGAGTGCGTTTATAACTGTTGCATCCAGTTCTTTTAAGCCTTGATAATTTCGGATAAGGGCGAGGAAGTCACGGATTCCCCGTGATTTCTCGTAGCTTTCATTAAGAGTTTCCGTCACCTCTTTCAGCCTTGCTTCAATTTCAAGCTGCTCTTTCTGGTATTTCCCCGACATCATCTCAAAATTCCGCTCGGTAATACGCTCCATGACCTTATCCTCGTAGAGAGAGGAAAACAGCCTGTCCAGTTCCGCAAGGCGTTTGTTCAGCTTCTTACGTTCTTTCTCTAATGCTTTCGCCCTGCTCTGGTCTGTTTCCGTGAGCCGCTTTTCTATGGCCCTGACCGCCTTTTCATCATTCACTGCCATATCCGCAAAACAGTTGATGTCGGCAAGAACGGCATTGAATAAATCCCTTGCTTCTATATTGTGGGCACTACACTCGCTTCTTCCGTTTCTTGCATAATTATTACATGAATACTGTACACAGTCGATAATCTCTGGGCGTTTCCTCCTGTGTACGTTCATTGCCCGCAGAGCACATCCGCAGTCCACACACTTGATAACGCCTGCAAAAATATTTACAAATCCTCCCTTGTTCTGTGGAAGCCTACGACTTGTAATAAGCTGTTGGACAATATCAAATTCCTCCTGCGTGACTATTCCCTCATGGGTATTGGGTATCACTTCCCATTCTTCGGGCAGCTTAGAGGGGCGTTTCTTGCTTTTCATATTGGCGGCAATCCGTTTGTAGCCTACAAGATTTCCCGCATATATCGGGCTTCTTAAAATGCTCCTCACGCTGTTCCCACTCCAAATATAGCGTTTGTCCTCGTTCCCCTCAAAATGACGTTCAAAGCCTGTTTCGCCACGCTCCGCCGCATAAGCGGCAGGGCGTAGGATATGCTGTTTATTAAGATGTCTGCAAATTTTGGCAACTCCATTCCCTTTTAATGCAAGGTCGAATATCTCTTTTACAACATGTGCCACTTTATCATCTATCAGCAGATGGTTGTGGTCGGCAGGGTCTTTGATATAGCCATAAGGGGCGGTAGTTCCCATGAATTTCCCCTGTTGAAACCTCGCCCGATATGCCGATTTTATCTTAACAGATATGTCAGCGGCATACATTTCGTTTAAAATGTTGCGGAAAGGCGTGATGTCCATAGCAGATTTATTCAAGGTATCTACGCCGTCATTGACCGCTATATACCTCACGTTATGCTCTGGGAAGAAAACTTCCAGATATAACCCACAATCAAGATAGTTTCTCCCCAGACGGGATAAATCTTTCGTAATCACGCAGTTTATCAGACCGCTTTCAATGTCTTTTATCATATTCTGGAAACTTGGTCTTTGGAAATTTGTACCAGAATAACCATCGTCCACATACGTTTTTGCTATGTGCCATCCCTGCTTTTTCACATAATCCGTGAGGATGGATTTCTGTGTCGCAATGCTCGCACTCTCGTTATCCGTACCATCGTCTTTAGATAAGCGGCAATAAATGCCGACTAAATAGATTTTCTTTTCTTCTTTGATTCCTGCCATACTGTAAAACCTCCGTATCTGTCCTATCTGTTTTCATGTCCCATTGCGTACATTCTAAGCGGACAGCCCCTCATTGTCGAAGGTGTCGCCCTCGGCAATCTTCTTCCGAATATCCTCGGAGATAATCGGGACAAACGCTTCTGTAACGGTCTGTGTGCCGACATATTCACGGCTGATTATCATCTGCACTGGTGCTTTTGGCACGATACGCTTTCTCTTTTTATCTGCTTTCTTATCCTCGCCCATACTTAAATCTTCCTTTCCAGACAGGGCAGGGAAGAGTTTGGAAATGTCCCCGCCCTGCCAATCAGATACCATTAATCCTCGCTGTTTAATTCTTTCTGTAATGCTTTAAGGAGTGCCGCCGCTTCATCAGCGTTCAGCGTGATTCCCTTGCCGCACTTTTCACGGTTCGGGGAAAAGCTGCGGATGTCATACTTCGGCTCTTTCCCATTCCATGAAATGAGATTGATTTCCTTTGTGTAGCCACTGTCGCCCGTAGACAATACTGCGATTTCCTTTACGATTTCATACTGGATTTCTCTCATTCTCCATACCTCAACTCTCTGTATTTACTTCCCGAAAAAAGAAGATTAGCGGCTGTCACGGTTGCGTTTCCTCTGCAACTCACGCTCCAAAAGTTTGATGATGGTTTCCTCCATCTGCTTCGGCGTTGTGTTCTTCGGAAAGTATTTTTTCAGCTTGCTTGTGTTGATTTTCAAGGTTTCTTTCTGGTTGCCCTTTTCCTCCGTCATAATCGCAAATATCGTATCCATGTCAAGCCGCCCGCTCTGGCTTAACTGTTTCATCCGCTGTGCCTGTGAGAGTGAGGGCGTTGCTTCTTCGCTCTCCATCGTGGCAAAGAGGTTTTCCTGCTCGTCTTTCTTCAAGAAGGACAGTTCCACCGCAGGCGTGAGGGCGATTTTCCCCTCGTCCACCATCTGCAAAATCGGCGGTATCAGTTCCGTCAGGCGGATAAAACGCTGCACGGTCATCCTGCCCACGCCGAAGCCCTGTGCCACCTTGTCGTCCGTCCGCAACTTCGTCACAACTTGTGACGAGGTTAAGTCTGTGCGGAAACCCTGCCGCTTCATGGCTTCGGATTTCATCTTGTAAGCAAACGCCCGCTCCGATGGCAGGATATTCTCACGCTGCAAATTGCTGTCTACAAGGGTGA
The DNA here is from genome assembly GCF_003478085.1 of Eisenbergiella sp. OF01-20. Taxonomy (NCBI): domain Bacteria; kingdom Bacillati; phylum Bacillota; class Clostridia; order Lachnospirales; family Lachnospiraceae; genus Eisenbergiella; species Eisenbergiella sp. OF01-20. The sequence goes on along the minus strand of NZ_QUES01000035.1, from coordinate 11,813 downwards.
TGATGGCTCGGTCACGGTCTAAGGGCAGGACAAACGCAGGCACGGTATTTATCCCTGCAAGTTCAGAAGCACGGACACGCCGCTGTCCTGCAATCACTTCATAACCGTCCCCGTCCTCTTTCGGGCGTGTGATTATCGGCGTGACAATGCCAAATTCCTTGATGCTTTCCGCTAACTCTGACAGTGTTTCATCTTCTGCCACATGAAACGGATTGTCGGGGAACGGGTACAAGTCTTTGGTCTTTAACACCTTAAAATCCTGTTTCTTCATTCACATATCTACCTTTCTTTCGCTCTGCTTCTATGATTTTTCTGCAATTCTTCCAACACTTCGGGCGGTATTTTTGACAGCAGCCGCCCCATCTGCTCGTTGGTTCTCTGCAATTCAAATATCTTCTGATTCGCTTTCTGCACCTTTAGTTCCTGCTCGTACTTTTCATCACGCATACGCCCCGCATAGTCTGATTCCTGCCCAATTCTCTCTTTCAAACTGTCGATATACGCCTGCTGTTTCCCGATTTCCTTAGAGAATTTCTCCACGTCTGGCAGCCATGCAGAGAGTAAATCTAACGCTTTATCCCTTTTCTTCCCTGCGTTAAAGGCGTTGATGTCGGATAGGGCAGACACGATTTCTTCATACTGTTTATCAAGCCTGCCGCCTAATTTATAGAGCCATGTGGGGACGTGTTTCCGCTTGGTTTCCATTGAGGACTGCCCCCGTTCAAGCTGATTCCACCGTGAGGACATCCGCTCATGGTAGGCGGTCTGCCACTCGGATAATGATTTCTGGTTGCCTAAGATAGCTTTCGCTGACAGCTTATTGTCTGGCGTAATCGGCACAAAGCAGAGGTGCATATGGGGCGTTCTCTCGTCCATATGGACGACAGCGGAGAGGATATTCTGCTTTCCAACACGCTCCGAAATGAAGTCAAGAGCCGTCTGGAAATACGCTTTTTGTTCTTCGGGCGGTAACTGGTTCATAAATTCTGGTGAAGCTGTGATGAGCGTTTCCACCATCATCACGCTGTCTTTCCTTGTCCTGCACCCCGCTTCGGCTACCATGCGGTTAATCTCTTTCTTGTAGGTGTACTTTGGTGGTGCTATGAGATGGTAATTGTTTTTAGAGCGTTCCATATCTATATCTGGGTTGCTTTTGTAGGCTTCTTTCTTCCGCTCGTTGTGGCGTTCACAAGCCGCAACGCCGCCCGCTTTTCGTTTCTGGAAACGCAGGATTGCATAAGGCATAGGCGGATTCCTCCTTTCTTTCGGCGGGTGACCGTCCTTTGGGGTGACAGCGGTGACGGTGGTGACAGCAGTTTTGGGATACCCCCTGCCGACTGCCGCAACTGTCACCCTCACCCCCTGCATGACGGTCATGTCGATGATGACGGTGTTTTTGGGATACCCCCCTCGCAAGAGCCGTCACCGTCATGCCGCCATTCTTTTATCCGAAGCCGTAAGGCGTAGGATAGCAGGGCACAGCCCTGCCTTAAGGGAGTCCAGAGGGAACGTCTGGCACACGACTTTGCAGGGCAAAGTGTAGTGTGTTACACCCTGTAAACGCAGTCGGAAAAATCGGAATGATTTTTCTGACCGCAGGGGTGGTTTTACACGACCGAAAAGGGCGAGTAAATCTCACGCCTGCATTTTGCGTTTACGGGGTGTTCTCCCGTAGGGATGACAGCGGCAGGGTATCCTAAAATCACTGTCACCACCGTCACTGCTGTCACCCGCAGGGCAGAGCCGCCAGCTTTACATGGCTTTAAGCGTCAATGACAGTAACAGGGGGGTATCCTAATATCGCTGTCACCACCATCACCGCTGTCACCCGCCCTCCTTGCAAGGGCAATCCGCCTGCCGTCTTTCCTGCGGCTGTACTGGTAGCAGATACGGTTCTCGCTTAAAAATGTGGTGCGGTATTCATTCAGCCATTTCGTAATCACCGTGGGTATGGTTTCCGTTTCCCCCATAGCGGCTAACAGTTCCGTTGCCGTGCCTATCCATTCTTCCTTATCCCTCATAAAATCCACCAACCGAAAAAGGACATCTGGTATCGTTTCTTTCGCAAGCTGCTCCTGCGTTTTCCGCTCCACAAGCTCCCAACGGCAATCACGGAAACGCAGCGTGTATTCCTGATAAGGCGTGTCCCTGCCCGTCACATACAGCTTGGCGGTGTCAGACGCACGTTTCTCCTTTTCCAGAACAAAGGTAGCGTCCGCACTCCCCGTTAATCCTGTCGTCCCAGACACCTTGTTGAACACGTCGCTGTCATTCTGCTTTCGGATGTGGTGTACGACAATGACCGCCAGAGAGTGCCTGTCGGCAAAGTCTTTGATGAGGGAGATGTCCCCATAGTCGCTTGCATAGGCATTGTCTTTTGAAGCTGTACGGACTTTCTGCAAGGTATCAATGACAATGAGCCTGCTGTCTGGGTAATCTTTCAGATAATCTTCAAGCTGCACGATAAGACCGTCTGACAGCTTGCAGCTTGCCACGGCAAAGTGGAGCCGCCCGCTTGCTTCGTCCGTCAAACGAAATAACCTGTCCTGTATGCGGCAGAACGTGTCCTCAAGGCAGAGGTAAAGCACATCGCCCTCCATTGTCGGCATATCCCATAAAGGGATTCCCTGCGACACGCATAAGCATAGCTTCAGCATGAGCCAGCTTTTGCCTATCTTCTGTGAGCCGCAGAACAGCGATAAGCCTGTCGGGATAAGGCTGTCCACCACAAAGGATGGTTTCTCAAGCGGTTCATAAAGGAGCGTTTCGGCGTTGACTGTCTGTAACTTCTGCATGGCTTTCCTCCTTTCGGGCGGTGTCTTTGTTTTCGTTGCACATAGGCGTTGACCTCCTTAAAAATAGATTTACTCCCACGGAAAAAAGTGAGAGTATGTAATGCCGCCAATCCCACACAAATAAAAAACAGATTTCTTTTTCGGGCGGTGTCGGTCACGGTTGGAGATATTTCTTCAATTTCCGCCTTTACTTTCTCCTTTGCAATCGCAACAGATTTCTGTATTGCCGAAGCGGTGCAATGCTCCATAGCGGCGATTTGGTAAAAATTGAACTCATACTCGTAGTAGAGCAGGAAACGCCGCCTTTGTATCTCTGGAAGGCTCCCAACCGCCTTATAGAGCGTTTCATTCCGTTCTTCCTCAACCATGCGTTCATCAAGGCTCTTAGGCACACGCAACGCCCGTCTGTAAAGGGTTTCGTCCCATACCTCGTTAAACTCCCTGTGCCGCTCGTCCCATTAGAAAAGATTCCTGTTCCTGCGCTCCATCTGCCGAAACTCCATAAAGAACTGTTCCGACACTTCCAACTCGTGGGATTTGCCCTGCCCGTCCTTAAAGCTGATAAAATACCTTGTGCCGCTTTCCGTGGATTCCTCCCGAAGCGTGTATGCCTTAACCCTGTATGCCATCCTGTTGTCCTCCTGCAAAAAATGAGTGAGGGGATTTCCATCCCTCACCCAGTAGCCCGCAGGATGGCAGGCTGTTTTAGAAGCTATAAAATTTTCCGCAGCTTCTTCCGCAGATGGTCTAACCTCGCATAGATGGCACCAGTCGTCAAATGCACAAGCGGGGCAATCTCCTTTGTGGAATACCCCTGCATTTTCAGCAGGACGATTTTCAAGGTACGCCCGTCCACCGTGACTAATACTTGATAGAGATTTTCGCTCTCAATCTCTTCCAGTAACTCCGCAACCGTACCCACTTCCGCCTGCCGCTCCCTGCCTGCCATGTCCTCAAGATATTCCGCAACGTCATTCGTCCATCGGTAAAACCGCCTGTTGGAATTGAAGTCTGCCCTGTCCGCCATGCGTATCTGCTCAATGGTCGCTTCATCAACGCCGCACTCACGCAGCAGCTTTTCCTCCGCTTCTTTCCAGATACGCCATTTCCTGTCCTCCCGTCCGTGGTTGTATGCCATTCTTACTTCCTCCAATCAGAATTGATTGAGAGGGCAGAGAAAAGCCCCCTCATCTTCCCAAAGGAAAAAACAAGGGGGCTGAACGCCTTAAATTTTAATTTTCTATTATCTTTCTTAGTTTTATTAGGATTCTGGCTTTGCGTTTGTTTACAACGCTCTGGGTTATGCCCAACCTCGCCCCGACTTCACGCTCGGAAAGTCCGTCAAAAAAGATTGCCTGTATCAGCTCCTGTTCACTATCCGACAGCAAAGGCAGGGCGGCTTTCAGCCTGTCCACCATGACCGCATTGACAACGGTTTCTGCAATGTCCACCGCTTCATCAGTGATAAAGTCCAGAGGATTCCCCTCGCTGTCCGTAAATCCGTCGAGAGATAGCAGTCTATTCTTTGTATCTAATTTTTGCAGATAACGCCACCGTTCCTTGTCACGGTAGAAGTCTGTGTATTGCTCCCTCACGACTTCAAGCAGACAGCCTTGAATGGGGATAAACAGCTTGTCCATATAGGTCTGGTCGGATTCCCTGCAACGGCAGAACTCCGTGTAGGATAATTCCACATAGCCGCCACTTTCTCTGATATATACCTTTCTTGGTGCATATTTCACCATAAATACCTCCCATCTGAATTTTTGAAATGTAAAAAATCCAGATGGAGAGGCGGAGAACGACACCGCATATCAGAAACAGCCCTACGGCACTTTCCAACAAAAATCGACAAAAGAAAAACCGCAAAGGCTCTGTGACCTTTACGGTTATAGGAAATAGTAATTCTATTGTATGGAGATTGTACTTCTACTTTCAAGGTGAGAAGTACCGTTGCACTGGCAGAAATTTTTTTAACTGGTTTCCTGCCGTTCTCTGATATGCTATGTATTGATAAATTTTGCTTCGTATGAGCAGATAGATAACTGCCCGAAAAAAGGACATAAAAAAATCCCTCCAAATTTAAAAACAAATTCAGAGGGTAATTTAGGGTATAACAAAATAACCCACCCGAATATCGTTTTTTTTATTTGGTGAGTTTGTTCTTTCAAATACGAAACAAAAAGAGCCGATGATTCGTGAATTGTTCCACAATTTCATCGGCTCTGCGTCTTAAGCGTCTGGCTCTTTGATGACAGTTATCTTCAAGTTGTCAACTTTAATCAATCTTTCTTGTCTGCATTTTGGACAATAAAGGGGATAATTCTCCAAAACAGTGTCCTTCCTAATTTTATTACGGGTTTTGCTCCCACAAACAGGACACAATATCCATTCGCATTTCATCATAATTAGTCTCTAATCCTTTCAAATCTCATTTTATATGACTTTTGCAAGCTGTTAAGCTAACTTGTGGAACATATGCCGAACCTTATCTATACGGCTATTCGGGCGGCGGGGTTGGCAAATAAATTTACCAATAGCTGGCTGGTATCCTTTTAACTCTGTCAAGCAGACTCCCTGCCCATTTGTGAAATAAGTTAAATCGTTCCTGTATTCTTGAATACATCTAGCAGGGATTTCTCCTTTCAGAATGACCTCGTCATTCTTTATCTGAGTACTTACAATATCTGCACAATACCTTGGAGCATCATGATACGCCCGTGAGAGATATTCCTGCGGTGCATAAATTTCAAAGTGGAGATATGGCTCTAATAGTTCTGTCCCTGCTTTTTTTAAAGCCTGCTCCAATACGATAGGGGAAAGCAGCCGAAAGTCTGCGGGGGTACTTACAGGACTATAATACAATCCATATTCAAAACAGATTTTACAGTCTGTCACTTTCCATCCATACAGCCCCTGCTCGCAGCCATAAAGAACCCCCTCCATAACCGCATTTTGGAACGATTGATTTAAATATCCAAGTGAAACTCTGCTTTCATACTGCACTCCGCTTCCAATAGGGAGCGGCTCTATGGACAACCCGACAGAAGCCCAGAAAGGATTTGGCGGGACTTCTATGTGGATGGTATATTCTGCTTTTCTAAGCGGTCTTTCCATATATATAACAGTAGGCTCTTTTATTTCTGCCTCCACATGATATTTTTCCTCAAGGATGGCACAAATGACTTCCATCTGCACATTCCCCAAAAAAGAAAGTATAATCTCATGCGTTGTAGTATCCACATAATATTTTAAAAGAGGGTCGCCATCTGAAATTTCTGTAAGTGCCCCAAGCAATATTTCCCGCTGTTCAGATTTCTTTACTGCAATCGTTGTTTGGAGCATAGGGAGAGGATTTTCAATAAATTTTCTCTGCGGCAACAGTATTTCGTTCCCCAAAATACTGTTTAGCTGCAAAACATCATTTGGTAAAATTACAATATCACCAGAGCAGGCTGTATCGGATGAATATAATTCACCGTTTGTCGGAACACACATCTCTGTGATTTTTATTTTCTCTTTTTCAGATATTCTAATAACATCCCTCAAATGCAATGTTCCGCTATATATACGCACATAAACAAAACGCCGCCTTTTCTCTGAATATTCAATCTTAAAAACCTGCCCGCATAGTTCAGATTGACCTTCAGGCGTTGATGAATAAAATTTACTGGCAATTACTTCTATAAGCTGCCGAATCCCCAGATTGTTTTTAGCGCTTCCGTGATAAACGGGAAATAACGTTCCGTTTTGGAATCTCCTGTTTTCTTCCTGTTCCAGTTCTGACATTTTAAACGGTTTCCCTGACATATATTTCTCTAATAGTTCATCGTTTCCCATAATTACCGCATCCCACTGTTCCATATCGTCATTGTCCGTTACATTTATATGGGGATGCTGCCCAACCTTTTGCTTCACTATAATTTCCGAAGAAAGCTTTGCTTTCATTTCCCGATATACCATTGGCAAATCAATCCCCTCTTGGTCAATTTTATTGATGAAAAAAATTGTCGGAATCTTCATTATCTGTAGTGCATGAAACAGTATACGGGTCTGTGCCTGTATGCCATCCTTTGCAGAAACTAATAATACTGCTCCGTCTAATACGGATAAAGAACGGTATACTTCCGCCAAAAAATCCATATGGCCTGGCGTATCTATAATGTTGACTTTTACATCCTCCCACTGAAAAGATGTCACTGCTGTCTGGATAGTGATTCCCCTTTGACGCTCCAAATTCATTGTATCTGTCCTTGTTGTGCCTTCATCTACGCTCCCTAGTTCTGCAATTGCACCACTGGTATACAATAAACTTTCCGTTAATGTTGTCTTTCCTGCGTCAACGTGAGCCAGAATGCCTAAGTTAATTATTTTCATGTGATTTTCCTCCTATCAACACCCAAAAAAGGGCATAAAAATACCCAGTGATAAATACTCCTATCACTGGGTAAATAACTCCAATAGCCCCAAAACACTTATATGTTTTCGGGCATATAAAATTACATGATAAAAGTATTCTTAAACTGGGTACAAAAAACTAAGCCCCATATTAAAAGTGAAACGGGACTGCTACTTTTTGTTCCCACTATCAAATTGACAGTTTATTTAAGAATACCTTGCCGCATATTTATTAACTCCTTGTATAATACTGAATCTAATTATATTCCTTAACCCTTTATTTGTCAAGCTGACAAACTAAAGCAGAAAAAGCGGCAGGATTTCCCCCTGCCACTAATCATCTGTTTATGCAAAAATAATTTCCTTTTCCACAATCTCCCTCGCACAAGCCCTTATGTTATTGAGGCATCCTGTCCATTCTAAGGCGTTTTCTGCCTTTAGCTGTTCCGTTATGCCCTGTGCCTGTTTCATACCCTCTATGAGCCTTTCAAAGCGTTCCTGTGCCTGTCTGTTGATGTCGGCAAGGTAGGCGTTTAGCCTGCCGCTTGTAAGAAGATTGGTGTATGTAACTTTACGGTACTGTTTTAGATAATCTAAATGCCGTTGCCCCCAGATGCCTATTGCCTGTTCTTCTTCGGCGGGTACAGTTAAGCACGGTATCAAATAATCCCCTTGCCTTTCGTATTTGCCGCCCAGTTCCTCAAATAATGATTTTGCCATTGTCTGTTACCTCCACATTCTTTTTTATTTTGAATGTCCGCAAAATCCGTCCTACATCCCTGGCCCGGGTGCGTATCCTCACAGCCTCTTCCTCCGCGGTATTCATAATCTTATCCCGCTGGGCATAGGCTTCCGTGAGTATTTCCGCCATGGATTCCCTGGCCTGGTTTCTGGCATGCTCCAGGATATGTCTTTTTTCTTCCGAAATCAGCGTGTAGCTTTCTTCCGGGTGCGGTGCCGTATCCTCCTGCTCCTGCAAGCCTGAGTATTCCTCATATACAGCCACCTCCAGATCCTGGTACACGGCCTGACCGGACTTTATAATTCTAGACAATTACTTCATCCTTTCCATCTTTGGAAATCACGATTTCCCCTTCCTCCTCAAGCCTCCGGATGGTGGAGACAATCCTCTGCTGCGCCTCTTCCACCGAGCTCATACGGATATTATGCAGGAAATTCATATCCGTCTGTATGCTTTCCCTCATACGGGTAGACATATTGGAAAAAATAGCGTTGGTTACATCCCGGTTCGCCACCTTGAGGGCCACAGCCAGATCCCTGGAATCCGTATCCCTGATAAAACGCTGGATAGACATGGGATCCAGATAGGCTATATCTTCAAATACAAACATGAGTTTTCTCACACCTTCCGCCAAACGGGGATTCTTGATGTTTAATTCATCAAAAATATCTTTTTCCGTACTGCGGTCCACGTGGTTCATCACATCAGCCACATAATTCAATCCGCCCAGTTCCATGGCGTCTTCCGTAGCGGAAACCCCTATTTTCCCCCGGACCACTTCCTCCACCACTTTGACGATAGGCGGATAGGCCCTTTCCATACCGGCTATGCGTTCCACCACATCAATCCGGGTTTCCCCCGGCAGTTCCGCGATGATTTTGGAAGCCTGCTCCGCGTTGGCATAAGACAGGATAAATGCCAGCGTCTGGGGATGTTCGTTCTGTATCACACTCATAAGGGACTTATAATCTATTTTCCGGATAAATGCAAAGGACTTGGTATGAAGGGCTTTGCTGACCCGATCCATCATGCTTCTGGCCTGCTGCTGCCCGAAGGCCTTTTCCAGTACCTCCTTGGCATATTCCCGGCCTCCGCTGGTAATCACCTTTTCCGTCACACAGCAATCATAGAAATCCTTTGAAATCTCTTCCAGCTCTCCATTGGAAAGCTTGGGCAGACGGGACAGCTCCACAGACAGCTGTTCGATCTCTCCTTCGGAAAGGTGGCGCAGCACCTCGGATGCATTTTCCACCCCAATGACGGATATCACTGCCGCCGCCCTTTCGGCAGCGCTCCTTCCTTCTGTTTCCATATCATTCATTTCCTTCCTTCAGCAATGACTTAATCATAGTAGCAATAATTTCCGGATTGGCCTTTGCAAAATTCCGGACCTGCTCCATAGGATTATCATTTGCTGCCACACCGGGCTCCGGTTCCCCGGTTCCTATACTGTTCACAACAGCCTCCTCGCCTGCCCGTTCCAGGACGGAAGCCGCATTCCTCTGGTTTTCCGCCTGGGCAAACATGGCATCATCTTCCCGGGTATGTTTTCTATATCTGTGAATGAACAAAAACAGCAGCAGCAGAAGGAGAAGCCCCCCGGCTCCCGCTAGAAACAGCAGATCCCTGTCCCATACAATTCCTTCCGGTTCGTTTTCTTTTTTCTCGGGCTGAATGATTTCCGGCTGAACCTCCGTCTGCCGGAAGCTGGTAATGACAATATCCTCCGGGGCGATGTTAGCCGCTTTGGATACGGTATCTATCAGCTGCTGCTTCCGGTTTTCCGTGAGGTTATTGTCATTCACGGTAACCGAAACGGTTGCTTTCTGCAGCTTCACGTTATCCTTTTCTATCTGCTGTTTGATATATCCCACCAGATAGTCTACATTATTATAATATTCCTCCGACTGCGTCCCGCCCTGTCCGCTGCCGGACGTCCCGTAAGCAGGGATATCCGTATTATTTTCCTCCCCGGCCACGCCGCCGGCTCCCTGGACGGATCCCTGGGATTTGCTCTCCTCCGACCGGCCGATCACCCCGTTGCCGTCTGACTGGGGCACATACTGCATATTTTCCGTAATCATCTTGTCATAGTCGATCACCACGGTGGCGGAAACGCGGATCTGGCTGGGTTTATAGGCCAGGGTCAGGACATTCATGATCTTGTCTTCCAGACGCTTCTCCACCTTGGATTCGAAATCCAGACGATCCAGCCCGTAATAGCTTCCGCTGTCAAGGCTCTGCCCCTGCAGTTCTTCCATGGTGGCCGCATTGATGATCGTAACATTTTCCGGCAGCAGTCTCGGCACGCTGTTCGCCACCAGCTTTTTGATGGCGGCAACTTTTTCCGGGGATAATTCATAAGAAGGGATCAACGTCAAAGAAACAGAACCCGTGCTGTCCGAGCTTTGTTCATCCCAGACGTAGATACTGTCGTCAGAAACATTCAGCGTCACGATGGCATTGGAAATTCCGCTCATGTCCTTCAGCGTCCGCTCCAGACGATCCTGGAGGTTCAGAAGCAGATACTGCTTCTTTTCAAATTCCGTTGTCGTAAAGCCTGTGTTGTCAGAAAAAATATTGAAAGGCAGGGCTGTTTTGGGATACCCCAAAAGGGACATATCAAGCATGATATCTCCCAATTCTTCTTCGGGTACGGTCACCTCCCCCGATTCATTTCGTTTCGCATCCACTCCGCGGCTTCTGAGCACCGTATATACTTCCGTATTCTCATCTACGGATATTCCCGGGAATAACACCTCGTATCTTCCCTTATTCTTAACATTAAGAAAAACCGCTGCTCCCAGTGCAACCACGACAGCAACAGCAATACCGGCGGCAAGAACAAGATTCCTTCCACCCAAAAAGCGGTTAAGGTTCTTATTGCTCTCTACCTTAGCCTTCATCTTATCTTTTATACTCATCTATCTCCACCACAACAAGTTTATACCTGCATCCCCATTATCTGATTGTATGCGTTTACCGCTTTGCTGGTCAGCTGGGTGGTAAACTCCACAGCCGCCGCTGTCTGCTCCGCCTGAATCATAACGGTATGCAGATCGTCTGTCTCACCAAGGGACAGCTTTGTGTCCATTTCTGAAGTTTCCTGAAGCGCCTGATCCGCTTCTTCTATCGCTTCCATCAGGAAACTGCCGAATGCTTTCTTGCCGGATGACGGTTGGTTATCTTCGGTTTTTCTCAATTCCTCCAGGGAAAACGAAGGTTCCAGCTTTGTTATCGGAACAATAAACATTAATTACACCTCTTATCATATGTAGAATATTGTCTTATTATATAATATTTTCTCAATAGAAAAAGCGTTTTTTACTAATTTCAACAAATTTTTCAAAACATTTTTTTATTTTTTTATAAGATATAACAGATTTTTCCATATTTTTATTTGAAATTTATAGTTTTCCGGGCACTTTTAACTTTATTTTAATTATAATATTTTTGTATATCAATCAATAGTTACCATTTTATTATCTTAATTCCGTTTAAAAGCAGGAAGTGTGTTACCTTATTTTCCTAAATACCACAAAACAGGAAGGTGTGTAACTCCCATCTGATGTGCTTTTTCCAACAGAATGGAAACAGGTTCCGTTCTGAATTCACAGGGCGCGCAAAAATACGTAATAACGTTTGTTTTATACAAAAAACGTTCCGTCCGCCGTTTCTGCTCCTGTTTTTCCTTTCCCATCCGGACGGGCATTTTCCTGCAGACCACGCCATTTTACCAGATCATTTAAGAATCCGTTAAGAAACAGACAATTCCTATTTAAGGACTTTTCCACCCGCATCTGTTATATTAAAGAAAACACAGACGGTAGTGTCAAGTGAATTATGAAAACCCGAAGCCGGGTGAACTGGCAACATTA
>NZ_QUES01000034.1:13466-67562 GCF_003478085.1 Eisenbergiella sp. OF01-20 | reverse complement strand
CGTCCGGGGCAGACCAATGAAATCAGCCTGTTTGCCGGACTGATAAAATGCGGCGAGTGTGGGAAGTCGCTGACGATACGCTACACAAACGCAAAACATCCCCAGCGGATATACTCCTGCAAGACCTACAATGCCTTTGGAAAGAACCACTGCACCCAGCACCGGATTGACTATGACACCCTTTACAGCCATGTGCTGCGGAAAATCCGGGAATGTGCCAGAGCTGCCCTGATGGACGGGGAAGCGGTTGCCGACCGCCTGACCAATACCTGTGAAGCAGAGCAGCGGGAACAGCGGGAAGCAATGGAACGCTCCCTTACAAGGGACGAGGAACGGATTGAGGTTCTGGACAAAATGGTCATGCGGCTTTATGAGGATATGATTGCAGGGCGTATCAGTGAGCAGAATTTCAACACCATGCTGGAAAAGACACAGACCGAGCAGACGGAGCTTAAAGCAAAAGTGTCCGAGGGCAGGAAGCGGCTGTCCGATGAAGCCCAGCTTGCCAATGACGCAAAACAATGGGTGGAAGCCATTCAGGAATACGCCAACATCACAGAGTTGGACGCAGCTACCCTTAACCGCTTAATCAAAGAAATCGTCGTGCATGAGCGCATTGACGAAGATAAAACAAGACACATTTCTATCGAAATTCATTTTAATCTCAAACCCATCCCGGAGGTGGAACAGGTCACTGCCTGACCTGTCCCGCCGGGACGGTTCTCTTAACAACACCATATAAATTTTTTGTACGCCGCCGCCCGCCATCGAGCAGAGTTTTACACCTAATTGGGGATGAAACAGCTCATGGCCGGTGCTGGTGTAGCCGTGGTAGGCATGGTCCTTGTACCTCTGCTCTCCGGGCTTTTCTCTGTCTAAGCGTCTCCGTATGAAATCCTTGCCGCTCCCGCAGTTTTGCGGGGGCGGCGGAAAGGAGGTTGACACCGTATGGATTTCTTACTTGAAGCCCTGACAAATTGGCTGAAAGAAATGCTGGTGGGCGGCATTATGAGCAACCTTTCGGGGATGTTTGACAGTGTAAACAAGCAGGTCGCGGATATATCCGTACAGGTAGGCCAGACCCCACAGGGATGGAATGGCAGTATTTTCAGCATGATTGAGAATCTGTCCAACTCCATCATGGTGCCGATTGCAGGCGTGATCCTGGCTATCGTGATGACCGTAGACCTGATCCAGATGATCGCAGACAAGAACAACCTGCATGATGTGGACACCTGGATGATTTTCAAGTGGGTGTTCAAATCAGCCGCTGCCATCCTCATTGTCACAAATACATGGAATATCGTGATGGGCGTCTTTGATATGGCGCAGAGCGTAGTGGCGCAGGCGGCAGGGGTTATCAATTCGGATGCGTCCATTGACATTTCCTCAGTTATGACCGATCTGGAACCGAGGCTGATGGAAATGGATCTGGGACCGCTGTTCGGACTGTGGTTCCAATCCCTCTTTATTGGCATTACTATGTGGGCGTTATATATCTGTATCTTTATCGTTATTTATGGCCGTATGATCGAAATCTACCTTGTGACTTCGGTGGCTCCCGTTCCAATGGCTGCAATGATGGGTAAAGAATGGGGCGGTATGGGACAGAATTACCTCCGATCCCTGCTGGCGCTGGGCTTTCAGGCGTTTCTCATTATCGTCTGCGTGGCAATTTATGCTGTGCTGGTGCAGAACATCGCTCTGGAAGATGACATCATCATGGCAATCTGGAGCTGCGTGGGCTACACCGTACTGCTGTGCTTTACGCTGTTCAAAACCGGCAGTCTCGCAAAATCAGTCTTTCAGGCGCACTAAAGGAGGGTTCTGTATGAAAAAATATCAAATCATTTACGCAGACCCGCCATGGAACTACAAAGTATATTCCAAGAAAGGATTGGGACGCAGTGCAGAAAGTCACTATCCGACCATGAGTATCGAGGATATTTGTGCGCTGCCAGTAGGCAACTTGGCGGATAAAGACTGTGCCTTGTTTTTATGGGTCACGATTCCATGTTTACTGGAAGGTCTCTCAGTTCTGAAGGCATGGGGATTTACCTATAAAACCGTCGGCTTTGTTTGGGTAAAGCAAAATCGAAAGGCAGATAGCTTGTTCTGGGGAATGGGATATTGGACGCGCTCCAATGTGGAACTTTGTATCCTCGCAACGAAAGGACATCCCAAGCGTATAAACGCAGCTGTTCATCAGGTCATTGTCTCTCACATTGAAGAACATTCAAAAAAACCGCAGGAAGCCAGAGAACGCATTGTCTCATTGATGGGTGATCTCCCGCGCATAGAACTGTTTGCTCGTCAATCCACACCCGGTTGGGATGTGTGGGGAAATGAAGTGGACAGCTCTATTTCATTCCCATAAAGGAGGTGGATAATATGGCTTATGTACCCGTACCCAAAGATTTAACCAAAGTCAAAACCAAGGTCATGTTCAATCTGACACGAAGGCAGCTGGTCTGCTTTACCGCCGGGGCGCTTGTAGGTGTACCGCTGTTCTTGTGGCTCCGTGAGCCTGCGGGAAACAGCATGGCTGCCATGTGTATGATGCTGGTCATGATGCCCTTCTTCCTGCTGGCAATGTATGAAAAGCATGGACAGCCCCTGGAAAAGATCGTCGGCAACATCCTCAAAGTAGCTGTGATCCGTCCCAAGCAGCGTCCCTACCAGACCAATAACTTTTATGCCGTATTAAAGCGGCAGGAAATGCTCGATAAGGAGGTGTATGACATTGTTCACCGCAATGAAAAGCTGGCTGCGCCGTCTGCTGGGAAAACCGGAAGAAAAGACCGTGCATCCGGTAAAGACAAAGAAAAAGCTGTCCCGCGCCGATAAGAAGCAGATCGAAGCGGCCATTGCCCGCGCCAACCGCACGGACAAAAAAGGAAAATCGGCACAGGACAGTATCCCCTATGAACGAATGTGGCCGGACGGGATCTGCCGCGTATCGGACAGCCACTACACAAAGACCATTCAGTTTCAGGACATCAACTATCAGCTCTCCCAAAATGAAGATAAGACCGCGATCTTTGAGGGCTGGTGTGATTTCCTCAATTATTTCGACAGCTCGATTCACTTCCAGCTGTCTTTTTTGAACCTTGCGGCATCGGAGGAGACCTTTGCCAACTCCATTTCCATTCCGCCCCAGGGGGATGCCTTTGACAGTATCCGTGAGGAATATACCACGATGCTGCAAAATCAGCTGGTCAGAGGCAACAACGGTCTCATCAAGACCAAATACCTGACCTTTGGTATTGACGCTGACAGCATCAAAGCCGCCAAGCCCCGTCTGGAGCGTATTGAGACCGATATACTCAACAACTTCAAGCGTCTTGGCGTAGCTGCCAGGACACTGGACGGTAAGGAAAGGCTTTCCCAGCTTCATGCGGTATTCCACATGGATGAACAGCTCCCATTTCAGTTTGAATGGGACTGGCTGGCTCCTTCCGGTCTGTCCACAAAAGATTTTATTGCACCAAGCTCCTTTGAGTTCCGCACCGGCAAGCAGTTCCGTATGGGCAAGAAATACGGGGCTGTTTCTTTTTTGCAGATTTTAGCCCCAGAGCTGAATGACCGTCTGCTGGCTGATTTTCTGGATATGGAAAGCTCGCTCATTGTGAGTATGCACATTCAGTCGGTGGATCAGGTGAAAGCCATCAAAACGGTAAAGCGTAAGATTACCGATCTGGACCGCAGTAAGATTGAGGAACAGAAAAAAGCAGTCCGCGCCGGATACGACATGGACATCATTCCTTCTGACCTTGCCACCTACGGCAGTGAGGCGAAAAAGCTGTTGCAGGATTTGCAGAGCCGAAACGAGAGAATGTTCCTGGTCTCCTTTTTGGTGCTGAACACAGCGGACACCCCCCGTCAGCTTGGCAACAACATCTTTCAGGCAGGCTCTATTGCCCAGAAGTATAACTGCCAGCTGACCAGACTGGACTTCCAGCAGGAAGAAGGGCTGATGAGCTGTCTGCCCCTGGGACTCAATCAGATCGAGATTCAGCGAGGGCTGACCACCAGTTCTACGGCTATCTTTGTACCATTCACCACACAGGAATTATTCCAGAACGGCAAAGAAGCCCTGTACTACGGCATCAATGCCCTGTCCAACAACCTCATCATGGTGGATAGAAAGCTGCTGAAAAACCCCAACGGCTTGATTTTGGGTACGCCGGGTTCCGGTAAGTCTTTCAGCGCCAAGCGTGAGATTGCCAACTGCTTTTTGCTTACCAATGATGATGTCATCATCTGTGACCCGGAAGCGGAGTACGCACCTCTGGTGGAGCGTCTGCATGGGCAGGTCATCAAGATCTCGCCTACCTCAACCAACTACATCAATCCGATGGATCTGAACCTGGACTATTCGGATGATGAAAGCCCGCTGTCCCTCAAGTCTGACTTTATCCTCAGCTTGTGTGAGCTGATCGTGGGCGGTAAGGACGGATTGCAGCCGGTGCAGAAAACCATCATCGACCGTTGTGTGCGTCTGGTCTATCAGACCTACCTCAATGACCCGCGCCCGGAGAATATGCCCATACTGGAGGATCTATATAACCTGCTCCGTTCACAGGAGGAAAAGGAAGCCCAGTATATCGCCACGGCCCTTGAAATCTATGTAACCGGCTCCCTCAATGTGTTCAATCACCAGAGCAATGTGGACATCAATAACCGCATTGTCTGCTATGACATTAAGGAGCTGGGCAAGCAACTCAAGAAAATCGGTATGTTGGTGGTCCAGGATCAGGTGTGGAACCGCGTTACCATTAACCGCGCTGCCCACAAGTCCACCCGTTATTACATCGACGAGATGCACCTGCTTTTGAAGGAGGAGCAGACCGCCGCTTATACGGTGGAAATCTGGAAGCGATTCCGCAAATGGGGCGGTATTCCGACAGGTATCACCCAGAATGTCAAAGACCTTTTGAGCAGCCGCGAGGTGGAGAACATCTTTGAAAACTCCGACTTCGTGTATATGCTCAACCAGGCAGGCGGAGACCGTCAGATTCTCGCCAAGCAGCTGGGCATTTCCACGCACCAGCTTAGCTATGTGACCCACTCCGGTGAGGGCGAGGGCCTGCTGTTCTATGGCTCCACCATCCTGCCCTTCGTTGACCACTTCCCGAAGAATACTGAGCTTTACCGCATTATGTCCACCAAACCCCAGGAACTGAAAAAGGAGGATGAATAACTATGAAACAGAATATTTGCGAACTTGATACCATGATTTTTTTCCGTGAGGCATTGGAGGCTCACGAATTCATGTTGCTTCCGGTAATGGCCTCCGCTGTTGTTGAGTGTCGTACCGCTGACAAAGAACTCAAAACCTTGAATGAGGATGGCGAAATTGGTCTTGCCCGTCTCTTTTCGATTTGGGCGAATATGATGTGTGCCCCTGGTGCAGGAACCATTGTAGGGTGCAGACCTATCACAATGCTCTCTGAGATTCTGGCGCAAGTCCATGCGTATCTCACCGTGCATCCGCTATATGATCCGGAAGGTTTGGCCCTCTATGTGGAGCTGCACCACATGATGGATGCTATCCTAATGGGTGATTGGTTTGAATAAAGAGCCGCGCCTGCGCTTTACTGATGAGGAACGGGCTGACCCTGCACTGGAAAAGCCGATCCGCAAAACGGAGAAAGCTACGGCCAGAGCAGATAAGGCGCAGGCCAATATTCCAAAGAAAAAAGTCAGACAGACGGTCATTGACCCGGACACCGGGAAAAAGACCTCGAAGCTGACCTTTGAGGACAAGAAAAAACCACCTTCCAAACTTTCTCAAGGGGTTAAGGAAGCTCCCGTCCATCTGGTCGCGGGCAAGTTTCACAAAGAGATCCGGGAAACAGAACAGGACAATGTGGGCGTGGAAAGCGCCCACAAGTCCGAGGAGGCGGTGGAGACCAGCGCTTATCTGGTGCGGGAGGGCTATCGCAGCCACAAGCTGAAGCCGTACCGCAAAGCAGCACAGGCAGAGCGCCAACTGGAAAAGGCAAATGTAAATGCCCTGTACCAGAAGTCCCTACGGGAAAATCCTCAGTTTACCAGCAACCCTCTCTCCCGCTGGCAGCAAAAACAGAGTATCAAAAAGCAGTATGCCGTCGCCAAGCGCACCGGTCAGACTGCCGGAAATACCGCCCAGGCTGCGTCCAAAACCGGAAAAGCCGCAAGGACGGTAAAAGAAAAGGCACAGCAGGCAGGGGCATTCGTCATGCGCCACAAGAAGGGCTTCCTGATGGCAGGGGTTTTGTTCCTCATCGCCTGTATGCTGATGAATACCATGTCCTCCTGCTCTATGATGGCACAGAGTATTGGTTCTGTAATTTCCGGCACTACCTATCCATCGGATGACCCGGAAATGCTGGCGGTGGAGGCAGATTATGCAGACAGAGAAGCTCGGTTGCAGGAGAAAATCGACAACATCGAAAGCAGCCACCCAGGGTATGACGAGTATCGCTATAACCTGGATATGATTGGCCATGACCCCCATGAGCTGGCGGCAGTTCTCTCTGCTGTCTTGCAAGGCTATACACGCCACAGCGCACAGGCAGAGCTGGATCGTGTGTTTGATGCACAGTATCAGCTTACGCTGAGAGAAGAAATTCAGATTCGCACTTACACTGACGAAGATGGGGATGAGCATGAATATGAATATCGTATTCTCCATGTAACTTTAACAAGCCGTTCCATTGCCTCTCTTGCGCCAGAACTACTGACTCCGGAGCAGATGGAGATGTACCAGGTCTACCGACAGACTATGGGCAATAAGCCGCTGTTATTTGGTGGCGGTTCTCCCGATACAGGTGTTTCTGAAGATTTGACTGGTGTTGAATTTATCAATGGCTCCCGCCCCGGCAATCCGCAGCTGGTGGAACTGGCGAAAAGTCAGGTGGGCAATGTGGGAGGACAACCTTATTGGAGCTGGTACGGCTTTGACTCCCGTGTGGAATGGTGTGCCTGCTTTGTATCATGGTGCTATGGTCAATCCGGTCGAACGGAACCACGCTTTGCTGGTTGTCAGTCTCAGGGTGTTCCGTGGTTCCAGTCTCATGGACAGTGGGGCGCACGAGGATATGAAAACATCGCCCCCGGTGATGCCATTTTCTTCGATTGGGATCTGGATGGTTCCGCAGACCATGTGGGAATTGTTGTCGGCACCGATGGCAGCCGTGTTTATACCGTGGAGGGAAATTCCGGCGATGCCTGCAAGATCAAAAGTTATGACCTGAATTATCAGAGTATCAAGGGCTACGGCCTGATGAACTGGTAACAGAGATTTTTTAGAAGGAGTGATAGACGATGGCAAAGAACAAAATTGAACGCATTGACCAGGAGATTGCTAAGGTCCGCGAGAAGATCGCAGAGTATCAGGAAAAGCTCAAGGCGCTGGAAGCACAGAAAACCGAGGCAGAAAATCTGGAGATCGTCCAGATGGTGCGCGCCCTGCGTATGACCCCGGCTCAGCTGAGCGCCATGCTGTCCGGTGGCACAGTTCCCGGCAGTTTGGCTGATGACAACAACGAACAGGAGGAAAACAGCTATGAGGAATAAACGATTGCTCCGAACACTTTCCGCCCTTTGCCTGACGCTGGTGCTGGCATCGGGCTTTACTGTTCCCGCTTTTGCCCAGGGCGCAGCGCCGCCCCCGGCAGAGGATACCACCAATGACAGCAATGTGGTGGTGGAAGAAACGGAAAAAGCACCTCCGCTGACCCCGGATGGCAACGCCGCTCTGGTGGATGATTTTGGTGGCAACAAGCAGCTCATTACCGTTACCACCAAGGCAGGCAACTATTTTTATATCCTGATCGACAGGGCCAATGAGGATAAAAAGACTGCTGTTCACTTTCTGAACCAGGTGGATGAAGCGGACCTGATGGCGCTGATGGAGGATGGAAAACCCAAAGAGGAGCCGCCTGCGGTGTGCAGTTGCACGAAGAAATGTGAAGCAGGGGCAGTCAATACGGCCTGTCCGGTCTGTGTAACTGATAAGAGTAAATGTACGGGAAAAGCACCGGAACCTCCGGCAGAAACATCGGAGCCGGAAAAAGAGAAGCCTGCCGGACTGAACCCGGCTGCGCTGATCCTTCTGCTGGCTCTGCTGGGCGGCGGTGGCGTATTTGCCTACTTGAAGCTCGTTAAGAATAAGCCTAAGACCAAGGGCAATGACAGTCTGGACGATTATGATTATGGTGAGGAAGATTCCGAGGAATGGGAAACCGAAGATGAGGAAGTCCTTGAGGATGGTTTTGAGGGTTCTGACCCTAATGAGGAACGCGATAGAGCAGATTGAACCATTTGAGCGTAGCGTATTTCAAATCATTGCGGGATA
This sequence comes from Eisenbergiella sp. OF01-20, assembly GCF_003478085.1. NCBI lineage: Bacteria > Bacillati > Bacillota > Clostridia > Lachnospirales > Lachnospiraceae > Eisenbergiella > Eisenbergiella sp. OF01-20. The sequence goes on along the minus strand of NZ_QUES01000034.1, from coordinate 59,218 downwards.
AGGGACAGAGGACAGGGAGAAATTCCTGTCCTCTGCTGCTCTACTCACTCTCTTACTGTAAATCCACACCCAAAATCAGCACATGGTCAAAGAAAGGAGGACCTCACAATGAACACCTGGAACTGGTTATTACACTTTCTGATTATTTTTGATCTGGTCGCCTTCGGAATTTACTTTGGAGGAGACATTCTTTTCACTGCTATAAGCAAAGTTCAAAAAAAGTCAAAGAAGAACGATGACTTGGATCTTTATGATTTTGAAATTGAGACCGCACCCCAAAAACGCTCTTTATGTGTGGACTCAATCCGAATGCTTTATTCTGGTGAGATAGATGAATTTGTGGAAAAGGAACTGTTGCCTGATGCAGCGGAGACCATGAACGCTTTATCTGAAGCTGAAAAAACAGCAGTTAGCCTGTTACTAAAAGCTTATATCGGTTTTTTGAGCGAAGAAGCAACGGTAGATGAACAAAGTTTTCCCATGGTTAAGGAACTGTTGTCTTATACACAGGGCAGCAAAGAAGATGGTGAAAAAGATGCCATAGATTGTCTGATGGAAGATACGGTCAGCAGAACCCACAGACATCGAGAATATTACAACAATTATCAACGCTATCAACTGATGCAGGTGGATAAAGAGCGTGTGATTATGGCCTGCAATATCATAATCAATGATTTGATTGGCAGGTTGTACCGATATGATTATCGCTTTGGCTATGACATTACACTTGCCTCAGAACACAGCATTGCAAAAAAACTGTCTGATAATTGGCAGAATGAATGGGAGGTTGAAGATTATGAAGCTGGTGATTGCTGAAAAACCATCGGTTGCACAAAGTCTGGCTGCGGTAATCGGTGCAACTGCTCGTAAGGACGGGTATTTGGAGGGTAACGGTTGGCGTGTCAGCTGGTGCGTAGGCCATCTGGCCGGTCTTGCGGATGCAGACAGCTATGACCCCAAGTATGCCAAGTGGCGATATGATGACCTGCCTATCCTGCCGGAGCATTGGCAGATGGTGGTGGGAAAGGACAAGAAAAAGCAGTTTGATATTCTCAAAAAGCTGATGAACGCCCCGGATGTGACGGAGGTAGTAAATGCCTGTGATGCCGGACGCGAGGGCGAGCTGATCTTCCGCAGCGTCTATGAGCTGGCAGGCTGCCAAAAGCCGATGAAAAGGCTCTGGATTTCTTCGATGGAGGACTCCGCCATAAGGGAGGGCTTTGCAAACCTGCGCCCAGGTGTAGATTATGATGGACTTCGGGATGCTGCTCTCTGCCGTGCCAAGGCCGACTGGCTGGTGGGGATCAATGCCACAAGGCTTTTTTCCGTGCTGTATCACCGCACCCTCAACATCGGGCGCGTGATGTCCCCAACGCTGGCGCTTATTGTCCAGCGAGAAGCTGAGATCGACACCTTTAAGCAGGTTCCCTTTTATACCGTGGTGCTGGAGCTGCCCGGTCTTACCGTATCCGGGGAGCGCATGAGTGACCGAGCAAGCGCAGAGCAGCTGAAAGAAGCCTGCCAGGGTGCAGCTGTCACAATCAAAAAGGTGGAGCGCAAGGAAAAGTCCGAAAAGCCGCCTGCTCTCTATGACCTAACTACCCTGCAAAGAGATGCCAACCGTCTGCTTGGATTTACGGCCCAGCAGACCCTGGACTATCTGCAAAGCCTGTATGAAAAGAAGCTCTGCACCTATCCCCGTACTGACAGCCGCTATCTGACCGGTGATATGGCAGACAGCCTGCCGGTGCTGGTGAATCTGGTTGCCAATGCTATGCCATTTCGCAAAGGGATCGCCATTACCTGTGATCCGCAGACGGTCATCAACGACAAGAAAGTAACCGACCACCACGCAGTAATCCCTACCAGAAATCTCAAGGATGCAGACCTTTCTGCCCTTCCTGCGGGAGAAAAAGCGGTGCTGGAGCTGGTGGCCCTGCGTCTGCTGTGTGCCGTGGCCCAGCCCCATATCTATTCGGAAACCGTTGTGATTGCAGCGTGTGCCGGTGGGGAGTTTACTACCAAAGGAAAAACGGTGAAGCACCCCGGATGGAAAGCACTGGAGGACGCCTACCGTGCCAAAATGAAGGATGCGGAGCCGAAAAAAGAGGGCGCAGAGAAAGCCCTGCCGGAGCTGACTGAAGGACAGACCCTTTCGGTTGCTGCGGCAATCGTCAAAGAAGGCAAAAGCAGTCCGCCTCAGCACTTTACGGAGGACACCCTATTGTCCGCGATGGAGACTGCCGGAAAAGAGGATATGCCGGAGGATGCCGAGCGAAAAGGTCTGGGGACACCGGCCACCCGTGCCGGTATTTTGGAAAAGCTGGTATCTGCCGGTTTTCTGGAACGAAAAAAGAGCAGGAAAACGGTGCAGCTTCTCCCTTCCCACGATGCAGTTTCCCTGATTACCGTTCTGCCGGAACAGCTGCAATCTCCGCTTTTGACTGCCGAGTGGGAGTACCGCCTGGGGGAAATCGAGCACGGGCAGCTTGCCCCGGAGGAGTTTCTGGACGGGATCAGCACCATGCTGAAAGATCTGGTGGGAACTTATCAGGTCATTAAGGGAACTGAGTACCTGTTCACTCCGCCCCGTGAGGTGGTGGGCAAATGCCCTCGCTGCGGCGGGGAAGTTGCAGAACTGCAAAAAGGTTTCTTCTGTCAGAATGATTCTTGCAGATTTGCAATCTGGAAAAACAACAAATGGTGGGCCGCCAAGAAAAAACAGCCGACCAAGGCTGTGGTGTCTGCACTGCTTAACGATGGCCGTGTCCGTGTGACGGGCCTATATTCGGAGAAAACCGGAAAGACCTACGATGCCGCTGTGGTTTTGGAGGATGATGGACAGTACGCCAACTTCAAGCTGGAATTTGACCAGCGGAAAGGAGGCAGCCGATGAAGCTCTCTTTAGTGGAACGGGAAACCATTCTCCTCTATAACCAGGCAGAACCAATGGCTGAGATCTATACTCATGATCCCCGTCTGATGGAGAAGCTGGATCTGCTGGCAAAAAAGCACCCCGACCAGATCATCCGAAAGGACGCCCATAACTTTACCGTCCCCAAGCGGTGTGTATCAGTCCGGGAGCCATATAGCGCAGAACGCCGCAAAGCCGCCAGTGAGCGTGCGAAAGCCGCCGGATACCAGCCTCCTATGCGAAAGTCCGGCAGTTAAAGGCACATGACAGAGAATGTATTTGAAGCAGTCAAGCAGTCGGTCAGCACCAGAGATGCGGCAGTGTTTTATGGGATCGAGGTCAAACGAAATGGCATGGCCTGCTGTCCCTTTCACGATGATAAGAACCCAAGCATGAAGGTAGACCAGCGGTTCCACTGCTTTGGCTGCGGTGAAGATGGGGATGTGATCGACTTTACCGCAAAGCTCTTTGACCTCTCCTCAAAAGAAGCGGCGGAGAAACTGGCACAGGACTTTGGCCTGATCTATGACAGTCAGGCCCCTCCCCGCAGGAGATATGTCCGGCAGAAAACCGAGGCACAGCAGTTTCGTGAGGATCGGCAGCGGTGTTATCGCGTACTGTCCGATTACTACCATCTGCTGAAAAAATGGGGGATTGACCATTCTCCCCGGACACCGGAGGAAGAACCGCACCCCCGCTTTGTGGAAGCAATCCAGAAGAAAACCTATGTAGAGTACCTGCTGGACCTTTTTCTTTATGAAAGTGAAGAAGAACAAAAGGCATGGATTGCAGAACACACAGCAGAAATCACACACTTGGAAAGGAGATTGAAAATCATGGCTGAGAATAAACCCACCAACCGAGAACGGCTAAGGGAAATCACAGATGGCATCGAGCAGGGGATCAAGGAACTGTTTGAGAGTGAAAAGTATATGCGCTATCTGTCCGTCATGTCCCGCTTCCACCGCTATTCGGTAAACAACACCATGCTCATCTATATGCAGAAGCCGGACGCTACATTGGTAGCCGGATACAATAAGTGGAAAGACCAGTTTGAGCGTCATGTAAAAAAGGGCGAGCATGGCATTACCATCATCGCCCCCACACCGTATAAGAAGAAAATCGAGGAGCAGAAGCTGGACCCGGATACCAAGGCTCCGATTCTGGATAAAGACGGAAAGATCGTCACAGAGGAAAAAGAAATCGAGATCCCTATGTTCCGTCCGGTCAAGGTTTTTGATGTGAGCCAGACCGACGGGAAACCTTTGCCGGAGCTTGCTTCCTCCCTTTCCGGCAATGTGCCAAATTATGAGGTATTCATGGAGGCTCTGCGCCGCAGTGCGCCGGTGCCGATCACTTTTGAAGCAATGGCCGCCGATACGGACGGCTATTTTTCTGCCGATCATCAGAAAATCGCCATTCGTCAGGGCATGAGTGAGGTGCAGACGGTTTCGGCCACGGTTCATGAGATTGCCCACAGCAAGCTCCACAATCAGAAAAAGATTCAGATTGCCAATGACGAGCAATATCAGGAGATCGAGCTGTTTGATAAACCCGGTCTGTTCTCCAATGGGCGGATTGTCCGTGATAATCTGCCGGAGGGCGTTTATTGCTATGACCTGCGCGGTTCTGACTACGACCCCGGAGAGCCGGTCTGTGTAGAAGAACAAGTGGTTGTAAACCATGCAGGTTCCGTTCTGCTGACAGAGCCGCTGGAGCTGGCGGAAAATGGACGCCTGATGCTGACCGAGGAAGAAGGACTGAATTTTGTTGGCGGCTTTTCTACTCTCGCCCAGTTTTTGCAGGAACAGAAGAAATACCGTCACACGGAAGAAGTAGAGGCTGAAAGCATCTCCTATGCAGTCTGCAAATATTTTGGCATTGAAACCGGAGAAAACAGCTTCGGCTATATTGCCAGCTGGAGTCAGGGCAAGGAACTGAAAGAGCTGAGAGCCAGTTTGGAGACCATCAATAAGACCTCCGGCACTTTGATCTCTGACATTGAGCGCCACTATAAGGAAATCTGCAAAGAGCGTGGAATTGACCCCAATGCAAAAAAAGAGCCGGAAATGGCGGTTCTTGATGCGGAGGCAAACCAGCAGGAGGCTTTGTTTCTAATTGACGATGCCACCTATCTTCATATTCAGCCCTGTGACAGCGGCTGGGACTACACTCTTTACGATGCTGCGTCCATGAAAGAGCTGGATGGTGGTCAGCTGGATATGCCGGAGCTTTCCTGCATGAAGGCAGTTCTCCAGATTTGTGATGATAACGATCTGGACAGCACTTCGCTCAGACGCGCTCCCTTGTCTATGGTTGAGACCTTGCAGGAAGCTGCTTATGAGCAGATGCAGGCAGAGGCAAGTCAGGTGACCGCTTCTGCCCAGCTGCCGGAAGCGCAGGAGCAGGCACTGGATGAATACCCCATGCCGGATGAGCAGGTATCCACACCGGATATGCAGGAATATGGCTACTCCTATGATGGGATGTTCCCTGTTACCAGAGAACGGGCGCTGGAACTGGATGCCGCCGGTTTGACCGTCTATGTGCTGCATGAGGACAATACGGAGAGCATGGTGTTTGATCCGCAGGAAATCATGGATCATGGCGGTCTTTTCGGTGTGGACCATGAGGAATGGGAGAAAAGCCCTCAGTTCCACGAAAAGGTCATGGAGCGTCAGGAACATCAGCAGGAACGCGAACAGGCATTTCTCTCTCAGAACAGAGATTGCTTTGCCATCTATCAGGTAAGTAGTGACGATCCGCAGAATGTGCGCTTTATGAATCTGGATTGGTTAAAGTCCCACGACATTTCCATAGACCGCAGCAATTATGACCTCATTTACACAGCTCCTCTGAGGGAGTCTGGCACTGTGCCGGAGCAGCTGGAAAAACTCTATCAGCAATTCAATCTGGAAAAGCCCGTGGACTTTCACAGTCCCTCCATGAGCGTCAGCGACATCGTTGCGATCAGACAGGACGGTAAGGTATCCTGTCATTACTGTGACAGTGTTGGTTTTACCCAGATCCCCGGATTCCTGCCAGAAAACCCGCTGAAAAATGCGGAAATGATGCTGGAGGACGATTACGGCATGATCGACGGTATCATCAACAATGGCGCAAAAGAACCTACGGTGGCAGAGCTGGAACAGCAGGCCCGAAGCGGTCAGCCCATTTCCCTGATGGATCTGGCTGCCGCTGCCCATCGGGAGGAACGGGAAAAGAAAAAGTCCGTCATGGAGCAGCTGAAAAGCCAGCCCAAGGCAGAACACAAAAAGACAGCACCCAAAAAGAGTGCGGAAAGGGAGATTTGATATGGGAAACTTTACTTTTGAGGAAATGAACCTGATGTGCATTTACAATACCGGCAGCCGCACCGGGCTGATTGACAGTTTGCGTGAGATGCGCGGCGAGCTTTCGCCGGAGGAAACCGAGCTGCGGGAGTTGACAGACAGCGCACTGGGCAAGCTCCAGGCCATGAGTGATGCCGAGTTTGCCGAACTGGAGCTGTACCCGGATTTTGACCAGTAAACAACATAACCGCAGGGATGGGGTGGCGATCTGCCACCCCGCCTTTTTACCCCAAAACTGAAAGGAGGACAGAACACTATGCCAACCAAAGCTGAACTATATGCACAGATGGCGGACAAGGTGGCAACACAGCTCACGGGGAGCTGGCAGGAATGGGCAGGGTTTCTCACTACTGCTTCCCGCCTTTACAAGTACCCATTCCATGAGCAGCTGATGATCTATGCCCAGCGACCGGACGCCACCGCCTGTGCGGAGTACGATTTGTGGAATGAAAAGATGGGCCGTTATGTAAGGCGCGGTTCCAAGGGAATCGCTCTGGTGGATGATTCCGGGGACAGACCTCGCCTGCGTTATGTCTTTGACATTTCCGACACCGGAACCCGTGAACATTCCCGCACTCCCTGGCTGTGGCAGTTGGAGGAGCGCCATCTGGATTCGGTGCAGGCCATGTTTGAGCGCACCTATGATGTTTCCGGTGATGATCTTGCCGGACAGCTCACGGAGGTAGCTGGAAAACTGGCCGAGGAATATTGGACGGAGCATCAGCAGGACTTCTTCTATATCGTTGACGGTTCCTTTTTGGAGGAATATGATGAGTATAACATCGGAGTGCAGTTCAAGGCAGCCGCCACCGTCAGCATCACTTACGCTTTGATGTCCCGCTGTGGACTGGAGCCGGAACGCTACTTCGACCACGAAGATTTCATGGCGATCTTTGATTTCAACACCCCGTCCACCATCGGGGCGCTGGGAACAGCGGTCAGCCAGATCAACCAGCAGGTGCTGCGGCAGATCGGCGTTACCGTCCGAAATGCAGAGCGCGAAGCCAACCAAGAAAGGAGCAAGCAAGATGAACAATCCCATGACCTATATCCAGAACGGAGACTATCTGATTCCCGACCTGAAGCTGAGCCAGCAGCCGGAGAAACCCCTGGGCAAGTACGGCAGGATGAGGAAAACCTACCTGAAAGAACACCGTCCCATCCTCTACAACCAGATGTTGCTGAGCGAGAAGCTGTACCCGCACCTCATCGAGATCGACGAGACCGCCCAGAGCAGACTGGAACAGATGATGCCCCAGCTGGCGAAGGAAGCGGGAGCCACCGAGGAACTGAAAGCCAGCGATCCCATGAAGTGGGTGGGCCTGATGAACACCTGCAAAGCCCAGGCAGAGGAGATCCTGATGGCGGAGCTTATCAACAGCTGACCCTAAACCTGTTCCTCTCCGAAGCGGAGCAGATCCAATCCATAGATGAAGCAGAGAATGTAGCGCATACATCCTCTGCTTTTTCTTTTGCCCAAAATGATATTGACCATGTGCTGCGTTTGGGCGGCAATACAGACCGCCAGAGAGAGCGTGTGGTTGCTGCCTTTGAAAAGCAAAAAACCACCGCTGAGATTGCCGAGATACTGAAAGCGCTGTACCACGGCGGCAACGGCCTTGGCAGTGTGAGCGCATGGTATGCCGAGGATGGTATCCATCTTTCCCACGGGAAGTCTGTCCGTTATGACAGGTCTGCCCAGGTCATTTCCTGGGAGAGCGCCGCAGAGCGTATCGGGGAGCTTTTGGAGAGCGGCCAGTTTGCCTCCAATGTGGAGCTTGCAGAAGCGGCAGGCTATGAACGCTCCCTCCTTGCAGAAAAGCTCTGGTATCTGTACCACGATTTCAGCGAGGAAGCCAGAGAAGCAGGATATTTGTCTTGCCTGTCAGAAATCAGAGGCAATGGGTTCCCGGAGGAGACCCGCCGCCTGACGGAGCAGTTGAATGACCCGGCTTTCCGCCAGACACTCAAGGAAGAATACGCCGCCTTCTGGACTGCCTATCAGCAGGACCGTGACCTGCTGCGCTTTCATTACCATAGGCCAAGGGAAATCTGGGAGAACCTGAAAGACCTTGACCTGCCCCGCAGGACTTTTTCTTCGGACCTTTCCCAAGTGCCAACCGTCCAGCATTTCATTACAGAGGATGAGATCGACACCGCCATGACCGGCGGCAGCAGTTTTGCCGGAGGAAAAGGCCGTATCTATGCGTTCTTCATGGAAAACCATACGGATAAGGAAAAAGTGAGATTCCTTAAAGACGAGTATGGCATTGGCGGACGCTCTCATGCCCTGTCCGGCGCAACACACAGCGGCGAAGATCACGATGGGAAAGGACTGCACTATAAAAAGCAGGACTGCCCGGATGTTCACTTGAACTGGGAAAAGGTTGCCAAGCGCATTACCTCACTTGTCCAGAAAGGCCGCTATCTTACCGAACAGGAACAAGCGCAGTATGACAAGATCCAGGCTGAAAAGGATCTGGCAGAAGAAGATGCCATTCAAGCCCAGCAGCCGGAGATAGAGGAAGAAACGCCAAAGCCTACCCTTCGGGAGCAGTTTGAGCAGTATAAGCCTGTGGTGACTGCCGCTATTTCCGAGGATACCGCATACCGCAATGCCTGCGGTCATTTTGACCGTGAAAATGCTGTCATCGAGGGTAATGCCGCTGTGCGCCGTGCGGTTCTTGGCTCTAAGGATATGGAGCTGATCCGCCTTTATTCGGATGTGCCGGAGTTCCGCCAGCGTCTGCACCGGGAAGTGATCGACGAAACCTATCCAAAGCTCCATGAGCTTCTGCGCCCTCTTTCTCAGGAAGATATTGATACTGCCCTTTGTGCATGGAACGGCAATATTGAGAGTAAACACGCTGTCGTCCGCTATATGAAAGATCATGCAAGAGAGAAAGATACCGCTGCATGGCTGGCTCAGGAATACGGCGGCAGCAACAGCCTGTTCGTTGTCCGTGCCGGAAGCCCGGAGGAAACGCAGCTGCCCTGGCCGAAGGTACAGCGCCGAATCGCCCAGCTCATTCAGGAGGACCGGTTCTATACCGAAGAAGAACAGGACCGTTTTGACAATATCGACCCCATCGCCATCCGGGAAGCCCTGGAGGAAAGGGGCATCGTCAACGGCCAGGTGGCAGACTCGGAAAAACTGGACAATGACCCATTTATCCAACAGGTGATGTCAGATGCAGAGCAGATCGCAGCTGCCGAGGCAGAGCAGACTTCCGAGATTTCCATTTCCGATGAGGAATATGATGCCGTTCGCAGTCCAATTCCGCAAAGGACTTCCTATGACCCTGCCGCCCCGGTTTATGCTGTGGGCGATACCGTGTATATCGAGGATGACGCCTATCAGATCACCGAGCTGCGGGAGGACACCGTACAGCTTCTGCCCACCGGCATGGTATATCCCATCTATCGGGCAGAGCGCAAAGAACAGTTCGAGCAGTTGCTTCGGGCAGACCGCCGCAATGCTTACTATACCGAGCTTCTTCCCATTGACCCGGACAAGGCAGATCAGGACTTGCGGGATGTATTGTCCCATGGACTGATGGATGAAGCAGATAAAAAACAGGTTTCCACGCTGCTGCAATCCGGCAGGAGCAACAGTGAGATTGCCTACTGGCTGAGCAGAGCCTACCCTCATGAGATTGAGACCCTGAATCTGGAGACCGGCGATATTGCCGATTACCGTACCACGGCACAGGGCATGGAGCTGGAAGTCCTGGACGCAGAGGAAAAGCGTTTGGCTGTGCTGTATTTCCGCTGGGATGAAGTTGCGCCTTTGCTGCGCGGGATGTATGCCCGTCAGATGGATGGCTTTGGACAGGAACAGCCCCAACCGTCTGCCGAATCCCCGACCTTCCATTCCGAGACCGTGGCCGTCTATCCGGGCGATAAGAACAATCTGCCTTATGATGTGGTGGTGGAACGGCTGCATATCGAGGAGCCGGAGCCACCAGCCCCTGTGACTGAGTCGGAGAAACCCTTTGAGGAAGTGCTGGACGAACACCCGGTTTCCATTCAGGTCAATGGCCAGTGGCAGACCTTCCCCAATGCCAAAGCTGCCGAGGAAGCCTCCTATGAGGAATACAAGGCCAACCTGCGCCGCAATGCACAAAACTTCCGTATTACCGATGAGCATTTGGGCGAAGGCGGTCCGAAAGCCAAGTTCCAGGCAAATATCAATGCCATTCGTTTGCTGAAAGAGTTGGAAGCTGCCGGACAGCAGGCAAGCCCGGAACAACAGGAAGTCCTATCCCGCTATGTGGGCTGGGGCGGTCTTTCTGATGCCTTTGACCCGGAGAAACCGGCATGGGCTTCCGAGTATGCCCAGCTGAAAGAGCTGCTGACCCCGGAGGAATATGCCGCCGCCAGAAGCTCCACCCTCAACGCCCATTACACCAGCCCTACGGTCATTCAGGCCATCTATGAAGCGGTGGGCCGTATGGGATTTGAGACAGGAAATATTCTGGAGCCATCTATGGGTGTGGGCAATTTCTTCGGTATGCTGCCGGAGGAAATGCGAAACAGTCGTCTGTATGGCGTGGAGCTGGACTCGGTTTCCGGTCGCATCGCAAAGCAGCTCTATCCCAAGGCGGACATCACAGTAGGCGGCTTTGAGACCACCGACAGGCGAGATTTCTATGACCTTGCCATTGGTAATGTGCCTTTCGGTCAGTATCAGGTTCGAGATAAAGCCTATGACAAGCTGAATTTCAGCATCCACAACTACTTTTTTGCCAAAGCACTCGACCAGGTGCGTCCCGGCGGCGTGGTGGTTTTTGTAACCTCCCGCTATACTATGGACGCCAAGGATTCCACCGTGCGCCGCTATCTTGCCCAGCGTGCCGAGCTGCTGGGAGCTATCCGTCTGCCCAATGACGCGTTCAAAAAGAATGCCGGTGCCGAGGTGGTATCGGACATCATCTTCCTCCAAAAGCGGGACCGCCCGTTGGACATCGTGCCGGAATGGACCCAGACCGGACAGACGGAGGACGGGTTTGCCATCAACCGGTATTTTATCGACCACCCGGAAATGGTGCTGGGCAGACAGGAGCCGGTAAGCACTGCTCATGGTATGGACTACACCGTGAACCCTATCGAGGGACTGGAGCTTTCCGACCAGCTGCATGATGCGGTGAAGTATATTCATGGCACTTATCAGGAGGCAGAGCTGCCGGAGTTGGGCGAAGGCGAAGCCATTGGCACCTCCATTCCTGCCGATCCTAATGTGAAGAACTATTCTTATGTCATTGTAGACGGGCAGGTGTACTACCGGGAAAACAGCCGCATGGTGCGCCCTGATCTCAACGCCACCGCAGAAGCCCGCGTAAAAGGTCTTGTGGGACTGCGCGATTGTGTGCAGGAACTGATCGACCTTCAGATGGATGCAGCGGTTCCAGACAGCACCATTACCCAAAAACAGGCGGAACTAAACCGGCTCTATGACAGCTTTTCTGCCAAATACGGTCTCATCAATGACCGTGCAAACCGCCTGGCCTATGCAGACGATTCTTCCTATTACCTGCTCTGTGCGCTGGAAGTTATTGACGAGGACGGAAAGCTGGAGCGCAAGGCGGATATGTTCACCAAACGGACCATCAAGCCCCATCAGGCAGTGGCTACTGTGGATACGGCAAGCGAAGCACTGGCGGTGTCCATCTCGGAAAAAGCCTGCGTAGATATGGGCTATATGAGCCAGCTTACCGGAAAAACAAAAGAAGAACTGGCGGGAGAACTGCAAAGTGTGATCTTCCGTGTGCCGGGACAGCTGGAACAGGACGGCACACCCCATTATGTGACTGCTGATGAATACCTTTCCGGCAATGTACGTCGCAAACTGCGTCAGGCTCAGCGGGCGGCACAGCAGGACCCTTCTTTTGCAGTCAATGTGGAAGCTCTTACCGCCGCCCAGCCCAAAGACCTGGATGCGTCGGAGATCGAGGTGCGTCTGGGCGCTACCTGGATTGACAAGGAATATATCCAGCAGTTTATGTATGAGACCTTTAATACCCCGTTTTATCTCCAACGCAGTATCGAGGTCAACTATTCGTCCTTTACCGCTGAATGGCAGATCAAGGGAAAATCTTCTGTATCCTACAACGATGTGGCAGCTTATACCACCTATGGGACCAGCCGCGCCAACGCCTACAAGATTCTGGAGGATTCCTTAAACCTGCGGGATGTCCGCATCTATGACACCATAGAGGACGCAGACGGAAAAGAGCGCCGCGTGCTGAATGCCAAGGAGACCACCCTGGCGGCTCAAAAACAGCAGGCGATCCGGGAAGCCTTTAGGGACTGGATCTGGAGAGACCCGGAGCGCCGCCAGACTTTGGTGAGCCAGTACAACGAGGAAATGAACGCTACCCGTCCCCGTGAATATGATGGCAGTCACATCACTTTTGGAGGCATGAACCCGGCCATTACCCTGCGGGAACACCAGAAAAGCGCCATTGCCCATGTGCTGTATGGAGGAAATACCCTGTTGGCACATGAAGTAGGCGCAGGCAAAACTTTTGAAATGGTAGCTGCTTCGATGGAAGCCAAACGCCTGGGACTGTGCCAGAAATCTCTCTTTGTGGTTCCAAACCATCTGACAGAGCAGTGGGCGTCGGAGTTTCTGCGTCTCTATCCTTCTGCCAACATCTTAGTCACCACCAAAAAGGACTTTGAGACCCATAACCGCAAGAAGTTCTGCGCCCGTATTGCGACCGGTGACTACGACGCCATCATCATGGGACACAGCCAGTTTGAGCGTATCCCCATCAGCCGGGAGCGTCAGGAACGGCTTCTCTATGAGCAGATCGACGAGATCACCGAGGGCATCGCAGAGGTGCAGGCCAGCGGCGGCGAGCGTTTTACCGTCAAGCAGCTGGAGCGTACCAGAAAGTCTCTGGAAGCCAGACTGGAAAAGCTGCAAGCCGAGGGGCGAAAAGACGATGTGGTAACTTTTGAGCAGCTGGGGGTGGACCGTTTATTTGTGGACGAGGCCCACAACTACAAAAACCTGTTTTTATACACAAAAATGCGAAATGTGGCTGGTCTTTCCACATCGGACGCGCAGAAATCCTCCGATATGTTTGCCAAGTGCCGCTATATGGACGAGATCACCGGAAATCGTGGTGTGATCTTTGCCACCGGCACCCCGGTCAGCAACTCCATGACCGAGCTTTACACCATGCAGCGTTATCTTCAGTATGAACGCCTGCAAGAGCTGAACATGACCCACTTCGACTGTTGGGCTTCCCGATTTGGGGAGACCGTCACAGCATTGGAGCTGGCACCGGAAGGCACCGGCTACCGGGCAAGAACGAGATTCAGCAAGTTCTTTAACCTGCCGGAGCTGATGAACCTGTTCAAAGAAGTGGCTGACATTAAGACTGCCGACCAGCTGAATCTGCCTACCCCGGAAGTGGAATACCACAACATCGTGGCGCAGCCTACCGAACATCAGCAGGAAATGGTCAAAGCTCTTTCGGAGCGTGCATCGCTGGTACACAGCGGAACTGTTGACCCGTCCCAGGATAACATGCTCAAGATTACCTCGGATGGCCGTAAGTTGGGGCTTGACCAGAGGATCGTCAACCAGATGCTGCCGGACGAACCTGGCACAAAGGTCAATCAGTGTGTGGACAACATCATGCAGATCTGGCGGGACGGCAAAGCTGACAAGCTGACCCAGCTGGTGTTCTGCGACATTTCTACACCACAGGCCAAAGCTCCTGCAAGCAAGGCGGCGAAAACGCTGGATAATCCACTGCTTCACGCATTGGAAGGCGCTGTGCCTCTGCCGGAACAGGAACCGACCTTTACGGTATATGACGATATTCGTCAGAAACTCATTGCTCAGGGGATGCCTGCCGACCAGATCGCTTTTATCCATGAAGCCAATACCGAAGTGCGGAAAAAGGAGCTGTTCTCTAAAGTCCGTACCGGTCAGGTTCGTGTCCTTTTGGGCAGCACCGCCAAGATGGGCGCAGGCACCAATGTGCAGGACCGTCTGGTGGCACTTCATGACCTGGACTGTCCGTGGAGACCGGGAGACCTTGCCCAGCGCAAGGGCCGTATCGAGCGCCAGGGTAACCAGAATCCTCTTGTCCATGTGTACCGCTATGTGACCGAAGGAACCTTTGACGCATACCTCTGGCAGACGGTGGAGAATAAGCAAAAATTCATTAGTCAGATCATGACTTCTAAATCGCCGGTACGCTCCTGCGATGATGTGGATGAAACCGCCCTCAGTTTTGCAGAGATCAAGGCTCTGTGTGCCGGAGATCCCCGCATCAAGGAGCGCATGGATTTGGATGTGGAGGTATCCCGCCTGAAGCTGATGAAAGCCGACCACCAGAGCAAGCAATATCGTCTGGAGGACCAGCTGCTCAAATACTTCCCGGAGGAGATTGAAAAGCACAAGGGCTTTATCAAGGGCTTTGAATCCGATCTGGAGGTTTTGGCAGCGCACCCGCACCCGGAGGACGGTTTTGCTGGTATGGAAATCCGTGGCGATCTGCTGACCGATAAGGAGAACGCCGGCGCAGCCCTTTTGGATGCCTGCAAGGAGGTTAAAACCTCCGATCCGGTGCAGATCGGCAACTACCGGGGGTATGCCATGTCCGTGGAATTTTCCGCTTGGAAACAGGAGTATACGCTCCTGCTGAAAGGACAGATGACCCACCGGGCAACCCTTGGTACAGACCCTCGCGGAAATCTTACCCGTATCGACAATGCCCTTGCTCAGATGCCCCAGCGTCTGGAGTCGGCAAAGGCACAGCTGGATAACCTCTGTCAGCAGCAAGCTGCGGCAAAGGAGGAAGTCGGAAAGCCATTCCTTTATGAAGAAGAACTGAGATGCAAAAACGCCCGTCTGGTGGAGCTGGATACCCTGCTCAACATCGACGGAAAGGGACAGGCACACACCGAGTCTGTTGTTGCCAAAAGTACACGGCCTTCGGTGCTGGATAACCTAAAACGCCCGGTGCAACCCCGCAGTACAGACAAGAAACCAAAACAGCATGAGGAGGTGCGATAACATGAATACTAACGATCTGAATACAGCCCTTTATGAAAAGATGGCTGCCGAACAGGACAAGTTCCGGGACTGGCTGAAAAGACAGCCCCCGGAAGAAATCCTGCACCACACCTATGAGTACACGGTTCGTGAGGACATTGTGATGGCGATGGAGGAACTGGAGCTGACTGATGCCCAGGCTCAGGCACTTTTGGAATCTCCCTCTCCGCTGGCGGATGTGTACCGCTATTTTGAAAAGTTGGAGACCGGTTATATGGATGTGATCCGGGACAGCATTGAGAACCGTGCCGATGATGTGTGCAGAGCCAAAGAGGAACTGCGAACAACACCGGTCTATCCCCATTCTGCCGCCTATGCGAGAGAACATGGGGAGTTGGAGCAGTACCGGGCTTCCAACAATGCAAATCTCCAATGCAAGGAGTCCATTGAAGCGGCGGTGCGGGAACACTTCGACGGAATGTATCTCAGTCACGATGCGGCAAAGGGTGTGATCGAGATCTATGGCATGGAGCGTGTGGCTATGGTTCTGGCTAACACCGTCCAGCTTCAGGACTGGGATGGGCGCTACTCCCGACGCAACAAAGAATGGGCTAAGACCATTCCCAACGATAATCCCGAAACTGTCCGTTGTGGTTATGCCTTAAACAGCCACCCTGCTGTGCTGGATGGCTTTATTGATCTGGTGCGTGTAGAACAGCAGCGCAGCCGTACTCAGGGAGAAAAACTGCAACCGTCCCGCCCCTCAGTACGGGATAAGCTCAAACAGGAGCTGCCTGCCCATAAGCCTGCCGCCCCGAAGAAACGGGAGCCGGAGCGATAACTATGGCAAAGCGTAAGCGGGATATGCAATTAAACTTTAGAGTTTCAGCGGAGGAGCTTGCTGTGATTGAGCAAAAAATGTCTCAGTTTGGAACCTCCAACCGTGAAGCCTATCTAAGAAAAATGGCGCTGGATGGGTATGTAGTCAAGCTGGAGCTGCCGGAGTTGAAGGAGCTTGTTTCCCTGATGCGCCGAAGCAGCAACAACTTAAACCAGCTGACCCGTAAAGTGCATGAGACTGGACGGGTTTATGATGCTGACTTGGAGGATATATCCCAGCGGCAGGAACAGTTATGGGAGGGCGTAGAGGAAATTCTTACCCAGCTTTCCAAACTTTTATAACAGGGATAGATACTCCATTTGCGGAGGGAGGAACGGCATTACTTCGCTGCTCCTCTCTCCGCTTTTTCTTTTTATCGGTATCCTTGTCTTTTGCCTGCCCATGCCGGATAATATGATTAGAAAAGATACCAAGAACGCTGCAAGGAGGAAATAACATGAAGATTTTGAAAGGGCTTTTGATGATTATAACTGCACCGGTCACTTTGGTGCTGACGCTTTTTGTCTGGCTCTGCACGGGGCTGATCTACATATCCGGTCTGGTGCTTGGTCTGCTCAGCACTGTAATTGCTCTGCTTGGCGTGGCTGTGCTTATTACCTATTCCCCGCAGAATGGTGTGATTTTGCTGGTTATGGCATTTTTGATTAGCCCGATGGGGCTGCCACTGGCTGCAATCTGGCTACTGGGCAAGGTGCAGAGTTTGAAATTTGCAATTCAGGAGTTGGTTTATGGATAAAAATACGCAAAACCATAAAAATGCCAGACACCGTCTGTTAAATTTGGGAAAAGGAATTTTATATCCACGACTTTACTTTTGAACTAATATTGAATATAATATTAGTACGAAAGGAAGTGACATGATGGGACAATTTGAACAGCTGGATCAGATGCTAACAGCACAAGAAGGAATGCTGCGAACATCGCAGGTCGTATCTTCGGGAATTTCAAAGCCGGTATTTTATGATTATGTGCGTTCACGAGATTTGGATAGAGTCGCACATGGGATTTATCTGTCCAAAGATTCCTGGGTGGATGCCATGTATCTGCTTCATTTGCGATTTGAACAAGCAGTATTTTCACATGAAACAGCTTTATTTTTTCACGATCTGACAGACCGTGAACCAATAGAATATACAGTTACGGTCAAAACTGGATGCAATCCAAGCAAAATGAAAGCAGAAGGCATTCAAGTTTTTACGATTAAAGCAGACTTACATGATGTAGGACTTACAACAGCGAAAACTCCGTTCGGGCATACTGTGCCGGTTTATGATATGGAGCGAACGATCTGTGATTTGCTCAGAAGCCGTAGCAGAATTGAAATTCAGACCTTTCAGGGAGCACTGAAAGCGTATGCCCGTAGAAAAGATAAGAACCTGCGAGCTTTAATGCAATATGCTGGGATGTTCAAGGTGGAAAAAATTTTACGACAGTATTTGGAGGTACTTTTATGATAAAAACAGCAAGGCAGCTTAAAGATTTAATACGAAACCTTTCCAGAGAAAAATCCGCAGATGCTCAGATTTTAATGAGGAACTACATGATGGAGCGTTTTTTGGAGCGTATTTCTCTTTCTGAGTATCGTGATAAGTTTATCTTGAAGGGTGGTATGTTGGTAGCGGCTATGGTTGGATTGGATGCCCGCTCTACGATGGATTTGGATGCAACCATAAAAGGAGCTAATGTTAATGTGGAGGATATTGAGAATCTAATTTCATCAATCGTAACTGTTCCGATTGATGATGGTGTTAAATTTCAGCTGAAAAGTATTTCGGAGATTATGGATGAAGCAGAGTATCCGGGGATTCGTGTCAGCATGAGTACAACATTCGATGGTGTAGTGACCCCTTTGAAAATTGATATTTCTACGGGAGATGCAATCACTCCAAGAGAGGTTCGGTATTCATTCAAACTTATGCTGGAAGATCGCTCCATTGATATTTGGGCTTATAATTTAGAAACTGTGCTGGCAGAAAAACTGGAAACCATTATTACCAGAACCACAACCAATACCCGCATGAGAGATTTCTACGATATTTACATTTTAGAACAGCTGCATGGAACCACGCTGAACCCGAAAATTTTACATGATGCGCTTCTGGCAACTGCTCATAAACGGGGATCGGAGAAGTATCTTAACCAGGCTGAAGAAGTTTTTGACGAAGTGGAAAATGATTCGGTTATGCAAAAACTTTGGGAGGCATACCGTAAAAAGTTTTCTTATGCTTCTGATTTGGAATGGGATGTGATTATGAAAGCAATTCGCAGGTTATATGTTCTTTGCGAGAAGGGCATCAGCTTATGAAAAAGCATGGACACTATTGTAAAGTTTGTGGTGAATACAAAGCCAACGAAAAATTTTCAGGCAAAGGTCATGCATCCCACATTTGTAAATCCTGTGCTTCGCTACCAGCAGAAACGCAGGCTGAACTGATGACACTGAATCGTCTTTTGAATCTTCCATGGAGGCTATCGAAAGAGCAGTTGTCCTGGCTGAAAAATCGACTAAAGGATAGGCGGCCTGATGTCCGTGCATTGGCGCAAGAGCAATATGAAATGAGATTTCCACCAAGACACTTAGAAGATGATGAGTTCAATTTTTTCGATGAAGAAAGTTTTATAGAATAGTGAAAGCGGTCTGCTATGGCAGGCCGTTTTCTTTTCGGGAAGGAGGTCTGACCTATGGCAACCACGAGAATCATGCCGCTTCATGTCGGCAAGGGCCGCACAGAAAGTCGGGCGATCAGTGACATCATCGACTATGTGGCCAACCCAAAGAAAACAGATGACGGCAGACTCATTACCGGCTATGCGTGTGACAGCCGGACTGTGGATGCGGAGTTCCTTCTGGCAAAGCGGCAGTACATTGCCGCTACCGGACGAGTGCGCGGCGCGGATGATGTGATCGCCTATCATGTGCGCCAGTCGTTCCGCCCCGGTGAGATCACTCCGGAAGAAGCGAACCGGCTGGGTGTGGAATTTGCCAAGCGTTTTACCAAGGGCAATCATGCCTTTGTGGTCTGCACTCATATAGACAAATCGCACATTCATAATCACATTATCTGGTCATCGGTCAGCTTAGAATATGACCGGAAATTCCGAAACTTTTGGGGCAGCACCAAGGCAGTCCGACAGTTAAGTGACACCATCTGCATCGAAAACGGACTGTCCATTGTGGAGAATCCGAAACCTCACGGAAAGAGCTATAACAAATGGCTGGGCGATCAGGCAAAGCCCTCTCACCGAGAGCTGCTGCGTGTAGCGATTGACAACGCATTATCACAAAGTCCTGCTAATTTTGAGGAGCTGCTGAGGCTGCTGCAAGAGTCCGGCTGTGAGGTATCAAAGCGCGGGAAATCGTATCGCCTGAAGCTCCCCGGTTGGGAGAAAGCCGCCCGAATGGACAGCCTGGGCGAAGGATATGGATTAGATGATTTGCAGGCGGTTCTCTCCGGGAAGAAAGCGCATACCCCACGAAAGAAAATAGTTACACAGGCAGAGACGCAGAAGGTCAATCTGCTGGTGGACATTCAGGCAAAATTGCAGGCAGGAAAAGGTGCTGGCTATGCTCGATGGGCTAAGGTTTTCAATCTGAAACAAATGGCACAGACCATGAATTACCTGTCAGAGAATAACCTGTTGGAGTATGCGATTTTAGAAGAAAAGGCTGCGGCTGCCACGGCACATCACAATGAGCTTTCGGCGCAGATCAAAGCGGCTGAAAAGCGCATGGCAGAGATTGCTGTTCTGCGTACTCACATTGTAAATTATGCCAAGACCCGTGAGGTCTATGTGGCATACCGCAAGGCCGGCTACTCTAAGAAATTCCGGGAAGAACATGAGGAAGAAATTCTGCTCCACCAGGCTGCCAAGAATGCCTTTGATGAAATGGGAGTCAAGAAGCTGCCTAAGGTCAAAGAGTTGCAGACGGAGTATGCGAAATTGCTGGAAGAAAAGAAAAAGACCTATGCCGAGTACCGGCGTTCTCGTGAGGAAATGCGGGAGCTTTTAACTGCAAAGGCCAATGTGGATCGGGTGCTGAAAATGGAGGTAGAACAGGATGTTGAAAAAGAAAAAGACCACGGCCAGCGATAAGCTGGTCCTGGTCAAAAGCGTTCGCAGAACGCGCAGCCACAGAATGAAATTCTGTGTTCAAAGGGGCTTGGGGGCACTGCCCTCAACAAGCAGTTTGTGGCGAAATGGATAGCCACAAGCATTGCTTGCCACAATATGCTGCGCATAAAATGAAAAACTAACGACGGGACGCTTACTGCCTCCTATCGTTAGTTTTCTGTGTTTAAGCGACTTATAAAACCAATCAGCATAATCAAATCGTCATCTGACATCTTTCTCATTCCGTCCAAAGCCTTCTTGATAAGCTGAGGGTTATTTTCCTGTGCATCAAAAAATTGAAGCGGTGTGATTTCAAAATACTCACAGATGTTGAGGAACTGCTTCATAGACGGCATAGAACGCCCAGAGGAAATCGCCTGAATATAGCTTCTGTTCTGCCCTAACTCCATGCTCATCTGATATTCTGAAACACCTTTTTTCAATCGCAATTCTGTGATCCGATTGCGGATAAATTCTTCGTCCATACGCTCACCTCTCTGCTCTTTTAGCATAGCAGAAAGCAATTCTTGATACTTCGTATGTATTGTGTTATAATTTTATAATACAACCTTTATACGCATTATTATTTGCGTTATTTTTGCTTTATATGCGTAATCAAGGCAGTTATCAAGGGTGATTTATATGAATCAGTATGCCTGCGCCATTACCGGCCACCGACCAACAAGATTTTGCTTTGGATATAATGAGGAAGATCCCCTATGCCAAAAATTAAAAGAATGTCTCCTGGAGCAGTTTCGGATACTTCATGACGAGAAATTTGTCCGTACTTTTTTTGTCGGCGGTGCTCTTGGTGTGGATATGTGGGCTGGAGAACAGCTGCTGACATTGAGGGCACAAACGGGATACGAAGATATTAAAATTGTCGTTGTAGTTCCCTTCATCGGTTATGACTCTAAATGGCCGGATCAGAGTAGACATAGATTGAAAAAGCTGATCCAAAACGCAAACGATTCCATTGTTATTTCACATTCTGCGGATGTTTCCAGTTATAAAAAAAGGAATTACTATATGGTCGATCATGCAGAGTACCTTATCGGTGTGTTTGATAATCAGAAAAAGCTGCGCTCAGGTACATCACAGACAGTCAACTATGCCTTGCATCAGGGAAAAGTAATCACTCTGATCCATCCAGACACTATGGAGATAACAGCCCCTGCGCCTTAACAAATTCACAAAAATTTTTCATTAGCATTTCCAACAAAATATTTTCATTGAAGGGGTGCTGTGATATAATAAGATATAAAACTACGCTCAGAACAAATGGTGCCGCTATGAACAAATATATTGGACAGCAATTTGCTGCTTTAAGATACGAAAAAAATATTTTGGTTGTTGAAGAAACTACATCTGCTGGTGGATGCGGCTCCTTCAACGCGGCTTCTTCATGTCCTGCGTCAGCCTGTCTTTATGACAGTGCGGCGTGGGGCTTTTTTATTGTTTGAAAAGAGTATGAAAAGAGAAATACCAGCAGGTATTTGCGTGAGGAGGAAGTAGAATGAACAGTGAACAGATCACAGCATTTTTGCAAGAGCATTGGTACATTGCCTCGGTGCTCATCGGGGCCGTGATTTTAATTGGGGCGATCCGCAACTGGAACTGGCTCTGCGACCCCACTGGTACGCGGGATGCCCACCGCCACAGCAGAGGATACCGGCGGGTGGTGTTCTTCCTGCTGGGCGTCCTTTTGATCGTGGTGAGCATCTGGGGATTTGTGCTGAAATTGAAATAAGAGGTATATCTATGAAACTGAATTGTAAACGCATTGATTTTACATATACACCCGGTGAGGAAATCTTCAACTTTCCCGAGGAATCGGGACTACCCTTTATCTTCGATGTAGAGGAAGAACTGACCGGCGATCCTGCTGTCATGGATGCGGTGGGAGAAATGCTGGATGAGGCGGAGAAATTGGCGGAGAAGGCCAAAGCCGCCATCAAAGCGGCGCTGGCAGACGAGGACAGCCGCTACCATAGCGTTGTGACATTTTTCATGGAGTTCCATCGGGACGATGTAGGCCCGGATATTGTGGCGGAACTTTTTCCGGGAACCGACCCAGCCAAACTGTCCTTTGCTGAGATGGTTGACTTTTTGAAGCTCAAGCGGTTCGGCAGTCTGGTGGATAGCGAGATGAACCAGCAAGTTTTCATTCTGGATCTGTCCTTTAACCCGGAGATTACCGACGAACTGATGGTAATCTACTTTGATTTGAACAAGGAGATTTTCTGTATCACACATGAGAGCTGAGCGTGACTGACATACACGAGGAAAGGAGCAATCCCTATGAAAGCATTTGACCCCAATTACAAGCTGCTGGACGAGATGTATCAGGACGATTACTATCCTGCTTTTCTGGTGGACAAGGTAAAGGACGAGCTTCAGAAGGTCATCGCCCTGCTGGAGAGTGGCGAAACCGACACCGAAGTGGTGCAGGAAACGCTGGACGAGGCGGTCTGCGGCATCAATGATCTCCAGGAGGAGTTTGACGAGAACGACAGCGAGATCGAAACGGTGGCGCGGGAATGTATTGCGGCAACCGTGGCCTACATTCTGGAGTGGTTTGGCATCCCCATTGACACCGAGGAGGCCATCCGGGAACGGGACTGGTGAACCCTATGGCAGAAAAAGAACTGGCCCTTTGTGATGAGTGCGGAAGCCTGTTTTTCAAAGGCTCCTCACAGATGATGGGGCTGTGCCAGAATGTGCCCATGTTCTCTATGGCTACCCGAATTGTGACCATCATTTTCAGGATGGCCGGTGTGTGAACTGCTATTGGGACGGCTCAAAGAGTGTGTACATCAAGAAGCAGAATCAACAGGAGGAAACTGATATGCCTACAACTGAATGGCTGAACAAATACGAAGCAATCAAGGATAAATTGACCTGTAAAGATGACTTGGAGGCCCATTTCACAGAGAAAGTGATTGGGAACATGGCGGTGGATGTGCTGGACATCGGCACCGTCCATTTCCCCACCGGGCAGATTTTCGCCTGTGATCCGCTGGTGGAACTGGAGGACACTCTGCCGTTCCTTCAAACGATCCCCGCCGGAACTTATCCCGTAAAAATCTGCGTGGTGCCCAGCGAACAATACGGCGACCGCTACGCCTGCGTCAAGGTAGAGGTCAACCAGGAAAAACCTGTCCGCTATGAGCTGGGCATGGTGGGCAACGAGGATCTGGACGAGGAACTGGGCGAGGACGAGTATTTTGGCTTTGGCGTAGACGCCGGGATGGGCTGCGTTGCGGACATCCAGACCCAGGCGGCCTTCAAGGCATACTGGGCCAAGCGGCTGGAGGAGGACCCTGACATTGACCCCTATAACAACCTGTTCTGCGACTTGCTGGAGGAAAACGCCAAAGCTCACCCCAAATATCAGGGGGACTGCGGCGACTGGCTCAACTGGACAGTGCCGGACACGGACTGCAACCTGCCCATCTTTGCCTCTGGCTGGGGTGACGGCTACTATCCCGTCTACTTTGGGTATGACGCAAAGGGCGAAGTCTGCGCCGTGTATGTGCGGTTCATCGACATTGAAGCCAGTTATCAAGAACAGGATTAAAAATGTGACAGAACAAAGGAGAACACTATGAAAGACCTTTGCCAATACGGAAACCGACCGGAGGACGAATGGGAAATCTTGCCCTGGATACCTGACCCGCGCCCGCCCTTCAAAATTTGGGTGAAGCTGGAGCAGATCGCGCCATTCTTTCTCATTCCCCACCACCCCTATGCAATCTCCCTTCTGCTGAAAATCAGCGATGGGTTTCGGGCAGAAGAATTCTGCCGGCTGGGACTGACCGGCAGCAGCGGAGACTGGGAACGGCTGGTCCGGGGCGTGATCCGGGAGTTTGAGGAAAATAACAGCGGCGTGGATCTGTTTCACTTCGACTCCGACGAAGATGTGTTCTGCGTGTACTCCCAATACATCGACGATTTGATGCTACTGTCCAAAATGATCCGGGCGGCCTGTGACAATGAAAAAACGATGGGGACTTATCTGGGTATAGGTGAGGTGGAAGATGAGAAATAAGGAGCAGGAGATGGCATGGCGAAAAGTAATAGAAGCCTGCATGGAGGATGTGAAACACCACTTCGATGACATCCAGCAGGCCATTGAGTTTGGCTGCTACATCCAGCCGGACAACTACTTTGTGTCCTACATCTTTGCCACGGACTCGCAATTAGAGACGGCGCGGCAGAGCGGCCTGACGGAACAGATCAATTCCTATCACAGAGAGCAGCTGATAAAGAGTCATTACCCCATTGAGGGAATCAAGGACTGCACCTTTGCCTCACAGGAGGAATGTGACCGGGAATTTGGCGGGAATTGGTATTACTATTTCAAATGATACGATGAAGGGATCGAGATGATCGAGTACATCAAGCTCTTTTGGGCGGGCGCACCAGAGGGTGAACCATCGGTCATCCTCTATGAAGTGGATACCGAAAATGAGCGGCTGGCCCTCCGCTCCATTGACATCTTTGCGGATGGCCGCACCCGCAACATCCCTGACCTTTACGACGGTGTCATCGAGATCACGCCGATCCCCACCGTGGAGGAATTGAACGCCCATGTCTGGGGCGAGGAATTCCACGCCTGCATCATAGAGCAGGCGGAATTTGAGGCCATCTGGGAAACTCACACCTATGATGGAGCGTTAAAGTAGCCAGGAGGAGACACTATGAACAAACCTATAAAAGCCAAAAATCTGCCGTTGTTCTCCATCATTGACCTGAACCAGCTGCGCCGGGAAAACCATCTGGAGGGCACAGAAGTGACAGACTTTTTCACGGAAAGGGATGGAAAAGTCTATCTTCTCATGGAACAGCCGTCCGAAACACAGGGTAAGGACTGGCTCAGCACTCCTTCCACCTATACCGCAGTGGAAATCCAGCTGGATTGGGCGGAACAGCGGGTGCTGGAAACGACGCTGTTTCCTCTTGGCCTCTTGAAGTTCCAGTTCCATTATTTGCGGCCCGCAGGTGACCACTTCCTCCTGCTGGGGGCAAGATGCGCCTATCGGGAAAACGGCCCCGACCAGAACGCCTGGATCGTCAGCCGGGACGGAGCTGTGCTGTCCCGTTTCTGCCTGGGGGATGGCATTCAAGACTGTGTGGTAAAAAAAGATGGCACCATCATTACCAGCTACTTTGACGAAGGTGTATTTGGTAATTACGGTTGGGATGAACCTCTGGGTGCTTGCGGTCTGATTGCATGGACATCGGAGGGAACTCCTCTCTGGAAGAATGAGAACTATTCCATCTATGACTGCTACGCCATCAGCCTGGACGAAGAAGAAAACCTGTGGTTTTATTATTACGATGAATTCCGGCTGGTGCGGACGAACTTCAAAGAGGACTTTGTATTTGAACTGCCAATCGAAGGAAGCGGAGCTTTTTCTGTTGCCCCGTCCGGCAATACCTTCCTGTTTCAAGGCGGATACCAGCAACGGGATAAATTCTACTTCCTTACCGCTCATGGTGATCACCTTGGGAAAAAACAGGAGGCTATTCCCACCTGTGACGGAAACAAGGTCGCTGTGGAGCAGTGCAGCCTGCTTCGCAGCCGGATGTTGTTCCTTGGAAAAGATGGTGTGCTCTATGGAGGTATTTGGGGGAGCGATGGCCAATGAAACAGTCTGATATTTATACCGAGGCTCTGACCTGTCTGCGCTCCATCCTTCTGGCAGACCATCCAGAGTTCCAAAACTGGATCGACTGGTTGGAGCGGGACATTCAGGACTGGAACCAGCGGCGGGAGGTTGCCCACCATCTTCGGGCATACGGAGGTATGGGCTCGTTCAACGACCTGCCCAGTATGCGTGGAAATCACGACTATATTTTCGACTTTCTCAAGTCCGTGTGCTATGCCTTCGGCCATCTTTATGGCAAACGGGAAGGCATTTCTCCGGAGGCATTGATGGAGGAGTGCCTGCACGATGTAGAGCAGGCAGCCTATCACCCCCATAAGGCACTGAACCAAGCCATTGCCCAGCACTTGATGCAGGGCGATTTACAGGAAAACCTGGATAGGCTGTAGGAGGACTTGTTATGAACAAAAGACTATTCCGCACCCAATTCAATCAAATGGAAAACATCGAGAAGCAGGTGCTGATGGAGAGCCTGGCTGCCCGTTATGATATGACCTTTCTCGGTCTACATACTTTTGACCGCTGGGGCCAGAGCTGCACCACCGGCATCTTCAAGAAAGATGGTCGGGAGTTCGTCTTTGTCCCCGGCGATACCGTCACCCTGGGCTGGGAGCAGTTTGCCGTGGGACTGAATCAGGAGAGCTGGGAGGAATTGGAGTATCTGTTCCGGGAATGGGAAATGGAGCGGGACCCGGAGGAGATGATTCGGGAAAGCATGGCTCCTGTTCGGCAGGTGGCCATTGGACCCATGCTGGTGGGCCGGGAGCTGGAGGAAATTAACTGGGAGCCAGTCAAACTGGAGGACCCACGACTGCGCTCGGAATGGTTGGAAGATTTTCGCCAATTCGCTTTGACCGACAGGGACAGTCTTACTCTGGCAGGTCGTGCCCGTTTCGAACGGGATAGTGACAGCTGGCAGGTCAGCCTCTATCACGAGGTGGACTATCTGGACTTTCAAAACCGGCTGCAAAAACAGGGCTTCTCCCTGCCCACGGCGGACGAGTGGGCCTACTTGTGTGGCGGCGAGTGCCGGACCCTGTTCCCATGGGGAGATGGGTTAGACTACTCCATGCGTCTGCGCTGGTTTGAGGATATGGATGAGGATGAGAACCGGCCTTATGACATGGAGGAACCCAACTTCTTCGGCCTGTCTATCGCCTACGATCCCTATATGCGGGAAGTGGTGCAGGCTGATAGACTTACCACCTGCGGCGGTGACGGCGGGTGCAATATCTGCGGCGGGCTGGGCCCATTTCTCGGTTTCCTACCCTGTTCGCCCCACTGTAAGCCGGAAGTGCAGGAGGACAAGGAACTAAACGGAGATTATGACTTCTACCGGCCCATTATCCGGGTGGAGAACCATGATTGACAATAGAAGCTTGATACGAAATAAAGAAAGAGAGGTGCCGACATGGGAGCATGGGGTATAAAAGCATTAGAGCGTGACGAAGGGCTGGATGTACTGGACATCCTCAAAAATGAATATGTACCGGAGCATCCGGTAATGGATCTGGGCGAGATGATTGAACTGATGAAAGAGGAAGTCATGCTGGGATCTGACTTCTCACAAATCGACTTTCTCTTTGACAATACTGCGATGGCTCTGGCGGAGCTGTATTTTCAATGGAAGGATAACGGCAAGCTGGACTACGATCATGAAGAAGCTATATGGGATAAAGTCACCGGTTTCACAGCATCCAAAGAAGCACTTGCTTTCCTGCTGCGGCAGCTCACCGACATCAAAAACGAGGTGCCGGACGAGGACGGCATCCGTGAGATTATGGATCTTTGGAAGAACGAGGATAGCGGTGAGATCGCTCCTGCGTGGTTGGAACACTTGAATCAGCTCATTGATCGACTGGATTCAGAACAGGAGGCACGACAAATGTATATCAAAAAATACTGGGGCAACTTTATTGGCGGTTCCGATGACAGTCTGAACCTTGTGGCATTTTTAGAGGATCAGAAAAAGGAGGAGATCCCCCTCAGCGAGATTTTCGCCAAGATCGGTCTGGACAAGCAGAACTGGGACTTTCGCCAAACCGTGGAGTACCTGGAGTTTACACATTCCGATGGCGTGGAAATGGACTTCCACTTCGCCATTGATGTGGTCACCGACCTGGCCGCCATCCTGCTGGAGTGCAGCGTCAGTGGCAGTGTAAACCTTCAGGATCTGGACGAGTACAACACCCCCATCCGCCGTATCCGCATCACTGCTACGCCGGAGGAGCACGAGGCCATGGACAAGGCCCTGGCGGACTTTGCCCAATCCCCCCTGACCTATGACCTCCATGAAATGATGGACGACGAGGAGATTCAGGAGATGGCACATCATGTGGAGGCGCTGCGGAAGGAACTGTACGAGGCCGCTGGCCGCAACCGGGACTACCATGTGAAAGCGGAGGATGTGAAATCTCTGCTCCCTGACTGGAAGGGTGCCGATGGCTGCATCGCCACCAACCGCATCACAGTAGAGGGCCGCAAGGTGGGTTACTGCTATCGTGAGATTCCAGACGGTAACTGGGACAGCGGCTGGCGCTTCACTGCCGGTGACGAGAGCGATGAGTACATGGACGACCCCAACAATGCCGGGATTTACAAGCTGAACACAATTTGCAACGACGATCCCGACATCATTTCTCTGCTGAACACCCCCGCCCCCTGCGCCTTTGAGCGGGATGAGAACGGTGTGTTCCAGCAGATCAAAGACTGGAAACCGGATGAGGACGAGGAGGACCCTGATATGGACATTTTGAAGCAGTGCCAGAAGTGGCATGAGGAGAGCAAACAACATAAAATTATTGATGCGCTGGAGGCCATCCCCGCCGAGGAGCGTACCCCTGAGATGGACAGTGAGTTAGCCCGTGCCTATAACAATCTGGCAGACCCACATAAGCCAACTTGCAAAGAAATGCTCAAAAAGGCCCTCGCTCTGCTAAAGCCCCATGAGGAATACTTCGAGGACGATTATTACTGGAACTTCCGCATGGGTTACTCCTACTTTTATCTGGATCAGGAGGGCCGGGCTCTGCGATATTTTGAAAAGGCATTGGAAGTCCGCCCTGGTGACGATGACACCAAAGAGTTTATCGACCGGTGCAAGCAGGGTATTTCTCTGCCGCAGTTCTGGGAGTGCTTCCGAGAGCGGACAGAGAACTGGTGGGAAACCTTTGCCGAGATGGAAGCAGAATTGCGCCAGATGATGGATGAGGACAAAGATCATACCCGCGGCGCAGAACTCGTGGCCCAAATGGAGGACACCCTGAATCTGGTTTTTGATGAAATTTCCTTCGAGCTGGGCTTCAATGGCGAAAAGCATGAGCTGATCCTCACCCCGGAGGGTAATAAGGTCAAGCTGTTTGAGCTGGTCTACTTCCAGAAACACGCCCCAAAGGAGGTGCTGGAGCACTGGAACATCCTTGTGGGCCGTCAGCCCTCCCAGAATATCGGCCTGCGTACCGACGACAGCTGGGACATCTCCGGTGAGGATGTGCAGATCTGGCTGGAGGAACAGGGCGAAAACAGTTTCAACATCTCCGCCTACTGTGAAAAGCTGCTGCCTATGCTCCGGGAGGCGGAAGGCCGAGTCTGGTGGATGCTCACCACCCTCACCGATCAGATACTGGGCGAGATCCCCCACATGAGATACATAGACAGTTTTGATGTGCTGGAGGAACCCAAGGCAGAGCCGTCCTTCCTCCTGTCCCAGCTGCCCGACAAACTGCGGGAGCAGGGCCTGGAGCTCTCCACCGATCCGGAGGCCTATCTGGAGAGCTATCTTGGCTACGAAATGAAACCCAATGAAGACCCCAACGCCGATTGGCGGCTGGATGTAATGGCCGGTTCCACCTGCTGTGTGCCGCTCATCAACGGCTATCTGAATGCCGACAACGACTTTATGGACGATCTCCATGCCGACGGAGCGGTAGCGGGCTTTTTCTGCTATCCCCTGGATACCTTGCGGGAGGAGGAAGGATCGGAAAAGATTTTCGACTTCCGGGACAAGCTGGAGGAATTGTTCACCACCGTGGACGGATCGGAGATGCTCGCCCTCATCGGCGGGGCCACCGGCCTCTACTGTGGCTATGTGGACTTCATCGCCTGGGACATCCGAGAGGCGCTGAACATGGCGAAAGAGTTCTTTGAAGGCACGGATATCCCATGGGCCATCTTCCACACCTTCCGCCGTGAAGCCGGTTCTGTACCTCTAAAGCAACAAGATGATGGGACAGAAACTGAAAATCAGGATGACGAGTTGGATGAAACGCTTACGGGCATGGACTATATTCCTTATACCCAACAGGACGCCGAAGCATTCTTCGCTCAGCTGGAGCAGTGGAACGACGAGGACGAGTACACCCGCTGCATCCAGGCACTCAATGCCATCCCAGAGGACTGGAGGAACTATCGCACCGCCTACGCCCTGGCACGGGCGCTGGAGAACTACGCCATCATCGGGGACCATGATGAGGGTACTTTGAAATTCAAGAGAGACAAAGCCCTCCAGAGGGCCATTGAGGTGCTGGAGTCCGTCCGGGAGGAAGGTCAGGACAAGGCGGAGTGGAATATGCGGATGGCCTACGGCTATCAGTATCTCTATGGTCAGGAGGAAAAGGCCATTCCCTACGCCCAGCGGTGGGCAGAGCTGGACCCGGAGGATGAAAATGCCCCGGCGGTAATTCGGGAGTGTAAGGCGGAGATCCGGAAACGCCAGCGCAGCCGGAAGAAGAAGGCCAAATTCGTGCCCGGTGATACCCCATTTGAGGGTTTCGACCTCACCAACTTCTGGGATGATAATTGGTATGCACTGAAAGAATATGTCAGTGATCCGCCTTCCGATGAGCTGATTGCCAGCGTGGAGGAGGAACTGGGCTACAAGCTGCCCGCCGCCTACATCTGGCTGATGAAGCAGCACAACGGCGGCATTCCGGTGAACACCTGCTATCCCTGCGATGAGCCTACCTGTTGGTCAGATGATCATGTGGCCATCACCGGCATTTTCGGAATCGGACGGGAAAAGAGCTGCTCCCTCTGTGGAGAAATAGTAGCCTCTGCCATATTACACTCTTTTGCCAGCGATGATATGGAAAGAAACTGTGCCTCCTCCGCGTGTCTGGTGAGGTAGTCAGCAATAATCGTGCCGGACTTTGTCAGGGTGCCCTGTTTTTCCCGTAACAAATCCCAGAAGTTCTTGTTTACCATAGTAAATACCCTTTTTGAAATACTTTCTCTTTTTATTTTGAAAAATTCCTTCTATTTATATAGAAAGAATAAATCAAAATGACAGTGTTTGCAAGCAGAATCTATATTTGCGAAAATATTTTTCACGCCAATAAAATCCAGGAAAGCACATGACTTTGCAAATCCTTTTCCCCGATTTCAACTACTTGTTTGGTATCGAACATTTTTTCTTCATTACTTTGTGCAACTCTAACAAATTTTTATTTAAAAACATATACACTACTGCCATAGACAAGATGAAAAATATTTTCTAAAATGAAATTACTCTAACAAATACTTGATAAAAAGGAGAGAGAATATGAAAAAGAAAGTAATTGCAGCTTTACTGACAAGTGCAATGGCTGTCAGCTTACTGGCAGGCTGTGGCACAACTGTAGAAAGCACCGGAAGCAGCCAGTCTACTTCCACCACTGAAACTAAAGAAACCGCAGCTCCCGCTGAGACCGAGACTGCTGCTGTTGAGACTGAAGTTGCTGAGGAAGACAACACCGATCTTTCCGCTAACATTACCTTATGGACTTATCCTATTGGTAAATGGGGCGATTCCGCAACTGTTGATTCCCTGATCACCAGTTTCAATGCAAAATATCCCAACATCAACGTAACCGTTGAGTATCTGGACTACACCAACGGTGATGACCAGGTCAACACCGCAATCGAAGGTGGGCAGGCTCCCGACCTTGTAATGGAAGGACCTGAGCGTCTGGTTGCTAACTGGGGTGCTAAGGGACTGATGGTTGACTTATCCGACATTATGGATGACGAAGACCAGTCCGAGATTTACGGCTCCGTATTAGCTGCCTGCATGACAAAAGAGGGTGCGGTTTATGAGTATCCTCTGTGTATGACCGCTCACTGTATGGCAATCAACAAAACTGTATTTGAGGCTGCCGGCGCAATGCAGTATGTTGATGAAGATTCCCATACATGGACAACCGAAGATTTCTTTAAGGCAATCGATGCTGTTTACGCTCATACCGGTTCTACTGTAGGTGCTGTTTACTGTAGTGGACAGGGTGGTGACCAGGGTACAAGAGCTCTGATTAACAACCTGTACGGCGGTACCTTTACCGATGATTTACACACCAAATATACCGCTGATTCCGCAGAGAACGTAAAAGCAATCCAGGCACTGGCTGATACCGATGGAAAAATCGCTTTCGATGCCTCCATCGCCGGTGGTGATGAAATCAACCTGTTCCGTCAGGGCGTTTTAAATGTAGCTTTCTGCTGGAACATTGCACAGCAGTTAAACTCCGATAACAACGATGCCGGTCTGACCAACAACGGCGACGAAATCGTATTCATGGCTTTCCCCGCTGAGAAGGCTGATGCTACACAGCTCTGTGGTGGTATCTGGGGCTTTGGTGTATTCGATAACGGCGATGCCGATAGAATCGCAGCATCCAAACTGTTCATCAAATACATGGCTGACAGCGCAGATGGAACCGCTGATGCAGTTCTGTCCTCCACCTACTTCCCTGTACGTGACACCGTTGAAGGCACAGATTTAACCGGTCTTTACAACGATGTTCCTACCATGCAGGAGTACAGCAAACTGATGCAGTTCCTTGGTGACTACTATCAGGTAACTCCCGGCTGGACCGAGGCTCGTACCGCATGGTGGAATATGCTTCAGCAGGTTGGCAGCGGCGCAGATGTTCAGACTGCAGTTGATGAGTTCGTTTCTACTGCAAACGCAGCAGCAGCAGCTCAATAAGTCTACAACTAGTTGAACCCTATAACTATACCAGAAAACCCTCCTCAGGATTTCCGGAGGAGGGTTTTCTTATCAAAAAAAGTAACTGAAAGGATGGTGCTTTCCGTGAAATCAGCAGTGAAACCATCAAAACGCAGCCGTGTATTAGTGCGTAAGGAGACGACTGCCGCATACCTTTTTCTGCTCCCCAGCTTAATCTTCTTCCTGGGATTCGTTATCTACCCCATCGTTTTATGCGTGTGGACCAGCTTCTTTGACTCCACTATGAACGCCAAAGATGTATTTGTTGGATTTGCCAACTATAAAGAGTTATTCCAAGACAAAGTTTTCCTCGGAGCGTTGAAAAACACCTTCATTATTGTTGTCGTTTCCGTTCCGATTACCGGTGCTTTTTCCCTGTGGGTATCTTCTATTATTGTAGATTTAAAGGGATGGGCAACTTCTTTATTCCGAATCATCTTCTATCTTCCTGTTGTAACCGGTTCCGTAGCCGTTACCGTTGTATGGAAGTGGATGTTTAACAACTACTACGGAATTTTCAATTACTTAGGGACTACTACCGGTCTTATCGAAAAGAACATTAACTGGCTGGGTGACGAGCGTTATGCCCTTGCCTGCATCATTATCATCCTGCTTACCACTTCCGTAGGTCAGCCCATTGTCTTATATGTATCTGCCCTCGGCAACGTGGACGCATCTCTGGTCGAGGCTGCCAATGTAGACGGCGCCACCAGATTTCAGGCTTTCTGGAAAGTTAAATGGCCGCAGATTATGCCGACCACTTTATATATTCTCGTTATTACTACCATTAACAGTTTCCAGTGTTTCGCACTGATTCAGCTGCTGACATCCGGCGGACCGAATCACAGCACCGACACTATCATGTACTACATTTACTATTCTGCATTTAAACTGTACCGTTACGGTTACGGCGATGCAATGGGCGTTGTTCTTGCCATCATGATTGCTATCCTTTCCGCTATACAGTTTAAACTCGGAAACAGCAACGATTAGAAGGAGGAGAGAAAATGAAAAAAGAGAAAAAATTAAATCATCCTTCTGTCTATAGAATTATCAGTATTATCATCATTGCCATTTTAGCGGTTTTATTTACCTTCCCGTTATACTGGATTATTACAGGTTCCTTTAAAACCAACGCAGCTATCAACTCTACTACCCCGATTTGGTGGCCCCAGGAGTGGACTCTGGCAAACTACCAGAAGCTGTTCAGCCGTCAGACTGCACCGCTGTTCCAGTTTACCATCCCCTTCAGCAGCCTGTTTACCGGCAGCAGCGACTTGAAACTGATTGTATCCGGTCCCTCCGTGCCCGCTGCAATCCGTTGGTTAATCAACACTGTGGTAATGGCTGTACTGTCCATGATTCTTACCTGTATCACTGCTTCCATGGCTGGATACGCTCTGGCAAAGAAAAGATTCGTAGGACGTCAGTTCCTGTTCACCATGATTGTATGTGCAATGGCTTTACCGAAACAGGTTATCTTAGTCCCCCTGCTGCGTGAAATGTCCAATTTAGATCTGTACAATACCATCTGGGCAGTTGTATTCCCCATCGTTGGCTGGCCTTTCGGTGTGTTTCTGATGAAACAGTTCTCCGAGGGTGTTCCTTCCGAGATGATTGAGGCAGCATCCATTGATGGTGCAAGTGAGGCAAAGACCTTTGTCCGAATCATTGTACCTATGATTAAGCCCGGTATCGGTGCGCTGGCTATCTTTACCTTCATCAACAGCTGGAACGATTACTTCATGCAGTTAATTATGTTATCCAGCACAAGCAACCTGACCATCTCCCTTGGTATCGCGAAGTTACAGGCAGAGAACGCTACGGACTTCGGTCTGATTATGGCAGGTGCTGCTCTGGCCGCTGTACCTATCATCATCGTATTCCTGATTTTCCAGAAATACTTTACAAAGGGTATTGCAATGGGAGCTGTAAAGGGTTAATTATTTCTATATAGAAGGATATGCGCCGTTGAAGGCGTGGAAATGAGGCAAAATAAATGAAAGACATTACAAAGTATCAAGGCGTCATCCCGGCATTTTATGCCTGCTATGACAAAGATGGAAATATTTCTGTAGAAGGTGTAAAGGCTTTAACCCGCCATCTGATTTCCAAAGGTGTGAAGGGTGTGTATGTGGGCGGTTCTTCCGGCGAGTGCATTTACCAGCACGTGGATGAGCGCAAAAAAGTCCTGGAAGCTGTTATGGAGGAGGCAAAGGGAAAGCTTACCGTCATTGCTCATGTAGGCTGTAACAACACCGCAGACAGCGTGGAGCTGGCTGCCCATGCCCAGAGCGTTGGTGCTGATGCCATCGCATCCATCCCTCCCATTTACTTCCACTTACCGGAATATGCCATCGCAGAATATTGGAACGCTATGAGTGCTGCTGCACCTGATCTGGATTTCGTTATTTATAACATTCCTCAGCTGGCAGGCACCGCTTTATCCATGAATTTATTAAAAGAAATGCTGAAAAACCCCAACGTTATCGCTGTTAAGAACTCTTCCATGCCCACTCAGGATATCCAGCTGTTCAAGGCAGAGGGTGTACATCAGCGTGGCGAAAATGGATTCGTAGTGTTCAACGGCCCCGATGAGCAGTTTGTTTCCGGACGCGCTATCGGTGCTGACGGCGGAATCGGTGGAACCTATGCGGTTATGCCGGAGCTGTTCGTAACCATGGATAAGCTGATTCGTGAGAACAATTTTGCGGATGCCATGAAAATCCAGTACAAGGCTGATGCTATCATCTACAAAATGTGCGAGGCAAAGGGTAATCTGTATGCCGTAATGAAGGAAATCCTCCACAGAATGTACGGTCTGGAGCTTGGCAGCGTAAGACTTCCTCTCGCTCCTCTGGCACCGGAGGATGAGGCTGTTGTTGTAGAGGCACAGAAAATGATTGAGGCAGCGATCGCTGAACTTTAATCCGAGGAAATACTATGATTGCAGATTCTATCAAACACATAACCCTCTATCGCGGGATGCAGCCCTATCTGGACACAGCGATTGACTTTTTGCTGAAAACAGATTTAAGCACACTCCCCGATGGAAAAACCGTGATTGACGGCGACCACGTTTTCGTCAATGTCATGGAGGCAGATTTGCGTGAGGCAGAGGGTGCCACCTTTGAATATCACAAAAAATATGCAGACTTACAGATTAACATAACCGGAGGTGAATATTGGGAATGTACTCTTTCCGGTGAAACCGCAGAGGAATACAGTGAGGAAAGGGATTGCGGTCTTATGACCGGAACTCCCACCTGTACCGGAACTCTGGGCAATGGAAGGTTTACTGTCTTTTTCCCCATGGAATACCACAAGCCCAGTTGTATCAACGGAGACTGTACCCATGTACGGAAAGCGGTCATTAAAATTGAAGTTTCCTAAAATCCCTCATAAACTTTTTATTTCGTAGGGAAAATTTCCTATGAAATAAGGAAAATCCCAAGGCAGAAAACCTTGGGATTTCTCCAATTATAATTACGATTCAGAGCCAGGCAGATTTGTCTTCTGTAAATGCTGGCATTTAGACAGAAGGGCAGATTTATATGGCGTATGGTGTCTGGATAGTTATTCCATTATTTAAAAAGAAAGGCAGGACTACATTATGGACAAAGAGGCAATATTTAAACAGATTAAGGGAGGACTCATCGTCTCCTGTCAGGCACTGGAGCATGAGCCTTTGTATACAAAAGAAGGCGGCGTTATGCCTTTGATGGCAAAAGCGGCTGCACAGTCCGGCGCAGTGGGCATCCGCGCCAACACTGTCCGGGATATTACCCAGATTAAAGAGGCAGTTGACCTTCCCGTTATCGGTATCATCAAAAAGGATTACGAGGGAACTCCCATGTACATCACGGTTACCATGAAAGAGGTAGATGAGCTGGTGGCATGTGGCGTGGATATCCTGGCAGTTCAGGGAACCAGCGCACTGCGTCCCGACGGCAGCACGGCTCCCCAGTTTATCGCAGCCATTAAAGAGAAGTATCCTGACCAGCTTGTGATGGCAGACTGCGCTACCCTGGAAGAGGGTATCGCCTGTGCCGGGGCTGGGGCTGATTTCGTAGGCACCACCATGCGGGGTTACACTCCCGAAACCAAGGGCATTGACGATATCGACTTTGATTTTATCCATGAGCTTTCCGAAAAATGTCCTGCAAAGATTATCGCAGAGGGACACATCCACTACCCGGAGCAGGCAAAGAAGGCTTTAGAGGCTGGTGCCTTTGCACTGGTTGTGGGCGGCGCTATTACCAGACCCGCTGAGATTACCGCAAGATTTGTCTCCGCAATCCAGAAATAAAGGAGTAACTTCTTATGAAAATTGTCGCAGTGGATATTGGCGGTACTGCCATCAAAGCAGGTCTTTGGGACGGAACAGAACTGACCGACATGAAAGAATGGGACACCGAGGCATCCCAGGGCGGTGCCCATCTGATGGAGCGGGTAATGCAGCTCCTCCACACTTATTCCGGTTTTGATGCCATCGGTATCAGCACCGCCGGAGAAGTGAACACTAACAATGGCACGATTTTTTATGCCAACAGCAATATTCCCGGTTATACCGGCATGCCGGTACGGGACATTATAAAAAATGAATTCCATGTCCCCGTGGCAGTGGAAAATGATGTAAACTCCGCTGCTCTGGGTGAACTCCATTCCGGAGCAGGCGTGGGCTATCCGGATTTTCTCTGCCTCACCTACGGAACCGGCGTGGGAGGCTGTATCATCATCAACGGACAGGTTTACTCCGGTGCATCCTTCTCTGCCGGCAGCTTCGGCGGCATTGTGATTCACCCGGAAGTCAAGAATGGCACGGATACCCTGGAGGGCTGTTACGAGCGCTGCGCCTCCACCACCGCACTGGTGAAACGGGCAAAGGCTGTGGACGAAACCCTGGACAACGGCAGAAAGATTTTTGACGCCATGGAGCGCCCTGAAATCAAAGCCGTGATTGACGACTGGATTGGGGACATCTGCACCGGTCTGGTTACCTTAACCAGCGTCTTTAACCCTTCCCGCATCATTCTGGGAGGCGGTGTCATGGCACAAAGTTACGTGCTTGCCCAGATAAAAAGCCGGGTAAAGGCACAGCTTTCCCCGGGACTTTCCCATGTGGAAATCGTTCCTGCAAAGCTGGGAAATACCGCAGGTCTGATGGGTGCTGTCAGTCTGGCTGAGAAATTATTAGACAAGGAGAAGTAAGCAGATTGAAAAATAAAATTTTTCAATCGCGAGTTTGTGTCTGTGCGCACTTGACACAAACTCGTTATGCGCAGAAAACGTGCGCAGAAATGTGGAAAAACATGCAGAAGAATATTTTATGTTTCGGAGATTCCAATACTCATGGATATAATTCCAAAACCGGCGGTCGTTTCGATGTGAACGAGCGTTGGACCAAGCTTTTACAGAAAAATCTGGGGGATGATTACTATATCATTGAAGAAGGACTCAGCGGAAGAACCACTTCCTTTGAGGATCCGGTTTTCGAGGGACTGTGTGGCTTAAATGTCATCTATCCCTGCATGATGTCCCATGAGCCTCTGGATTTAGTCATTATCATGCTGGGCACCAATGATACCAAGGATCGCTTTAATGCCAATTCCTTTATCATCGGGAAAGGTCTGGAGCGTCTGGCACAGAAAACCATTGACACCCACGCTGCCTGGAGAGGCGCGCCTAATGTGCTGTTGATTGCTCCGCCTCCCATCCATCCCGATTATGCCAAAACCGCGGTTGCCGGTGAGATGGGAGACAAATGCGTAGAGCGTTCCCGGGGTCTGGCAAAGGAGTTTAAGGATGTGGCAGACCGTCTGCATTGCCATTTTCTGGATGCAGGCTCCATTCCCGGCATTGAGATGTACCCCTACGACTGGATGCACTTGAGCCTGGAAAGTCACAAACTTCTGGCAGACGAGCTGACAAAAGTAATGAAAGAGATACTCTAGGGATTTTGTTGTATACAAAAGCCAGTGGGTGTTTTGCCCACTGGCTTTTGTCATGGTTTTAAAACCCTTCTTTCCGTCTCATCAGCCGCAGTTCCCGGCGTTTGAGTGCGTTGTCCCACTCCATCTGCTCTGCCGGGTCGTCGGGGTTTAGCAGAAGGGGCGGCGCTTCCGTGGGCTTGCCGTCCTCTCCCATGTTGACCATGACGAAATACGCACGGTTAATGGGATGACGGGTGCCGTCCGGGTTCTCTTTATAAGTGTCAACCCGTACCTCCATGGAGGTTTTCCCCACATAGGTTACCCGCCCGGTAAGTACCAGCACATCGTTGATAAAGGCACCTGCCTTAAACTGCAGATTATCGATGGCTGCGGTGGTAGCATTATTCCCACAGTGGCGTCTGGCGGTAGCACCTGCCACTTCATCAATCCACTTTAACAGTTGTCCTCCAAACAGCCGTCCGAATCCGTTAATGTCCGGATAAATTACTACATGAATCTGTTCCGTCAGAGAGTCTGTCACTTTTTTCGGTTCCATTTATTTTCCCCGCTTTCTTTGCTTTCTTTTGCTTAAATCTCTATTCCCATCATACCACCCCGGTCAATGCCCGGTTTTGAACTATAGCACATGCT
Source organism: Eisenbergiella sp. OF01-20 (assembly GCF_003478085.1). Taxonomy (NCBI): domain Bacteria; kingdom Bacillati; phylum Bacillota; class Clostridia; order Lachnospirales; family Lachnospiraceae; genus Eisenbergiella; species Eisenbergiella sp. OF01-20. The sequence goes on along the minus strand of NZ_QUES01000034.1, from coordinate 19,680 downwards.
GCTCCAGGCGGCGCAGTGCCTCCTCTACCCGGCTTTTGGGCAGATAATCATCTGCTCCGGCTAAAGCCTGCAATGCGGTCATCCGTCTGTCCTTTTGCGGTAAGCATCATAATGGGAACCTGGACGCCTTCCTTGCGGAGCCGCTGTAACACCTCGATGCCGTTCATTTTGGGCATCATCACATTCAGAATGATGGCATCATAGCCCCCGGAAAGGGCATAGTCGTAGGCGTCCTGTCCGTTGTGTACCGCAGCCACACTGAACTGGTTTTTTTCAAAAAAGACGGTAAGCGCCTCCGGAAAATCTAATGAGATTTTCCACGATTCTTTCCTTATAGTATAGGAGGAAACGCGGAAGAAATCAATATTTGCAAATTTTTTCCTGTCTTTAGGCAGGCTTTAGGATGGGGCGCTACAATACGTTTGACAACAGAAAAACAACAGACTTTGGAAAGGAGAAAACTTATGAAAAAATCACTTTGTATTTTATGTTCCACCGCAACCGCGTTATCTCTGTCTGCCTGCGGAACTGCACAGGTTTACTCCAGCGAGGCTGCGGAGACAACCACTGTTTCTACCGAAGAATTGACCACCGTTACCGGAAAGGTAACAGAAATTGGGGCGCCAGCGTCACACTGGCACTGGGAGAGGTTTCGGAAAATTCTGATGGGAACACCGCACCGGACAACAGCAATAATTCCGACAGTACTCCGGAGATGCCCAGTGGCAGCGCTCCTGATGGAAACGGCGGTTTTGGGGGCAGCAGCGAGGTAACCCAGGGTGACAGTGCCAACACCATCACCGAGGATGGCACTTACACCGGCACCACCTACACCTCCACCGGGGATGATGAAAACGCTCTCCGGGTGGATGGAGCAACCGTCACCATTAAAAACGCAACCTTGACCGCCAACAATTCTGAGGCGCTGGTTATCGAGGGACAAAACTCCATCGCACTGGAAAACTGCGATGTCATTGGAAACATGAGCGACACCAAAGGCTCCAGTGGAAGTAACGGCGCACAGGTGGAATTTACCGCAGACAGCCAGACCATCAATGGAGACATCATCGTGGACAACATTTCCACTCTGGATTTCTCCTTAACCAATGGCATTGTCCTCAACGGCACCATCAATTTTAACGGCTACACCATCACCCTTGCTGATGGTACGGTTCTGAAATAAATATAGGTCAACAGAAGAAGAGCCCTTCCACGGCTATAGGGAAAGGCTCTTTCTCTTTATCAATCTCTGAAACACTTTGAGTTTACATAATTTTCATTTTTACCCATAAACATGATTGAATTCATACCTTATAGGTGGTTTTTTAGAGCTTTCATAGTAGTCCAACCCATAAGCAGCACCAAATCAAGTTCTTATATGTCTGATTTCAAGAAAATTTGACATTTTCCAGCTTACAAGGCTTACAAAAGACCCATAAAGGATTACAAAAAGTATATTCTATGGGTTGATATCCCGCACGCAGTGCTTTCAGAAGCCTATAGGAATCACAGTAAATCCGCTCTTATGGGTTAGAGGCTTGCATGCCTTTCTCCCGGTAACCCATAGACAGCAACGCAAATTTCTCCTTATAGGTTGCCAGTCAGTACACGCCGTCATTTTTTACTGCCTCCACTCCTCAAGGACTTTGCTTATCCGGCGGTCAATGTCCTCTCTGGTGGTTTTGCACTCTTTTGGATATTCTCTGGCGGCATGTAAAGCAAGTTTCACAAAAAGTCCGGAGCCGATGGGCAGCATGGTCTTTATCATGCTCTCCAGGAAAACAAAATGGGTTCCGTGCTGGTAGGTCAAGGCCTCCACTTCGCAGACGTGAGTCTTTGCGCTAATCGGTTTTTCATGCGGCGAACATATTTTGCAGCATCCCATAGCCCGTCATCCTCTGCACCGATGGCAAGCAGTTTTCCCTTGATGTTTTCCACTGGAATCATTTCTTCCTCCTGTAGGGGATGTGCCGCCTCGGAGTCATCGAAAAGTTTTCTGGAATTCAGCATGTCCCCAGCGCGTTTCGATTCCGCCTGAACCACTTGCCAATACTTAGGATGCTGGTACACAAAGGGCATATAGGGCAGGGGCTTGCCCAGGTAAGAAAACAGGGACTCTCCCTCGATGGGCCACTCTTTACAGCCGTCCTTTTCTCCCTGCATAAAGCCCTGCCAGATAAAATCACTGGGAGTCATGGCAATGGTGAGGGTAATGTCCGGGAAGTAAGCTGCCGCTGTCAACGCCAGGGTTCCGGTGGTGGAGGCTCCGTAAAATCCCTCTGTTTCCACATCAAAATGAATCCGTTTCATGTTCCGTTACCTCGTATAGTCTCAAGTTACCAAGATTAGATACATCTAACTTTCATATTACCTTCATTGTAATGCGGTAAATTTCCTCTATCAAGGAGTAGAACACTCTTGCAAAATTGAGATTTTTCCATTAAAATAACCGCATATTTGTATCTGAAACAGAAATGTTTCACACGACTGCCACCGGGTAGGAATGCACAGAGCATTCGCTACACATCGTTAGGTCTCAGAAGATGTGTGCGGATGCTTTTTTATGCTATGCATACCGCTGGCGCACACAAAGATCCGGCAATGGACTCTTTGTTCCCGGAAAAATTTAAAGGATGTTCATAAATGATACGAGATAAGCGCACACTACCACTATTGGATCCTTGGACTTCTTCTTTTTGTCATAAACAAATTACCAGATAAGAAAAAGGAGTTTATAATCATGAGTAATCCCGTAAAAGATTTTACAAAGAAAGAATGGAGCCTGTGGCTTGGCTCCCTGTTGATTGTTGTTGTTTCCAATTTATTTTCCGGGGATGTGGATCTGCCGACCCTGGTGGCGGCACTGGTGGGCGTAACTTCCCTGATTTTTGCCGCAAAGGGAAATGTGTGGGCACAGATCCTTATGGTGGTGTTCAGCATCCTCTACGGCATCATCTCCTGGCGGTTCCGCTACTGGGGTGAGATGATGACCTATCTGGGTATGACCCTGCCCATGGCGGTGTGGTCTACCATTACCTGGCTGAAAAATCCTTCGGAGACAAACGGCAGCGAAGTGGCGATCCAGCAGTTGAATCGATGTCACGTTTTCGGTCTGTTTGTTTCCGGCATCATTGTAACCGTTATTTTTTGTTATTTTTTGTGGGTTTTAAAAACCCCCAATCTTCTGTTCAGCACGATTTCCATTACCACCAGCTTTGTGGCGGCGGCACTGACCATGCTGCGTTCTTCCTATTATGCGGTGGGGTATGCTGCCAATGACCTGGTGCTGATTGTGTTGTGGTCACTGGCTGCCATGGAGAATCCGGCGTATATTCCGGTAATTGTGAATTTTGTAATTTTCTTCTTTAATGATATGTACGGCTTTATCAGTTGGCGCAGACGGGAGGCTGTTCAGGGCTGACCTGTTGAGAATTGCACGTTATTTTTCCAGAAAGGAGACAGGGAACCGTTGTCTATTGCCGAAGAACATACCTATATCGCTATCGACCTAAAATCTTTCTATGCCTCCGTGGAGTGCCTGGGGTTAGGGCTTGACCCCCTGGACACCAATCTTGTGGTTGCAGACGAGATCCGCACGGACAAAACCATCTGTCTGGCGGTGACTCCTTCCTTAAAAGCCTATGGAATTTCCGGACGTGCCCGTCTTTTTGAGGTGCGGCAGAGGTAGTCCATGTGGATCAGGAAAATGACTATAAAATTACCCATCTGGCAGACAGCTTTGAGGAATTTATCCGCGGACTGGAGCATGAATCCCTCTATGATCCGGATGAAGATGCAGAGGATCTTGAAGATGACGCCGACGAGGAGGAAACCGACCATAAGGGTTCCTTTGCCGGATCTGTGCTCCTCTCCAAAGCAGAGTGGGACAAGGAGCAGTTGATTCGAGATCTGCGGGAAGAATGGGGTATCGTAGATGAGGAGCCGGATGAGGGCGACGAAGATGTTGAGAACAGCGATGACGCTGTGGTAATGCGGGTCGGCAATATGATGCTGATTGTGACACTATTCCACGGTCACATCCCGGACAATGAAGCAGAGATCAACGCCGAAAACAACTATATGTGGCCAGAGGCCGTAGAAGTGGCCAAAGCGCACAAGGCCCATATCATGGTGGCTGTGTTGGGCGAGGAGGAAAAACTGCTGGAACGAGGTAAGCTGTTCACCAAGGCGATGGCAGTGTGCTGCAAGCAGAAATACGCCACCGGTGTCTACACCAGCGGCGTGGTATTTGAGCCTCGTTTCTATGAGGGCCTTGCCGATATGCTCAAAAAGGACGAACTGCCCATCTTCAACTGGGTTTGGTTCGGCCTGTACCGGAGCGAGGGGGGCCTAAACGGCTACACCTACGGCATGGATGTGTTTGGCAAGGAGGAAATGGAGGTGTTGAACACCGACGCTGAGCCGGAGGAACTACGGGACTTTTTGGCAAGCCTTGCCTCCTATGTGCTGGCGTGTGATGTGACGCTGCAAGACGGCGAGACCATCGGTTTTTCTGCGGACGATAAGCACACCATCACCCGCAGCCCCGGTGTCTCTCTGCCAGAGGAACAGATGACCCTGAAGATCGGTTACGAGCCTATAAAGGGAGATCCGGAGGATGACGATGACAGCATAGGAATGGATGATGTTTCCTATCATATTGAGAACCTTGAGGAGAAGGAGCTTCCCATTGACCCCATCAACGCCTACAACCACATGGCGATTTATTTGCGCTGGTGCATGGAGCATGACCTGATGGGCGGGAAATTCCTGGCGGAGCATGGCGAAGTGGTAAATCAGGTCAAAGCCGATCCAGGCAACACAGACCTACGAACATTCATCCGGGAGGAGCTGTTCGGCTGTCTATTCTCGGCTCTGTTCAATCAGAAAGGCCGTGCCTTTGCCCATTATTACTATGGAGAAATTGATGCGCCCTATTATCCTGCCGACATTGATGACTATGCCCTGAAATATTTTGGTCCGTCCCGATACCACTCCAATGAATTTCAACAGGAGGCATACTTATTCATCCCCTTTGACGAGGACTACTATCAGGCTATGGCAGAGGTAATTGAGGAACGCTTCACCAACTGGCAGGGACAGGACTTTGACGAGGATACGCTGGAGCCTTCCGAGGTGGCGCAGGCCATTATGGAGTATCTGGACTGTGAGTGTACCTATTTCCCGTCTATGGCAGATGATGATCCCATCATGTCAGCATACAGCTACGCCCGGCGGCTGGGGGTACGGGAGGGCTTTGTTCCCGTACTTATCCAGGCGGATGATGAAACGCAGTTGGAGTGTCTGGTGATGAACGCTGACCCGGAGCATGATGCGGACTTCTATGAATTTGACCTCAAAACCGTGGAGGAGTATCGAAAGAAGATGCTCTCCGCTCCCATCAAGGACGGAAAGGCGATTTTGGAGGAATTGACCGGTCAGCGCAAGGAAGAAGCCGAGGACGATGATCTGGACTGGGATGAGGAAGTCCTGGGCGAGATGGAGGGCGGAGAACCCAACGACCGCTTCGCAAACTATTGGAACGATGATACCGGAATGACATATCCGCTCATTCTGGCTAAAATTCCGGTAAAGAACCCCTGGGAGATCTTCGCCTACCTGCCCTTTGGAAATTGGAATGAGTGTCCCGACACACCGGACCTGATGGCAGTGGCGAAATACTGGTTCGAGCAACATGGTGCCATCCCTGCCGCCATGAGCCACGATGAATTGGAGTTTGAACTTCCAACTCCGATTTCCAAGGAAAGAGCTATGGAGGTGGCTGTGGAGCAATATGGTTTCTGCCCAGATCTGGATCAGAATGAGGATGGAAGCATTGGCTCCTTGGCAGCTGTCCTGTGGCAGTCCACCGTCTGGTATTTCTGGTGGGATTGATGGGAGGTGCGACCAATGACAGAATATCAAAAAACCTATATCGAACTAAAAAAACAGTTTGTTGCGACCAATGAAGGTCCGGACAGTGTCCGCGCTCTATATACCTTCAAGGAAGAACTTGAGCAGAGTGAGGATCAGCAGGCCAAGGAAGTGCTGGTGGATGTGTATGATCTACTGGACTTCAAGAAGGATGCCTATGAACTGCTCTGCCAAATCGGAAATCGTTCCGATAAAAAGACCCTCAAGCGGCTGGGCACGCTGAAGGACTATGCGGAAAACTGGGGCAATCATTATGCTCTCCCCAAGCCCAAAACGCCGG
>NZ_QUES01000034.1:0-13446 GCF_003478085.1 Eisenbergiella sp. OF01-20 | reverse complement strand
ACGGCAGGCCCAGCTGGGCCTCCCCGCCTTCCGGTATCACCCAAACCCTCTGGAAACTGGGGCTTTTGAGGAATCCGCAGACGGCGTTGTCTGCGACTGCTGTGGCAAGACGACCCATATTTTCTATACCAATCCGTTCTTTTCAGTGGAGGATATTGCATATCTGTGCCCAGAGTGCATCGCCAACGGCGAAGCAGCCCGGAAATATGACGGTAGTTTTCAAGATGATTTCTCTGTGGACGATGGTGTAGACGATCCGGAGAAGCTGGACGAGCTGATCCACCGCACCCCCGGCTACTCCGGCTGGCAGCAGGAATACTGGCGCGCCCATTGTGGTGACTATTGCGCCTATTTGGGTAATGTGGGAGCCAGAGAACTGCGGGCACTGGGTGTGCTGGAGGAGGTGCTGGACGACCCGATGTGGGACGATGAGCAAAAAGAAATGATCCGGGAATCTGTCAATGGCGGGCATCTGCAATGCTATCTGTTCCAGTGCCTCCACTGCGGAAAACACCTGGTCTGGATGGATTTTGATTGAAAAGGAGACATTACTATGGGACTTGACATCTACGCCGGGACGCTGACCCGGTACTATTCTCACAACTGGAAAACTGTTGTGCAGCAGTGGGCGGAGGAAAACGGATACTCTTTCAACCGCATCACCCCGGACGGGGAACCTGCTGATAAGGAGGAAGAAATGTCCCCGGCTGAGGTCCAGGCGGCGGTGGAGAACTGGCGGGATCAGATCTTGAGCGCCATTTCTCAGCCGGGCCAGCCCCCCTACGCTCCCTGGCTTGAAAATAATGAGAAACCTTATTACACCGACAAGCCGGATTGGGATGCCTTCGGCGCTATGCTGCTGGTGGCCGCCTGTCGTACATACGAGGAACCGGTGCCTTCCACCGTGGAGAAGGACTGGATCTTCGGGGAGCATCCTCTGGTCGCCCGCCTTGCATCAGATGAGGAGCGGGTGTGGTCCCTGTTTCGTGGGGCTACCTGGTGGCTCCCTCTTTCTGACAGCTTTCTGTTCCAAGGGTCCTTGCCTACCGATGACACCGCCGCTATCGCCACCTTGGGCGGACTGCGGAAGGAGCTGGAAAAGCTGAACCAGCTGGCGTGGCAGGCCGATGAGGACACTATCCTTGGCTGGGCAGACACGGAGGGATACCCGGTAGACGGAACCGTAGACTCAGATGGACAGTACAGCAAGGCAGACATCCCGGAACACACCCAGTATGACACTCAATCCCTTGCCAAGTTTGCCTTCTCCATGTTCTGGCGGGCCATGCGATTTGCCGAGGAGCAGCAGGTGCCTATCCTGCTTGACTATTAAAGAGAATTCGTCAGGGGGTGGAGACCGTGGAACAAAAACGGCCGGCAGATATAATTCAGGAACTTCTGGACTACCTGTGGAACGGCCTGGGCCTGGAGGAAAAGGGCTGGAAGCGTCTGAAAAAGGGCGACTTCAAAAAGAAAATGAAAAACGGGCTGACCTATCAGATCTGGTTTGACCGGAGCCGCTACAACTACATAGACTACGAAATCGGCCATGGGAATGTGGAGGTGGGCTTCAGCTGTATCATAAAGCAGGGAGATGACTACCTCTACTCTTTCAGAATTGAACCCACAACAGGCGGTTCATTCTTTCGGATGCTGACAGAGGACCTGCGGCTGAACACCGGGCTGCTGGACACCTTTCTGCCCCTGGTCAAAGCCAACTACCTCGACTTCATCGACCGCTTCGAGGCAGACCCCGTGGAGGCATTACAGCCGGTCTGCGCCCCCTTCACCGAGGCGGAGGACTACAGCTGGTTCATCTATGTGCGGGAGCAGATGGTGGAACGGTACGGAACGGCGGAGCAGATGGAGGAGTACCGCCGTCAGGCGGAATTGCGCGGAACGCCTGGACACAAGGCAAAGAACTGGATGGGTTCGATGTTGTTCCACCTCTCCCACGCCAATGATGTGGATCAAGCCTGGGCCTCAAGCCGCACCAGAGAGGAACTGGACCAGGTGGTGGAACCCTTTGTGCAGGCCAAGCGGCAGACAGGACAGTGGACACAGGAGGATGAGGCGGGCTATCAGCTCTACCGGCAGGAAACAGATCCGAAGAAGCGCACCTTTCGGGTATGGTATCTCATCGCCAACCCCCGCGGCCTGCCGAAAGAGTTTGTCCAGAAAGAGCTGGAGTTTCGGTGGAAACTGTTCCCAGAAAAGAAGGAGGAACCCAAATGAGCAATAAAGCTTTCCAGCAAAATCTGGACGACAAAAAAGGCCCCCAGCCCGGAGGTCCCTATCTCATTCAGATGCTGTTCAAAGAGCCGGTAGAAATGCCGGATAAAGAAAAAATGACTGCCATAATGGAGAAGCACATCGGATCAACAGAGTGCTTCTGTTATGATAAGAAAATGGCCGGCTTTGCCGCCCTGGATCATGTCGCGGAATTTCAGGACGGCAAGTACCCGGTACAGCTGATGGTGATGAAATGCGACAAGTTCAAGGGCAAAGGCTTTGATGCCTTTCTGATGAGCCAGATGTGGGACTGCCAGGAGGACCGTGACCGGATCTTCCGGGAGTGCAAATATCAGGTGGTGGCCACCGATATGCTGACTGCGGCGCTTCCAGCGCTGGAGCGTGCCAACCTGGATGCCGACTTTCTGGAGGCTCTGGCAGAGCTGTACCCCACCTGTGAGGCGTTCTATTTCCAGAACTGCGGCAAGCTGTTTCTGGCAGAGGATGTGCGCTCCCATCAGATTGAGGGGCCGGATCGGTTCATCCGCTTTGGCGTCAATGTCCGTTTCTTCAACATCGAGGGCACGGAGGATATGCTCATCGACACGGTGGGCATGAGCACCCTGTTTTTGCCGGATCTCCAGTACCACTTCCACGGCATGGACCCCAACTGGGTGGTAAACCACGCCTATAATGCAGCGTCCTATATTCTGGAGCATGATAACCCCATTCAGGATGGGGAAACCATAGACGGCGTGGCGGATAGCCAGATGTGCCGGGAGGTCCAGTGGAAGTGCCAGTATGAGGACTCCCTGATCCAGCCGCCCAGAGGGGTGCTGGACATCAACATGGGAAACTATGCTTCGGGAGGACGCTGAATGAATGGCGTTGTGCTCCTGGCAGGCGGACTTCTGCTTGTGGCGGTGATCAAGCTGATTATAGATCGAAATTGGATCGGCCTGCTTCTCTGTGCTGTCGCCCTGCTTCTGGTCTTTGGGGCTGGACACCATACAAAATAGGCCATTTTAAGAATCGAGGAGGTGAAGTATGCAGAATTCAACAAATATGCGGATACTGGAATTACTCCGGTTTCTCTATGAGAGGACCGATGAAAACCATCCCGCCACAGTATCTGACATCATTGCCCATCTGAATGGAAAAGGAATTCAGGCAGTGCGGCAGACTGTTTACGCAGATACCAATGCGCTGATCGATGCAGGGATTGATATTGTGGTGGTCAAGAGTACCCAAAACCAATATTTTATGGGAAGCCGACCGTTTGAGTATCCTGAACTGAAAATGCTGACAGACGCAGTAGCATCCTCGAAGATCATTTCTGCCAAGAAATCCGAGGAACTGGTACAGAAATTATGCCGTCTGACCAGCACACATCAGGCAGAACAGCTTCAAAAATTTGCTGCTTTATCCAGCCGTGTCAAACCGCATAATGAAAAGGTTTACTATATCATTGATAATATCCAAACAGCGATTGGAAACCATCAGCAAATTCGGTTCCAATACTATGAATATACTCAGGAAAAAAAGAAAATCTTAAAGCACGATGGATATTATTATGTCGTAAATCCCTATGCGCTTGAATGGAAAAATGACCATTACTATTTGATTGGATTTTCTCTGAAGCATCAGAAAATTGCTCACTTCCGTGTAGATCGGCTAACAAGTGTAGAAAATCTGGAAACTTACTTTATGCCGATAGAGGGATTTGATGTAGCCTCCTATACAAATAAAATGGTTGATATGTTTACATCGGAGTCATCGAAGGAAGTAACCCTTCTATGTGAAAACGAATTGATGAGAGTAATCATAGATCATTATGGAGAAGATGCTGCTGTTGATAGGTATGATGATACACACTTCACAGCCAAAATTGAAGTGAACCCCAGTGGAACTTTTTATGGCTGGATATTCAAATTCAAAGGGAAAATAAAAATTCTCTCTCCCAAAGAGTGCATTACGGAAATGCAGCAAATCGCTCAGGAATTTATATAGCGCAAAAGAGGTGTTATTGATTTTTAACACCTCTTTTCAAATGAAATTTTTATCCTTGAAGTGAACAGATGTTCGATATACAATATAAGCAAGATGTTCGCAGTTCGTCGAACAAATGAGAGGTGAATGCTGTGGGCAATATAACTTTTGGATCATTTATAGCCGAGAAACGCAAGGCGCACAAATTCAATTTACGCGATACAGCCAAGCATTTGAATATTGCTTACGGTTATCTGTGTGATATTGAGCAAAGCCGCCGTCCTGCACCCAATGGAGATTTTGTGGAACGCATCTCTGCCTTTCTGAATTTGGATAAATCAGAACATGAGTTGCTTTTGGATCTGGCTGCAAAATCACGCAATACAGTATCTGCTGATTTGCCAGACTATATCATGGAAAAAGATATTGTTCGGGCAGCCTTGCGTGTGGCAAAAGAAGTAGATGCTACCGATGAAGAATGGCAGACATTTATGAAAATGCTAAAGGAGCGTAAACGATAGGGGGGAGAGCTTTGTCAATTCCACAAATCCGTACAGAAGCAATCGAGGCAGTAGGGCGAAAAATCCTGATGGAATATGATCCCTCTCTGCTATCCGGGCAACCATGTCCTGTGCCAATCGAAACCATTATCGAGACAAAGTTTGATCTAATCCTGGAGTTTCATACACTAAGAAAAAACCCCAAGATATTAGGGGAAACAATTTTCGATGACGGTGCTGTTGTCTTATATGACCAGATACAGAGACAGTATCGAATGATTGCAGTAAGAGCCGGTACAATCTTAATTGATGAACGGCTTTGTGATCCGTCAAAATTAGGGCGGCTCCGTTTTACCTGTGCCCATGAGCTGGCTCATTGGGTACTACATAAGAAGTTGTACTCTGGTACTGGAGATGTTGCTGCTTATAACGGAAATGTTTCTTCCGACGAAAGTCATGGCATAATTGAGCGTCAGGCGGATACTCTGGCTTCTGCTCTGCTGATGCCTTTACCGCAGATCAAAAAATGTTTTTACCGGCTTAAAATAGGCCGGACAGATGAACAGCTCATTGCTGAAATGGCAAATATTTTTGAGGTTTCCAAGCAAGCAATGCAGATTCGTCTAAAATCCAGAAACCTGATATAACCAAATGGGGGAATAGAGAGAGGCACTGCCCTCTCTCACGCTCCTCTGCTATGCTATTTTGTACCTAATATGTTCGCAATATTGCGAACAAGGAGGGATGTTCTATGAGAAAAGAAAGCACAACAATCCAAAAATGTAACAGCAGGCTAACAGCTTTGGGGCTTAACAGCGACGCTGCGTTTCATAGAAGTAAGCTGATTCTAAAGATTTACCGTGATGTAGTCTGGGTTCTGAGTGAACGGGCAGAAGAATTACAAGAAACTGCTTGGATTATGGGAGAACAAGATATAGAGTCTGGCCTCTGCTATCTTGAAAATTTTGCACCAGATATTGAACTGCAAGCCTTTGAAGAAAAAGTTTGCTGCCTTGTTCAAAATCAAATGCTAGTCAATATTATTGACCGTGCACTCCTTCGTCTGAAACGGTATCCGGATCGAGGAGAACTTTACTATGAAATTTTGACTAAGCAATTTATCTATCGGTTCAACAGTACAGAGAAAGAATTGCTGGAAGAACTAAATATAGAGCGCAGTGTCTTTTATGACCGAAAACGAGAAGCCATCTATTTATTTTCTGTTTGCTTGTTTGGATATTCTATTCCAGAAGTCCTGGAGGAGCTGCCCCGACTAAATCCCGACTAAATCCCGACAAATCCCCGACCTAATCCCTACTCCCTTCCGACTTCCGACCTGCTATACTTGTTATAGTGGCAGGAATGCGCTAAATTGAATACTTTTCTACATAAGGCCCGGCATTAACCGGGCTTTTTTCATTCCTGCTGCAATATGGCGGCAGGAACATGGCTGGAGGTGAAAACACTTCCGGCCTTTTTCTTTGCCCGGTATTAGGAGGCCGGTATGCGCTGGGAGGCGTACATAGCAAAATATCCATGACACCGTTCAAATTCGCTGACTACCAAGAATTTGAACGGAGGAAAGGATATGACGAGAGTATTCATTTGGAAAAATAACAGCCCACAGGAATGGGAGGAAATCAGTTTTTCAGCGTTCAGTAAGGCACGCCGCAATGGTTGCTTTACTGGGCGCTTTTTTGTTGAAACAGTCAAAATGTTCCGTGATGAAGATGACCGCATTATCATGGAATGTTCTCGCAAAGATTTTGAAAAATACCAACAGGAGGACCGCCACAGCCGCTATCTCCAGGAACATGAGAAAAGTCGCTCTATATTCCCGGCTTCTCATGTGGGAGATCGTGACGGCACAGAGGAAGGTTATCAGGATACAGATTTGTTTGTGGATGAATCTGTTGATACTGCGGAACAAGCTATTCAGAATTTACTTCTTGAGGATTTACACCAAGCTCTATTGAAACTGAGTCCAGCAGAACGAGATTTTATATTGTCCTATTATGAAATGAAAATACCAAATGCAACTTGTTTAGCCCAACGATATGGTATTACTCGGCAAGCCGCAGATAAGCGATTGAAAAAAATTGAAGAAAAAATAAAAAAGTTGGTTGCGATTTTCTAAAAAAGTGGCAGTAGCAAGTGAGAGGGAAATCCTTTCACTTGCACCTTGACAACCTCATATACGAATCATTAAGTTTGATCCTCTTTGGGCGTAATAGCCGCTACATCAGCGGTATATTTTCTGAGAGCTGCCACTCGCATAACAGGCCAACCCATTTTTGCTGTATAGATGAGTTTTCGGTTTATCAGAAATATATCAGGCTGGAATACATCGGATGGCATCCGGTCATGGCATAACAAGGAGGAAAGCTCTCTTACAGCCATAGTCCGAGCGTGATAATAACCGTCGCAGGCCATGGGTAAGACCAAACGAAGTGGAGGTGAAACTCCTGAGAAGCAGGCCAGCCACCTGCGGCTTAATGATTACCCAAATCCCTGGGGTGTCGTGGACAAGTAAGGGATAAAACAGGCGCTAAATTGAAGGAGACTCTGTAATTTGCAGAGCCTCCTTCTTACATAATCAAATCTCAAAACATAGGAGGATGAACATGAAAGAAGATTGGATTTATAAGCGTGGGGATTTATATTATGCCAATTTGAACCCTTATTTTGGATCAGAGCAAGGCGGCACCCGTCCTGTCCTGGTTCTTCAAAACAATGTGGGGAATTTTTTCTGCCCCACTTTGATCGTAGCTCCACTCACCAGTAAATGGATTAAGAAAAAGGAGCTGCCCACACACTATGCACTGGAGAGCGTTCCAGAGCTTGGACTGAAATCTGTTGTTCTGCTGGAGCAAATTAAAACGATTGATAAAAGGCGTGTTTTATCGTACATTGGGCGCGTATCTCGCGAAGAAATGAGAGCGATTGATGATGCTCTGCAAGTTAGTTTAGATATTCATATTCCGGAGGAAATGGAGGCTCCGTAAGGCCACTTACCGGATAAAGGAGGCGTTTTTATGTTTGAAGCAAGAATTGCGGAATTGAACCGCTTTAATGAACAAAATCCTGTCAGCTATGACAAAAGAACCTATACGGTCGATGAGATTCAGGACATTCTGGGTATCAGTCGTCCCACAGCATATAATCTGGTAAAACAGGGTGTATTCCACAGCGTCAGAGTCGGCGGTCATATCCGCATTTCCAAAAAGAGCTTTGATGACTGGCTGGATCACGCAGATGAATGATTTGTCAAGGATGCCGATCTCCAAATCGACATCCTTAACTTTTTTTCTGCTTTCTCTTACAATGAGGCCATAGCAAGAAAAACTTTATAGAGGAGGCAAAAGCCATGCGAAAACAAAGAGTAAAGACCAGTATGTCTGTACCAGAGATGGGCAAAATGCTTGGGCTTGGTAAAGTAGAATCCTACTGGTTGGTTAAAAAGAACTATTTCAAAACAATTCAAGTGGCCGGACGAATGAGAGTTATGCTGGATAGCTTTGAAGATTGGTATGCCGGCCAGTTCCACTATAAAAAAGTGGATGGTACACCGCCCGGAGAGAAATGGAGGCATACTACGATGTCAGTTCCGGAAATGGCGGATCTTTTGGGGCTGAAATCTGGCACAGCTTATGACCTTGTTAAAAGGGGCTATTTTGAGACGACCTTGATTGATCGAAGAATTCGTATCATTACCAGCAGTTTTGAAGCCTGGTATCAAAAGCAAACTCATTATGTGAAAATCTCAGAAAGGAGCAATGAAAATGGCATCTATCGTGAAGCGTAAAAGCAAATATTCTGTGGTGTATGATTACACAGATGAAAACGGAAAACGCAGACAGCGTTGGGAAACCTTCAGCACAAATGCAGAAGCAAAAAAACGAAAAAAGCAAATTGAGTATGAGCAGGACTCTGGAACCTTCTTTATTCCTACGGCAAAGACCCTGAACGATCTGCTCGATGAATATATGTCCATCTATGGTGTAAATACCTGGGCAATGTCAACATATGAAAGCCGCCGTGGTCTGGCGAGAAACTACATAACTCCTATTATCGGAGATATGTTACTATCCGACATCACTCCAAGGATGATGGATAAGTATTACCGTGATCTGCTCTCTGTGAAAACGGTAAGCGTCAACAACCGCAAACCCACAAGCGAATATCTGACCCCGCATACAGTAAGAGAAATTCACAAGCTACTTCGCAGTGCCTTTAATCAGGCGGTGCGTTGGGAACTAATCAGCCGTAACCCTGTCCTGAATGCGACACTTCCCAAAGAAGAACATAAAGAACGGGATATATGGACTGCCGAAACGCTGAGCAAGGCTATGGAAGTCTGTGATGATCCTATCCTCTCCCTTGCCTTAAATCTGGCGTTCTCCTGCTCTTTACGCATTGGTGAAATGCTGGGCCTTACCTGGGACTGCATTGATATTGCACCACAGAGCATAGAAAATGGTTCAGCTTATATATTCGTCAACAAAGAGCTGCAACGGGTTACACGAGGTGCATTGGACGATTTGAGCGACAAAGGTGTTATTAAGAAGTTTCCACCTTGCATAGCCAGTACCCATACTGCTCTGGTCCTGAAAGAGCCTAAAACCAAAACCAGTATTCGCCGCGTGTACCTGCCGAAAACAGTTGCCTATATGCTGGTAGAGAGAAAAAAAGAAATTGATGAGCTGATGGATCTGTTTGGAGATGAATACATCGACAATAACCTGGTCTTTTGCTCCAGCAATGGCCGTCCGATGGAAAGCCAGGTGATTAACCGTGCTTTCAATAAACTTATCAAAGAAAACGGACTGCCTCATGTTGTATTCCATTCTCTCCGTCACTCCAGTATCACCTACAAGCTGAAACTCAATGGTGGCGATATGAAATCCGTCCAGGGCGACTCTGGTCATGCTCAGGTAAAAATGGTTGCAGATGTCTACTCTCACATCATCGACGAGGATCGCTGCATAAACGCTCAGCGATTGGAGGAAGCATTTTACTCATCCAAGACTCCTGACCCTGTTGAAGATACAGAGCCTAAAACTGCGGATACTGCCGTCACTGAAAGTGATGAAAGTGATGCAGCGAAGATACTGGAACTGCTTAAAAATCCCGAAACTGCCGCACTGCTCAAGCAGCTGGCAAAAGCTTTATAAAGTCCCTCCCTCAGAAGAACGCCTCTCACTTTGTGAGAGGTTTTCTTCGTTTGAACCACTTTGCACAGTGACCAAACACTTTTTTTGTTAGCAAGGTTCTGAAAGCATTTTTGAGCGATGTTAGCAAATTCGCGATTTTGTTTGCAACTTCCTCTAATTTCTGCTAACAAATGTTTGCAAGTTCCTTTGGTAAAAATCGAACCTCTGACTTACCGCCTTTCTTAGCAAAAGGCCAAATCTCGTTAGCAAATGTTAGCAAACCAAGGTTTTTTGCAAAAAAGCCACAAAAGCCGCAGAAATAAGAAAAGCCGAAAACCCTGATAAATCAAAGGTTTTCGGCGTGTTTGCTGGCGTCCCTGGCGGGATTCGAACCCACGGCCTTTCGCTTAGGAGGCAAATCGAGGCTTCCGGGTTATCCGTTTTGTAACGGATTCGTGACGTTAGTGCCCGGTTTCTGTATTTTCTCCGTGACGATTATAGAGACATCAAGCCGATTAAAACTGGTTATCACGGCTTATACTTAAAAACGCAACTGTACAAATAGCTTGATGTCTCTACAAAATATCACTCACTAAACCACAATTTCGTTTATCGAAGTTGTGGTTTTCTTTTTACATGAAAAAAGCTTCTGTATAGGCAAATACACAGAAGCTCAGACCATGCTATGAAATACAATATACCACATTATAGCATGGCGAATCTCAAAATACAATAGTACGCAAAGGAGTATTCGCAATGAATGAATCGACTACAAATATGAGAACCGAAGAAGCGATAAAAGAAAAAATAAAGGAGAGCCGCTTTGAATCCATCAATGGAAAAGACTTGATGGAAATGGACTTGCCGCCGCTTCATTACACCATCAGTACCATTTTACCGCACGGTTTCTTTATCCTCGCCGGAGGTGCTAAAGTTGGTAAATCGTGGCTTGCCGAGCAGATATCCTACGCTGTTGCCAGTGGTGGGCAAATCTGGGGCTATCAAGCCATACAGTCCGAGGTCTTGTATCTCGGTCTGGAAGATACCGTAACACGCTTACAGAGCCGTTTTGAGATGCTTGAAGCCTATGAGGGTATGGAGAACATCCATTTCGTTTTAAAGGCAAACAGCATCACTTCCGGCGTTGAGGAAGATATCCGTGATTACTTAACGCAGCATCCCAATATCAAACTGGTGGTCATTGACACGCTCCAACATATCAGAGGGAATGAGTTTGTAAAAAACATCTATGCCGGGGACGTGGAGTTTACCAACATCCTGCGCCAGATAAGCATGGAGTTTGACCTTACCATCCTTGCGCTCACGCACACCAACAAAGGCAAGCACGATGATGATATCAGCAAGATTTCCGGCAGCGAGGGCATGGCAGGAGGAACAGACGGGAACTGGGTGCTGACAAAGAGCAAGCGCACCGACACCAGAGCCAATCTCACCATTTCCAACCGTGATACCGAAGCCTTTGAATTTGCCCTTGAATTTGACAAAGAATCCTGCCGTTGGAACAAGCTCACCCGTGACGAATCTGTTGTCAATGAAAAGGAGCGGTTCTTACACGCTATCGTTAATTTCGTCAAAGCAGAGGAAGCACACCATTGGGAGGGGACGGCAACAGAGCTGCTGACAAACTTACAGGCACGAGAGCCGATTCTTGTTAGTTACAGTGCTGCTGTGTTCTCAAAGAGCTTGAAAGCAGCGCAAGATTCGCTGAGAGAGATCTATGGGGTTTCTTATGTGAGCGCATTCCATAACAAGAAAAAATGGATAACCCTTGACTATATCGAAGTCAAGTAACTACGGGTACTACGCCAGCACCGTTGTTTTTCATAGGACGATGAAGAAAAATTACCCGTAGTCGGATTTCTGAGGACAACGGCAAAATTCTACCGCTTATCCTAACGGAAACAACGGCGCACCCGTAGTTGCCGTTGTCCTCAGCTTAAATCAATCTATTTTATAAGCAAAGGAGACGAAATGAGAGATTACAGTTCACAAAAAATTGAGATTGAAACCATAAAACCAAGAACCATAACAGTGAATCTTTCCAATGCAGATGTGAAACGCCTTGCCGAAAAATCCGGCGAGGGTGGGTTGACAATTTCAGAGCTGTTGGAGAACTTCATCGGGGATTTGGTAGACGGAACATATTCCAACGGAAGTGATGAACGGATGTATGCGGAACAGTGGTATCAGCGTTGTTGGTTTGCCATGTTTTCGGATGATACATTTCTGAAATTTTTGCTGCTGTGGGGGGATTTGGACGATTATATTGATTTGATGGATGAACTTGAAAGCAATAAAAAAGAAATGGCGGAAATGACAGCCGATGCCGAAGAATACTCCGCTGAGGAACGGGACGAACTGCAAGAGTATATCAATGAGTTGCAGAAAGAAATTGATTATTATTGGGGCAAATTTTTGGAGCGAAAACGTCAAAAAGAATCCTATGTTTTTGAAAAAGAAATCGAAAATATTATGGCGTGGAAATCGCAGCTTGATACAATTCTCGACCCCGAAAATCCATAGCAACACATTATTAGCAAGCAGGGGGAAAATGTACCCATTCCCTCATACTTGCATATAGCAAGCATGGGGAAATTGTACCCACTCGTTGTCCATTA
This sequence comes from Eisenbergiella sp. OF01-20, assembly GCF_003478085.1. Lineage (NCBI taxonomy): Bacteria > Bacillati > Bacillota > Clostridia > Lachnospirales > Lachnospiraceae > Eisenbergiella > Eisenbergiella sp. OF01-20. The sequence goes on along the minus strand of NZ_QUES01000034.1, from coordinate 933 downwards.
TTCTCCCTATACTTGCAATAGCAAGCATAGGGGAAATGTACCCACTCGTGTCATTTTCCCACTTGTTAGCCGTTGCACTGGGGCAACGCCCCCTAATACCCCCACCTGTACCATTTTGCAAAACGGCAAAATGACTGTCCCACAGACGGCACAACAAAACTAAAACCACTGACGAACAATTTTGTAATTTCCTCACGGTGAGGAAGTTTTGAAAGGAGAAGTAATAAATGGCTGAAAAAGATAGAGTTCGCACAGAGCAATTCCGTTTTACTTTGCTTCCAGAGGAAAATGCTATGCTCACAAAAAATGCTTTTGAGTACGGCTTATCGAAATCGGAATATTTAAGAAAACTGATTCTTGCAGAATCGTTGACGGGTAAGCAGTGGCACATGGATAGAGACCAGGCAAAGCAGTTGATTTACGAAGTGAACCGCATTGGAAACAATGTCAATCAAATTGCTTATAACACAAATGCTGTTCGATTTTCTTCTAATAAGGATTGGGGAGAACTCCAAACAAAATATTTTGAGTTAATGACACTGTTTTGTCAGTTTGCGTTGCGAGAGAACGGAGAGGAAAAACTCTGGTATAAAAAGATTCTGGAACTGATGCCAAAGGACGATTCCTCAAGTGTATAATAATCTCTGTTTTCTAACCATGGTAGAAAATACGCTTGTAAGATGATGATGCTATATGATAAAATGAAACCAACAAATCGATATTTGAGATATCCCTCCTTTGTCCTTTTATGGAAAGTGTTAAAGGTCAAGAACGCACAGGTCAGAGGGCAAACGAGCATGAAGTTCGACAATAAGCGACACAGGAGGGTGAAAGATGAATGGTTTTTCGGTAATGGCAGAGAGCTATAAGAAGCTGATGTAACAGGGTAAGATTGAAAAAGAGATACGCATATATGAGTTTTTGGCTACTTGC
>NZ_QUES01000033.1:0-71228 GCF_003478085.1 Eisenbergiella sp. OF01-20 | reverse complement strand
GGCAGCAGGCCGCACAGGGAAGCAGGGCCGGGGGACGCCAAACTTTTTTATCTGCACCCAAAGTGCACAGGAAAAAATGCCGCCCGGTTCTTTGCAAGGAGAACGGGGCGGCATTTCCTATGGTTAATTTCTGTTCATGTTAGCTCTTTTTCTTTTGGTAGGATCCAGAATTTTCTTGCGGATGCGCAGGTTTTTGGGGGTAACCTCCAAAAGCTCATCGGTTTCGATGAAATCCAGCGCCTGCTCCAGGCTCAGAATACGGGGAGGGCTGAGGCGGAGGGCTTCGTCTGCGCTGGAGGAACGGGTATTGGTCAGCTGTTTCTTCTTGCACACGTTGACTTCGATATCTTCGCCCCTTCCGTTCTGGCCGATGACCATACCGGCATAGACTCTTTCGCCGGCGCCGATGAATAAGGTTCCGCGCTCCTGGGCATTGAACAGGCCGTAGGTTATGGATTCCCCGGTCTCATAGGCGATGAGGGAGCCCTGCTTGCGGTACTGGATATCTCCCTTATAAGGGCCGTAGCCTGCAAATGCCGTATTCATGATACCGTTTCCTTTGGTGTCGGTCATGAATTCCCCGCGGTAGCCGATCAGGCCCCGGGAAGGAATATTGAATTCCAGGCGGGTATAGCCTCCGTTGGCGGCGCTCATATTTACCAGCTCGCCTTTCCGCTGGCTCAGTTTTTCAATGACGCTTCCGGAAAACACCTCCGGCACATCGATATAGGCAATTTCCATAGGCTCCAGGCGCTTGCCGTGCTCGTCCGTTTTATAGAGCACTTCCGCCTTGCTGACGGCAAATTCAAAGCCTTCGCGGCGCATGTTTTCAATAAGGACGGACAGATGCAGTTCGCCGCGGCCCGATACCTTGAAGCTTTCCGTGGTGTCCGTTTCTTCCACGCGGAGGGAAACGTCGGTATTCAGTTCCCGGAAAAGCCGGTCCCGCAAATGGCGGCTTGTTACAAATTTACCTTCCTGTCCGGCAAAAGGAGAGTCATTTACGATGAAATGCATAGCAATGGTAGGTTCGGAAATCTTCTGGAACGGGATAGGCTGCGGATTTTCAGGAGAACACAGCGTATCCCCGATATGGATATCCGTGATACCGGAAATGGCGACGATGGATCCCATGGAAGAAGTCTTTACGGGAACCTTGCTCAGGCCGTCGAATTCATACAGCTTGCTCACCTTCACACGTTTCTGCTTGTCCGGCTCATGGTGGTTGACGATCACTACCTCCTGGCCTTCGGAAATGGTGCCGTTGTCCACCTTGCCCACGCCGATGCGGCCCACATATTCATTATAATCTATCGTGCTGATAAGCAGCTGTGTGCCGGCCTGAGGATCCCCTTCGGGAGCGGGGATATACTCTAAAATCGTATCGAACAGGGGCTTCATGTCCTTGTTCTTTACCGTCAGGTTCAGCGTGGCACTTCCCGTTTTGGCGGAAGCAAATACAAAAGGACAATCCAGCTGCTCGTCATTGGCGTCCAGATCCATGAAAAGCTCCAGCACCTCATCCACAACCGCGTTGGGCCTGGCTTCCGGGCGGTCTATTTTGTTCACACACACAATGACGGAAAGCTGCAGCTCCAGCGCCTTACGCAGTACGAACTTTGTCTGGGGCATGGGGCCTTCAAACGCGTCCACCACCAGGATAACGCCGTTCACCATTTTCAGGACACGTTCCACTTCGCCGCCGAAATCCGCGTGTCCGGGCGTATCAATGATATTAATTTTTGTTCCCTTATACATAACGGCTGTATTTTTGGAAAGAATGGTGATTCCTCTTTCCCGCTCTATGGCATTGGAGTCCATGACCCTTTCCGCCACATCCTGGTTTTCCCTGAACACGCCGCTCTGCTTCAAAAGCTCATCCACAAGCGTTGTTTTGCCATGGTCAACGTGAGCGATAATAGCCACATTCCTCACATCTTCTCTTTTCTGCATCATACTTCAATTCCCTTCCTATACCTCTTCAAACGATCCGGTACTGAAACAAAAGACTGTCTGAAATTTCTTCTGCAGCCCCCAGTGTTATGCGGATTTCGTATGCCAGAGAACAAACAGCTCACGAAACGGGGCTACAGGAGAAGTTTCGGACAGCTACCTTATTATTATACAACTTACATCAAACTTAAACAGTATAGCACCGATATTTTCATCTTGCAACCTAAAAACTGCAAAAACCCCCGATATCTGTCGATTTTCCGGAAATCGCGGCGACCCATGGCGGTTCTAGGATCGGTTTTGCTGCCATAAAATAGTAATACATGACAGGAAAAAATTCTTAAAAGCGGTTTCGGTCAAACCGAAGCCCAAGAAGGGAGAACAAAAAATGACAGATAAGGTAATTGAAAACAACCAGGTGATCATAATGGGGAAAATCGTGAGCGACTTTACATTCAGCCACGAGATTTTCGGAGAGGGCTTTTATATGGTGGATGTGGAGGTCGCCAGACTCAGTGACTCCTATGACATCATTCCCCTGATGGTATCCGAAAGGCTCCTCGATGTGGAAGAGGACTACAAGGGCGCTTATGTATGCGTATCCGGGCAGTTCCGTTCCTATAACAGACATGAGGAGAGGAAGAACAGACTGATCTTATCCGTATTTGCAAGGGAAATTGAATTTGTTGAGGAACTGGAGGAAAGCTCCAAAACCAATCAGATATATCTGGACGGCTATATCTGCAAGGAACCGGTTTACCGTAAAACGCCTTTGGGAAGGGAAATCGCCGATGTGCTTCTGGCTGTAAACCGTCCTTACGGAAAGTCCGATTATATTCCCTGTATCTGCTGGGGACGCAACGCCCGCTTTGCAGGCGGCTTCAATGTAGGGGAGCGCTGCGAGGTTTGGGGCAGGATCCAGAGCAGGGAATATATGAAAAAAGTAGGGGAAGAGCAGCTGGAAAAAAGGATTGCTTATGAAGTTTCCGTAAGCAAGCTGGAACTCATAGAAGAGTAGGCTGCCGGAATAAAAGTTGCATCACCTGGATGCTTATGGTATTATTAACAGGTCAGATACCCAGCCGCAGGCAATGGGATGTTATGGCTGCTGTTTTACAGGGCTGCCTGCAGGAGAGGAAGCTGCAACGAATGACGATAGCGGTCCGGTGCCGCAGAATACCGTAGAGGGGCGAATATATGGCAGAAGGAAAGGTTTATATTTATGGAGGGACGGGACACGGCAAATCGCCGGCGGCCATAGGCTGCGGTCTGATAGCGGCGGCCAGGGGGGCACGGGTGGTAATCATCCAGTTCCTGAAGGGAAAGGGACTGACCGAGGACGAATATCCGCGCAGGCTCGAGCCGGGGATCAAGCTTTTCCGTTTCGAAAAATCCAATGAAGATTTTGTGGCCCTGCCCAGGGAAAAGCAGGAGGACGAAGTCCAGAATATCAGGAATGGCCTGAACTTTGCCAAAAAAGTTCTCAGTACGGGGGAATGCGATATGCTGATCCTGGATGAAGTGCTGGGGCTTGTTGATAATAATATTATCTCCATCGCGGATTTGAAAAACGTGCTGGATACAAGGGACGGGGAAACGGATATTATCATGACCGGTATTTCTCTGGACGAGGAGGTCTGTTCCCTTGCCGACTATGTGTCCGAAATCCGTACAATCAAATAAAAGGCCGGTTTGCTGTCTTTCAGACCGACTTGTTATCGGGCCGGGTCTCCTGCTGCTTGCAGCGTGGGATCCGGCCCTTGCGGCTGCTGGTAACAGTTCAGACGGCTGTCCCGCCCGCGTAAAAGGAAAGAATATGTGCGTTGACAGGAACCGCACTGCGTGCTATGATTATTTTCAGATAGAGGTTGCGCGATTCAGGAGTAGCTTTTCGGATGTGGCAGGCACAGAGGAAGAAAAGGGAAAGGGGAAAGCGCCGAAAGAGGAGGGGCCTGGCATCCGAATCTTGGGCATGCGGTGAAGAACCGTATGACTGTCATCTGTAAAAGATGGGGCGCTATCATGAAGGGAAAATAATCTCCGGCCGCCTCCGTATTTTTACGTAAATGGATGGCCGGAGAATTTTTTTACATTTGTAACTGTCCCGAACCTTCACAGTTACTTCTATTTCATCAGGCAGTGTGGCTGCCGTATCAGAGGGCGCCTGAGGAAGCGTTCCAAAACAAGGAGGAGCATATGGCAATTTTTAAAGGAGCAGGAGTAGCAATTATCACCCCTTTTCATGAGGACGGAAGTGTGAATTATGAAAAATTCGGGGAACATATTGAGGCGCAGATCGCCGGAGGCACCGATGCCATCATCGTATGCGGTACCACAGGGGAGGCTTCCACGCTGACCCATGAGGAGCATCTGGATGTGATCCGTTATTGTGTGGAGAAAACGGCAGGCAGGATTCCCGTAATTGCGGGAACCGGTTCCAACTGTACGGAAACCGCGGTTTTCCTTTCCCGGGAGGCGGAAAAAGCAGGTGTTGACGGCGTGCTGGTAGTGACTCCTTACTATAATAAAGCCACCCAGAAAGGGCTGTATGAGCACTTCAAAATCGTGGCGGAAGCGATTAAGGTTCCTGTGATCCTTTATAATATCCCGGGCCGGACCGGTGGTGTGAACATTCTGCCGGAAACCGTGGTCAGACTGTGCAGGGAGGTTCCCAATATCGTGGGCGTGAAGGATGCCACAGGCAATATCAGCCAGATCGCCGAGCTGATGAGCATAGCGGGGGAGGATGTGGATCTGTACTCCGGCAACGACGATCAGATTGTACCGCTTCTGTCCCTCGGCGGCAAAGGGGTTATTTCCGTCCTTTCCAACGTGGCTCCAAAAGAGACGCATGAGATGTGTGCCAGATTTTTTGAAGGGGATGTGGAAGGAAGCCGTGCCATCCAGCTTAAGGCTATCCCGTTATGCAAGGCCCTGTTCTGTGAAGTAAACCCGATCCCGGTTAAGAAGGCCATGAACCTGATGGGGCTGGAGGCCGGCCCTCTGAGACGGCCTTTAACGGAAATGGAAGAAGAAAATGCGGTGAAACTGGAAAAAGCCATGAAGGATTTTGGCATTCTGTAAGGAGTTACCTATGGTAAAAATATTGATGCACGGCTGTAACGGCCATATGGGACAGGTGATTGCACGTCTGGCCCAGGCGGACAGCGATACGGAAATCATCGCCGGTGTGGATGTGTCGGATCCTATCTCCAATCCCTATCCGGTATTTAAAAGCCTGGAGGATTACAGGCAGGCCTGGGAACAGGATGCGTCCCTGAAAGCGGACGTGGTGATTGACTTTTCCTCCTGCGCAGCGGCGGATAAGCTGCTGGACTACTGCAGCGCCGCGCAGATGCCCGTCGTACTCTGTACAACGGGGCTTTCCCCGGAGCAGCTGGAGCGGGTGAAGGCGGTGGCAGGTAAGACGGCTGTCCTCAAATCCGCCAATATGTCCCTGGGGATTAATCTGCTTCTGAAACTGCTCAAAGAGGCGGCGGCAGTCCTGGCGCCTGCCGGCTTTGATATGGAAATCGTGGAGAAACACCATAACCAGAAGGTGGATGCGCCCAGCGGGACGGCACTTGCCCTGGCGGACTCCATAAACGAAGAATTTAATAACGAATATACTTATGTTTATGACAGAAGTACCCGGAGACAGAAAAGGGATGCAAAAGAGATTGGACTTTCTGCCGTACGCGGTGGTACAATAGTAGGAGACCATGATGTGATTTTCGCAGGAGAGGACGAGGTGATTACCTTTTCCCATACGGCATACTCCAAAAATGTATTTGCCAAAGGCGCGGTACAGGCGGCCAAATTCCTTAAAGGGAAGCCTGCGGGGCTTTATGACATGAGCGATGTAATCGAAGGCGCATAGCTGCCGTTCAGACCTGTCTGCGGGGAAAGAGACAGCATCCCGCAGGGAAAGGACAGCGCAGCTGCAAAGAGGGGATAAGAATAGGGAATCGAAGGATTCCCTTTTTTCAATGGTTCGTCCGGTTTGTCATGCGAACTGTGGAAAAAAGGATTTATGCAGCAGAAAGGGGATAATGCAAGCATGCAGGATTTGGAACTGACCTATCTGAAAAGCCTGTCCAAAAGTTTTCCGACCATTGCGGATGCGGCGACAGAAATTATTAATCTGCAGGCCATTTTGAGTCTGCCGAAAGGGACGGAACATTTTCTGACCGATATCCATGGGGAATATGAGCAGTTCAACCATGTGCTCAAAAACGGTTCCGGCAGTGTGAAGCGCAAGATTGATGAAGAATTCGGTAATACCCTGAGCAGCAGGGACAAGCGGAGCCTCGCCACCTTGATTTATTATCCGATGGAAAAGCTGGAGCTGGTGATGCAGGAGGAGGACAGCCAGGAAAATCTGGAGGATTGGTTCAAGATAACTCTGCACAGGCTGGTACAGATGACCAAGAGGGTAGCCTCCAAATATACCCGATCCAAGGTAAGGAAAGCCCTGCCCAAGGATTTCTCCTACGTTATCGAAGAACTGATTACGGAAAAGGAAGAGGTGCAGGATAAAGAGGCCTATTACAATGAAATCATCCATACCATTATCCGCATCGGAAGGGCGCCGGAATTTATCGCCGCCCTGTGTAACCTGATTCAGCGGCTGGTGATCGATCATCTGCATATTGTGGGGGATATTTATGACAGGGGCAACGGGCCTCATATAATCATGGATACCCTGAGCCAGTACCATTCGGTGGACATCCAGTGGGGAAACCATGATGTGGTGTGGATGGGGGCGGCCAGCGGGCACACGGGCTGTATCGCCAATATTATCCGTATTTCCGCCAGATATGGCAATCTGGATATCCTGGAGGAGGGATACGGCATCAACCTCATTCCGCTTGCTACGTTTGCCATGAATACCTATGCCGATTCCAACTGCGATGTTTTTTCCATTAAATATGGGGAGGATTACGATACAAAGGATCTGGAGCTGGATAAGAAGATGCATAAGGCCATCGCCATTATCCAGTTCAAGCTGGAGGGCCAGCTGATGAAACGAAGGCCGGAATTCGATATGGCCGACCGGCTGCTGCTGGATAAGATCGATTATGAAAAGAAAACGGTTCTGATTGACGGGAAAGAATATGCCATGAAGGATGTGGATTTTCCCACCGTGGATCCCGGGGATCCGTACCGCCTGACCCCGGAGGAGGAGCAGGTGGTGGAAAGGCTGCGGCATGCGTTTGTCCACTGCGAGAAGCTGCAGCGGCATATCCGTTTTCTTTTTTCCAAGGGAAGCCTGTACAAGGTATATAACTCCAACCTTCTGTACCATGGCTGTGTGCCGATGGACGAGGAGGGGAATTTCCTTAGGGTGAACGTGTTCGGAAAGGAATACAGCGGGAAAGCGCTGTATGATATCCTGGATCATTATGCCAGGAAGGGTTACTATTCCCAGGATAAGGAAGAGGTGGAAAAAGGGAGGGATATCATTTGGTATATCTGGACCGGTCCCAATTCCCCTGTGTTCGGCAAAGATAAAATGGCTACCTTTGAACGGTATTTTGTGGAGGATAAGAGCACCCATACGGAAATCAAAAACAGCTATTACAGGCTGATGGACAACGAAGAGGTGCTGGGCCGTATCCTGAAGGAATTCGGGCTGGACGAGAACAGCTCCCATATCATTAACGGCCATGTCCCTGTGGAGTTAAAGAAAGGGGAGACCCCCATCAAATGCGGGGGGAAGCTGCTCATCATAGACGGCGGTTTTTCCAAGGCTTACCAGGGGAAAACCGGAATTGCCGGTTACACCCTGGTGGCCAATTCCCACGGCATGACGCTGGTGGCCCATGAGCCTTTTGAATCGGCGGAATCGGCCATACGAAAGGAATCGGATATTTTTTCGGATTCCATTATCGTGGAAACAGCGCCCCGGCGGATCCGGGTGTCGGATACGGATATCGGTACGGAACTCAAGGAAAGCATCGGTTATCTGGAGAAGCTTCTGGCAGCCTACAGGGACGGCACGTTGATAGAAAAAGGCGTATAAGAATCCGGCCATATGCGGCCCTATGTACAGGGCAAGTTATTGGCTTGCCCCGGGTGTGGTCAAAGATAGGAGAAATTATTTGGTGTTGGTGATATCCTTCACGCCATTGGCTACACCGTCAGCAGCGTTTTCAACCATGTTTCCGGCATCATCCACTACATCGCCCACAGCATCGCCTACATCATCGATAGCATTGCCTGCATTATCCACCAGGTTGGAGCCTTTGCCGGCGGTGCTGTTTCCGCCTGCAGTACCGTTGTTGGTTTCGTTGATACCGGCGGTTTCATCGGTTCCGTTTGTTGTACCGTTTATGGTTCCGGTTTCATTTGTATCGGTACCATTTGTATTGGTTTCATTTGTGGTTTCGTTGCCGGCTATTCCGGTTGTCCCGGTTTCGTTACGGCTTGCCGTTTCTTCGGCAGCGGTAGTGGATTCCGTTGTATTTCCTGCCATGTCGTCCGCGTTATTTTTCTTATCTCCACAGGCGGTCACACTGGCAAGCATCAGCAGAATCAGCGCTGCAGGAATCATTCTGTTCAGCTTTTTCATGTTGCTCACTCCTTTTTCTTTGTGTGTTTGGGCGTGCAGGAGGATTTTTTCCACAGAGATTTTATACCCGTGAGCGGCGGCCGCGGCCAGGTAAGCCTGACTTTGGCGGCTGCCGGGAAAATCATCCTGTAAATATAGAACACGCTCACGAACAATATAACTGTCCGTTTTTTATTATGTTCGGAAAAATTCTTTTTATGCGGAAAAAGGAATTGTCAAAAAGGATAATTTCGTGTAAAATATACCTAATTTTGTAAAAAAAGCCGTTTATCTGCGGCCTGAGGCAGGGAGATAGGGAATATGGAATTCAGACCATGTATTGACATTCATAATGGCAAGGTGAAACAGCTGGTGGGCGGAAGTGTGGCGGATACCAGCGACAGTGCCCAGGAAAACTTTGTATCTGAAAAGGACAGCGCCTGGTATGCCCGGCTTTTTGAGGAAAAAAACCTGAAAAACGGCCATGTAATCCTTTTGAACAAAAAGGGAAGCCCTTATTATGAAAGCTCCAGGGAGCAGGTTTTGAATGCCCTCCGGGCTTATCCCGGAGGACTGCAGGCGGGCGGCGGCATCACTGCGGAAAACGCCCATGAATATCTGGATGCAGGGGCGTCTCACGTGATTGTAACCTCTTATGTATTCCGGGACGGGACGATTTCCTATGAGAACCTGAACCGGCTGCTGGAAAATGTGGGCAAGAAAAAGCTGGTACTCGATCTGAGCTGCCGGAAAAAGGACGGGGATTATTATATCGTTACCGACCGCTGGCAGAAATATACGAAGGTGATATTGAATGAGGATGTGCTGGATATGTTTGCTTCTTTCTGTGACGAATTCCTGATCCATGCTGTGGACGTGGAGGGAAAGGTGTGCGGAATCGAAAAGGAGCTGGTGGCACTTTTGGGAAGATGGAACCGGATACCCATCACTTATGCGGGCGGAATCCGTTCCCTTGAGGATATCAGAAGCATTAAGGAGCTGGGACGGAATAAAATCCACATCACGGTGGGAAGCGCACTGAACCTTTACGGAGGGAGCCTGGACTTCAATACCGTGCAGGCTTACGCAGAAGAAGAGATGTAAACAGAAATAAGAAAGGAGCTTCACGTCCGGATTGTTATCAATCCATTCGTAAGCTCCTTTTTCAATGGGCGTTTCGGCAACGTATCCCATTGGTGGAATCCATTACAACTGTACAGCTTATTCTCAAATAAAAAAACGATATGAACTGTGATACCGATATATTTGATAAAAAAAGGCACATTGTGATGGTTCGGGTAAGATTTCCGTGAAATCTTATAATTTGATTACGTTAACAGCCTGAGGGCCTTTATCTCCCTGGATAACATCGTATTCTACAGCTGCGCCTTCGTCCAGAGATTTGAAACCATCCATGTTCAATCCGGAGTAGTGTACGAATACGTCCTGTCCTGCTTCATCAGAAATGAAACCGTAACCCTTTTGGTTGTTAAACCACTTTACTGTACCTTTGTTCATTCTAGGATACCTCCGCATAAAAAATAAGTATTGATCTGTTGCCCTGCAACATAGTCAGAATATCACAAGAGTGTTCAAATGTAAAGTGATATTTTACGTTATTACATTACTTATTTGAAAAAAATTTCCAGTATTTATAGGGTCTCAGGACTCTTTATTCATACGTGAAAATACCATTTCATAGCCGTCGTTTCCATAGTTTAAGGAACGGTTGACGCGGCTGATGGTGGCGGTGGAAGCGCCCGTTTTTTCGGCAATATCCAGGTAAGTCTTATGATCCCGCAGCATTGCCGCAACCTCAAAACGCTGAGACAGGGAAAGGAGCTCATTTACGGTGCACAAATCCTCGAAGAAGCTGTAACACTCATCCCTGTTTTCCAGACTCAGAATGGCCTCAAACAGATGGTCCACTGCGTCTGTCTTTATTTTTTTATTCATTTCATTACCTCCGTACTGATTCTGTTTCGCTCCCGCAGGGCAGGGGATTTTCCCCGCCCTTCATATATTGGGATTTTACCATACTAAAGTTCTAAAGTAAAGAAAAATGTCTTTCCGGAAAAGTTAAGGCTTGTCATGTAGTTTTCAATACTATATAATAAAAGACAAATGTATAGCCGTATCCGATCCCTTCTGAGGAACGGAAGCGGCAGGCAGGGCGTCCCCCATGAAGGACGCAGGACAGGAGCGGAAGATGACCATTTCTACAGAAGACCTATTGAACAGTATCCTGGAGAGCCTTGACAGAATCGATTATGTCAGGCCCGGGGATATCCCCAATATTGATTTATATATGGATCAGGTAACGACCCTGATGGACAGCAAGCTGAGAAACAGCACCAGGAATCCCGGGGAAGATAAAATACTGACCAAAACCATGATTAATAATTATGCGAAGAACAATCTGCTTCCTCCGCCTGTGAAGAAGAAATATTCCAAGGAGCATGTGCTCATACTTATTTTTATTTATTATTATAAGGGCGTTATGTCCATCAATGACATACAGACGATTCTCCAGCCCATAACGGATCAGTATTTCAAAGGGGATGCAAAGTTAAGCCTGGAAGATATTTATAATGAAGTATTCAGCCTGGAGAAGGAACAGGTTGAAGTGATGAAGAAGGATCTTATAGAAAAATTCACCAGGGCCGGTGAGACTTTCCCGGAAACGGAGGAGGAAGAAGAAAGGCAGTTCCTGCAGTTCTTTTCCTTTATCTGTATGCTCAGCTTCGATGTATATGTTAAAAAACTGCTTATAGAAAAGCTTTTGGATCTGAGCAGTATCCAGATACCGGCTAAAAGGAAAAAAGCGCAGTCCAAAAGTGCGAAGGAAAGCGCGGAAAATGGGCCTTCCGTAAATACGGAGCAAAAAAAAGAATAATTTTGTCAAACATACTCTTGCCAATTTCCAAAAAAGTGGTACAATAATACCCATGGAGACATAGCTCAGCCGGGAGAGCGTTCGCCTCACACGCGAAAGGTCACGAGTTCGAGCCTCGTTGCCTCCATTTTTTTCGGAAATTGTTTCGGGCTCGTAGCTTAGCTGGGAAAGCGCTGCGTTCGCAACGCAGAGACCGAGGGTTCGAATCCCTTCGGGTCCATTTGCACAAAATGACAGGTACGTGTATAAAAAAGATTTAGATTTTTGCAGAAGTAAGCTTTCTGTTTTAATCTAAATCTTTTTTTGTTTGTCGGAAAAAGGATGGTAATGTTATGCCGCAGGACACAAAGGGCCTTATTGAAATAGCGGGGCATGTTCCGGAACGGGAACAGGGTATGTATCTGCGTGCGGCTGTTAAGCTCATGCGGGCACTGGATGAAAAGCATTGCGACTGGACCGAAAAAAGCGTCTGTTTTCTGACTCATTGCAGCGGATCCTATCATGGGCAAATACATAATCATACGCTTGTGTATGCGGATTTCTTTTTCCTTGAAGCGGTACGGAAGCTGTTGGGAAAAGATTTTTTAATATGGTAGCCTGCTTGTTTTTAGCATACAATAGGGAGGCTAATTGGTTCCTGCGAAGTCTGGGATGCTCATATATTACCCTTTTTATGCAAAAAGTCATATTTTTTACCTGAAAAAAATCATGTACTATTATAGCAGGAAGTGAAAACGGTATGCAGGAAAGAGAGGGAAACAGATGAAAGCAAAAGTGGGGACGACAGGCAGGATGAGGCCTTTTGATGATTTCAGGCGTCATAAAACTTATTATTTCATGCTGATACCCATGGTGGTTTTTTTTATCCTGTTTTGTTACCTTCCCATGCCGGGACTTTATTATGCCTTTGTGGATTATGACTTTATGCAGGGACTGCGAAGCCCGTTTGTGGGATTCCGGAATTTTGAATTTCTTTTTTCCGGCGGAGTGGATTCTATTATCTGGAAGCTGACTAAAAATACGATTCTTTATAATCTGGCATTTATTTTGATAGGTAATGCAGCGCAGATTACCGTGGCGGTTCTCTTAAAGGAAATTCAGAGAAAATATTTTGTAAAGGTATCCCAGACACTGATGTTTATGCCTTACTTTGTATCCATGGTGACGATAGGAGTTATTGTATATAACATATTCAGCTATAAATATGGGATTGCCAACAGCATTATTACTTCACTTGGATTTGATAAATTTGATTTTTACCAGAATCCGCAGGTGTGGCCGTTTATCATTGTAGCCGTACAGGTGTGGAAAGGGCTGGGCTACGGCAGCGTGGTGTATCTGGCGGCAATCCTGGGTATTGACGAAAGCATTTATGAGGCGGCTTATGTGGACGGTGCGTCGAACTGGAAACGGATCCGCCACATCACCCTTCCTCTGTTAAAGCCCACGGCTATCATGCTTATCATGCTGGCGCTGGGAGGGATTATCAAAGGCTCCTTCGAGCTTTTTTACCAGATTGTGGGAAACAATGGCCTGCTTCTGGATAAGACGGACATCATTGATACCTATGTTTACCGTTCCCTGGCGGTGGATTTCAATATGGGAAGAGGAGCGGCGGCGGGATTATATCAATCGGTATTCGGTTTTGTGCTTGTCATGGCGGTGAACCGGATTGTGAATAAGGTTAGCCCGGAAAACGCCCTGTTTTAACATACAAATAAGCGGTACGAGCCGCAGATGGGAGTATATATGAGCAGACAGAAACAAAACCGGGCACATATCCGGCATGGCCTTAAAGCGGTATTATTTCAGGGCATCAGCATGACTGTTATCACGATACTGGCAGCCGCCTGTGTAATCCCCTTTCTCCTGATTCTGGCGGGATCCTTCAGCAGTGAATCGGCAATCGCCGTAAACGGCTACTCCCTGTTTCCTCAGGAATTTACCCTGGATGCCTACCAATCCATATTCCATATGGGAAATTCCATTCCCCAGGCATATCTGGTGACCATCTGCATTACTATTGCAGGCACGGCTATAGGGCTTGTTACCACCTCCATGAGCGGATATGTGCTGTCCAGGCCAGACTTTAAAAACCGGAATAAATTTGCCTTTTTCATCTATTTTACCACGCTTTTTTCCGCAGGTATGATTCCATCCTATTTGGTCAATGTAAATATTCTGCATCTGAACAACAATATCTGGGTGCTTATTTTCCCCGCGGTCATGAATCCGTTTAACATTTTCCTGTTCCGTAATTTTGTAAAAAGCATCCCCCATGATTTGGTGGAATCAGCCCGGATTGATGGGGCGGGGGATTTCAAAATCTATTATAAAGTGGTGATGCCGCTGGCAAAACCGGCGGTGGCGACCATCGGGCTTTTCCTTGCCCTGAGCTACTGGAACGAGTGGTTCCGCTGTAACCTGTATATTAAAAATACCGATCTCTATACGTTGCAGTATTTTCTCCAGTCCATGATGGCGAACCTGTCTGCCATGATGAGCGAAAAGGGACTGGTGGACAGTGTGGCTTCCCTTCCCAGCGAGACAATGAAGCTGGCGACGGCAATTATAGCAACCGGACCGGTTCTGTTATTCTATCCGTTTGTACAGCGTTATTTTGTCGGCGGCCTTACTGTGGGCGGCGTAAAAGGATAGCTGCGGTACACGATCCCTTGCGCCCCGCAGCAAAGGATAGGTATATTTTTAGAAAAGGTAAGTGGTGATGCAGACAGGCCCAAAGCGCCTGATGTATAATAAAAAGGAGGGTATTACGCAATGAAGAAAAGAAATTTATGGAAAAGAGCGGTGTCGGTAGGAATGGCGGCAGTATTGACATTATCCCTGGCCGGCTGCGGCCAGGGCGGTGCGCAGACAGCCGGAAGTGTGGAATCCGCCGGGACAACACAGAATGCAGAGTCCGGTGAGGCATCGCAGTCCGCAGCAGGATGGGCGGAGGCAGATAACGGTGAGGTGGTCACCTTAAAAGGATTTACTATGGGAAATGAACCGGCTGCGGGAATGGATACTTTTTATGAGCAGCTGGATGCCATGACGGTTACGGATCTGGGAATCAAGGTAAGATTTGATTTTATCCCCTGGGGAGATGAAAAGAACAAAATAAATCTGAATATTGCATCCGGGGAATACGATTTGTATGTAGGAGGAAATTTTTCCGATTATAAGGTTATGGCGACGAAGAATGCATTTCTGGATTTAAAGCCTTTACTGAGTGAGGTGCCTGATCTGGTGGCCCATTATTCCGTGGTTTCTGACAAAACGCTGGAGAGCTGTGAAATCGGCGGAAAGCTGTATGGGATTCCGCAGTTCGGGAAAGCGACGGACAGTGTATCGGCAAATGAAGGCTTCATGTACAGAGAGGATCTTCGTAAAAGCTGGGGGCTTCCGGAAATCAACAGTCTGGAGACAATGGAGCAGTATTTATATAAAGCGAAGGAGGAATATCCGGAAAGCTCCGTGATTATGGATAACCGGGTATGGTCCGCCGTATGGAATATCCTGGCCGCCGGAAAATACCTGGAGCTGGACAGCTATATGAATACCCCTTATACGGTGGTATCGGTGGAGGATCCATATACGGTATTAGACAGGACGCAGACGCCGGAATACAAAACCATGCTGGAGTATGTGGCGAAATGGTACAAGGACGGGATAATTGACCATGATATCCTTGCTTCCAGCGCCAACGAAGGAAATAAGATTGCGGAACTGGTGAAAGCGGACAAAAAGGCGACCACGACCAATTCTCCTGCCTGGTCCCTTACCGCAACGGTGAACGAGATTGCCAGGAATAATCCGGAATGGGAAATGGGCTGGTATGATTACGGATTTGGCAAAGCGCCTGTATATCTGCCCTCCGTATCCAATTCTACCTGTATTTCCATCAATCCCAAATGCAAGGAGCCGGTAAAAGCCCTGCAGTTTATTGAAAAAGCACATACCGATCAGGCTTATTATGATTTGCTCAGATGGGGCGTGGAAGGGGAAAATTATAACAGGACGGACGGCAAAATCACAACGGCAGGTATTGATGCCAGCAATGTGAAGCCTTCCTGGACCGGTCTGGTGGACGGTTATATGGAAGAGGAAGTACCCAGTGAAAACGCTTTCTGGCAGGAGCAGATGGACGCGACCCGGATAACTCCGGAAGAATTCAGCCCTCTGGACGGCTTTATCTTCGACGCATCCTCCCTCTCAGCGGAAACGGCGGCCCTGGAGTCGGTGAAAGCGCAGTATATGACGCCTCTGCTCTGCGGGGTTACCCAGGATAGGGAAGGGGATTATGATAATGTCCTGGCACAGCTGCAGAAGGCCGGTATTGAAAAATACATTGCCGAAATGCAGCAGCAGCTGACCGCATTCCGGGAAAAGAAAGCGGCTGATTAAATAAGATATTCTGCCTTCCTGCAGCAGTACGCCTGCGGGAAGGCTTTTGGGGGTTTCAGGAGAAGGTTCTGTCGACAGGCGTACGGATAGGGGCATATATGAAGAGGATTTTATCCGGGGGAAAATACCGGTTTTCGAATTTATCATTAACAGTGAAGATGTTTCTTCTCTTTTCCTGCGCCTGTCTGGCAGCGATGGGGGCTGCATTTTTCCTGTTTTACCGGCAGCTTTCTTCGTCGGCCCAGACAAACCAGGAATATCTGGCCCGTCAGCGCTTTGAGCAGACACAGGCCATGCTGGAGGAAAAGCTGGAACGGGTGGAAAGTATAACCAGGATGGCCATCGGGAATGAAAACCTGAATTTTTACCTGAAGCAGCTGATGGAAAGCAGCGGCTTTGCCGGGCAGTATGTGCAGGTCCAGTCCGCCTGGGAATGGATTAAAAATATATATTATGGAACGGATTACGATTCCATTCTTTTTTACCTGGACGGGAGGTATCCCTTTGCGGACGGCATATCCGGCTATGTACGCAACTGGAACAGCGAAGAGGGACAGCAGATTAATGCGATCATGGTGCAGAATGGTTTCCGGCCTTTCTGGCAGATTACAAAGATGGAGAAAAACGGAGAGTCCGGAAATTATATGGTATTTGTCAGGCCGGTAACGGATCTGGCGGATTTCAGCAGGAATCTGGGAAGCATGCATGTGTATATTCATGCGGACAAGCTGGCGGAAAGCTTCTTAAACACCCCGCAGGAAGAGGTATACTATATAAAATCGAAAGAAGGCAGGCTGCTTACGGTCAGCGACCGGAAGCTCTACGAAAAAATCAGCCCGGACGCAGAACTGGAGGGCGCCTGTTTGCCGGAGGGCGGAAAAGTCAGGGCCAATAGTAAAGAGTATTATGCCAGAGTGTGTGATATAGGGGACAGCGGCCTCCTTTTATATGCGGTGATGCCTTCGGATACTGTCCGGGGAAGCTTCCGGGATACGGGCATTTTTACTGTGGTTTTATTTGCTTTGGTCTGTGCGGCCCTGCTTTTGGCGATATGGCTGATTTCCCGGTCCGTTTCCGCCAGAATCCTGCATTTGTCCGGAACCGTGCAGAAGGTACAGAATGGAAAGCTGGAAACCCTGGACGAGGAGGCCGGGCAGGATGAGGTAGGGGAGCTGATCCGGAATTATAATTATATGATACGGCGTATCAGAAAGCTTTTGGAGGAGCAGTATCAATTGGGACAGGAGAAAAAGGGGGCGGAACTGATGGCCCTGCAGTCTCAGATTAATCCCCATTTCCTCTATAATACCCTGGATATGATTAACTGGATGGCGTCCAGGAACGAAACGGATAATATCAGGGACACGGTTTTATCCCTTGCCCGGTATTATAAACTGATTCTCAACAAGGGAAGGGATATCATTACCATTGGCCTGGAAATAGAATTATGCGAGGCTTATATTGCCATACAGCAGAAACGGTACCGTGGGAAAATTTTATTTGAACTGGATGTGGAGCAAGGGATACGGGATTATCTGATTCCTAAAATCACTCTGCAGCCTCTTATAGAAAATGCCATTGTACACGGTATTATGGAGAAAAGCGGGGGACGGGGCAGCATACTTATCAGCGGATGGGAAGAAGACGATGAAATATTCCTGTCGGTAACCGATGACGGCGTGGGCATGGTTACCGGACAGGAAATAGAGCGGACACACAAGGGAAGCAAATATGGGATAAGCAATATAGAGACACGCCTTAAGCTGTTTTATAACATGGAAAAATGTATCACTTACGAAAGCACACAGGGAATCGGAACCTGTGTCAGCATCCGGATAGGTAAGATTAAGGGAACGGATAATCCGGAAGAGGCGGCAGAGGGAGGGAGACTGCTATGAGACTGTTGATTGCGGACGATGAAGATTATGCAAGAGAAGGGCTGATTACATCCATTTCCTGGGATAAATACGGGATTGATGAGATCATGCAGGCGCGGGACGGGCGGGAAGCGCTGACAATATCCACATGGTTCCGGCCGGATATCGTGCTTACCGATATCCGTATGCCTAAGCTTAACGGCCTGGAGTTCGCGGAAAGACTGATCCGCCAGTGCCCCGACAGCAAGCTTTTGTTTATGAGCGGGTATTTGGAAATTGAGTACCTGAAAAAGGCCATATCCCTGGATGCGGTGGAATTCGTGGAAAAACCCATCGAGCTGGAAAAAGTGGAGGGAGCTGTCAAAAAGGCAGTGGATTTTGTAAGGGAAAAGGAACGGCATGAAAAAAAAGAGGGCCAGTGGCAGAGGCTGGAGCGCCAGCGTCTGTTAAACATGCTCAGGCTTAAAACGCAAGATAAGGCTCTGCTTGAAAAGATATGCAGGGAGGTTGGATTCCCCACAGACACGGCTTATTTTTCCGCGGTACTCTGGGCCAAGAAGGAAGAAGTGCCGGGACAGCTGGAGCCATTGGTTTTTTCTTTCTGGCAGGAATCAGGAATTCCCATTCTTCTCACTATGGTGGACAGGGGGAAATATCTGTTTCTGGCCGCCTGCGGTAAATACCGGATGCGTATGGTAAGGGCTGAGTGCCGTAAAATGACAGAATTGCAGGAAGGGCTTTGTATAGGCATGGGCTTCGAAACGGATAATCTGATGGCTGTTTCACAAAGCTGCGAAATTGCACTGTTAAATGCAGAGCAATCTTTCTTTGACAGCAGCAGGACCGTATTTGAAATAGAAGATGAGATCCCGAAGATGAAAAAACTGAATCCCGGATTGTATGCGGAATTCGTCGGAATGATAAAAGAGAAGCCGGAGCAGGTGGACGGATGGCTGCACCGCCTGGTAACAGAAATCTGTTCGGAAGGATTTTACCGGCAGGAGGATATTATCATGCTCCTGTCGGCATTTGCAAGGCTTCTCGTCCGGGAAAAAAGCGCCCTGCTTCTGTCCGCGGCGGATATGGATACGGAGGAGGAATTGGACAGCTGTATCCGGGAAGCTGTATCCATTGACGAGGTGATGAAGCTGTTTGAAAGAATGCTGGATGCTTTTTTGGCCCGTTTGGAAAATGAAAGCAGGTTTTCACGGCTGGTAAGGGATACTATATCCTATATTGAGCAGCACTGCAGTGAGGCAGAGCTGTCGGTATCCGATATTGCGGAAGATATGCATTTTTCGGCGGCCCATCTGAATGTCTTGTTCCGAAAGGAGACGGGCGTAACCATCAAGCAGTATATCTGTGATTACCGCCTGGATTTATCTAAGAAGCTTTTGCGCAACCCCCACATCAGGATTGTGGAAATCGCAGAAAGATGCGGTTATTCCAACGGCAATTATTTTGCAAAAGTGTTCAGGAGCACCGAAGGGATGACGCCGGTGGAATACCGGAAAAAATATGTGACATAAAGAAAATGAGTAACTCCGTCAAGGGATGACTTGGAGAGTATGGAGGTTTTTATGAAGAATTGGTTAATGCTGCCGCCCTGCTATACACGCGGCGGCCGGCAGCGGGAATTGCAGCGTTTGGAAGAAAATGTATATGAGGACAAACAGTTCAGAGTTACTTTACAATATGAAACAGTGGATGATAATTGTGTACGACTGGTTCATAGCTGGAAAAATATCGGCAAAGGAGCAGTGGATTTCCAACCGGAAATCCGGATGAAAGCGGGATTCCCCTATACGCATTATGTGATTCCCGGGGTCTCCTATAACGGAAACCATTGGGGAAACGGGAAGGAACCGAAAGGCCTTGAGAGGGAAGGACAGCCCTGGGTTTTCGATTACCGCCGTACGACAATTCCCGGCTGTACTATCAGTGAGAACGCGGACCAATATGCTGCCCTTATGGCTTCCGACAGGGAGGAAAACTCGCTTCTCTGCTCCTGTTCCATGACAGCGGATAAAGACGGGTGCATGATCCACAGGCTGCTCTATCCCACAATTGAAAAACCGCTTACCTATTGCAGCAGGGACCGTTACAGTGATGCGTATGAAACCTTTATCCATCTGGAGGCGGGGGAGGAATTCCGCGCAGCGGCCTATCTTCTTTCCGGGAAACCGGAGGCGCCGGCTTTCGCTGCGGCAAATGTAGAAGATACGGCACTATGGCTGCTTGGCAGGAGGTTTCCTTTTGCGTATCCGGTGAAAGAGGTACAGACGCTTTCCCTCAGCCATGCCCTGCATTTGCTTTCGTTATACCGGGGAAGACAGATGTTCCACATTGGGATGAGCCCGGAAAAGGGCAGCTTCGTAAAGCGTGACGGTTTTGCTTTTGGCTGGTGCGGGCAGAATGGCATGTATGCAAGGCTGTGTATCCAGAAAGGGCTGCAGGAGGGAAAGCAGGAGCTTGTGGATATCGGTATGAGCAATCTGGATGCCTGGGCGGAGGATGCCGTTGCCAAGACAGGATTACTCGTGACAGAATACGAAGACCTGGAAAAGGATGGTCCGGCGGTGGTGGATACCTGCAACCAGGGATTTGCGGTGATGGAACTTCTGAAGGCATACCGGCTGCTGAAGGCGGCCGGTATTGAACGGACTGCCTATTACAAGGCCGCAGAGGGAGCGGCGGACTTTTTTGTGGAACACTATTCCCCGGATTATGGATTTGGGAAAGCATGGGATGTACATACGGGTGATTGTGTGGATCAAAATGGAACAATTGGGGCTTATCTCATTCCGGGGCTTGTGGATCTTTATGAAGAGACGGGCCGGCAGTGTTATCTGAACCGGGCAAAAGAAGCCTGCCGGCTCTACTATAAACGGGACCTGGCCGGATTTTTCTGCACGGCGGGGGCTTTGGATACCTATTGTATTGATAAGGAAACCTCCGGCCCCATGCTCATCGGTGCGCTGCGGCTGTTTGAGCTGGAGAAAAGCGGCGAATGGCTGGATATCGCAAAAAAAGCCGGCTGGTATTTCTGTTCCTGGATGATGCATTATGACACCATTCCGGAGGCAGGAAGTGATTTTGAAACCGCAGCCTACCATACCCTGGGAGGGACAACGGTATCCGCACAGCATCACCATATGGATCCCTGGGGGGCGCTGGTGGTTCCGGCCCTTTTTACCTTGTATCGGATAACAGGAGATATAAACTGGAAAAGGCGTGCACAGCTGATCTGGGCGAATGCCATACAGAATATAGCTCCGGCAGAAGGGAAGCTATTTCATGGATTGTGGAGGCACCCGGGTGCACAGAATGAAGGGTATTGCCAATGCCGCTGGGGCGTGGAAAAAGGACCGGGGGAAATCAACGACTGGCTGGTGGCATGGCCGCAGGCATTCTGTCTGAATGCGGCTATGGAACTAACAGATGCGGAGCTGCAGGATTGAAAACAGTACTGCGGCACATGGGAAGCAGTCGGGTTTATGAAGAAAACAGCGTTTTACCTTGTGGATAATGCGGCCGCTTCTTAATCCACATTCAGCGGATTACAATACTGTACCTCTGCCGGAATGGAATAAATTTTAATCGATCCGTCTTCCATTTTACCGAACCAGATGGCGCCGGTCCCCAGCATGACACCATCCTGGTTCCAGAAGAGGCCTTCGGTTTCCGCGCCTTCCACATCGTAGATGACCTGCATGTTCAGGATTTCGTCATATTGTTCCACGAATTCTTCCGGGGATTGAATCTGCTGTTCCGAGCCGTTGCGGACAATGTTCAGGGGATACCGGACTTTTTGCGCAAGTGACTGCCTGTTGTCCGTAAGGACGTCTTGCTTTACCAGGAAGGCAAAGCTTTCAATTTCCCCTCTGGTCCATCCGCCGCTGCCGTCAAAGTTACAGTAAACCTGCTCCTCCAGCACGGAAAGGACATTTTCAGCGGTGTATGTCTCTCCGTTTGAAACATCCAGACTGTTGCCGATGGAGATGGAAAGACCTTCTGCGAACAGGAAATCCCGGCCCTGGTTCAGGTAAATACGAACCATGGAAAAAGGAAGGGCGCCTTCCGGCCCGGCTCCGGTAATGTACTGTTCGCTTGTGATAACATCTTTTTTTCCATCCCCGTTGATGTCGCGGAAGGTTATAAAGTTAATGGTATGTTCAAAGTACCAGGAAGTATAGGCATCCGGGAAGGTATAAACCGTTTCGCCGTCATCCGTCAGGGAATACTGCGCATGGGAGAGGCCGTTCCGGGTAACCTGGCTGGTGGTGAAGCGGACATTTTGGTATTCGCCCAGATCCACGCCGTCAAAGGACTGATCGGCAAGTATGGTTTCGGAATCATTTTCCGGCGGTGCCTCCTGGGCAGCGGATGCGCTTTCGCTATCCCTGTCCGGGGTTAAGGCCGGATATTCCGGGGAGGTTTCCGACGTATCTGACGTTTGGGGCAGCACGGTTTCCGCAGGCGCGGAGATTTCTGTCTGCACAGGTGTAATATCGGCATTTTTTCCGCAGGCTGTCAGGCTGCCTGCCAGCAGAAGGCAGAGTATTGCGGCGGTAATGTGTGTAAATATCATTTTTTTATTCATGGCTTCTCCTGTCCGCCCTTCTCCCGGGCATGGGTCAGAGCTGATTCTGGTGTACGTGCTCTCCTGTTATCTGGTTTCGGGGGGATCGGCTAAATCTGCCCGGCCCTGCAGGACATCCTCGCGCAGAATACGGCACATCTTGTCCGGTTCCTCAAAACAGGGGCTGTGGGCGGAATTTTCAAAAGTATAAAACCCTTTTACCGGGGCTTCCAGCGACTGTACATATTTTTGGGCCACGGAATAGGAAACCTGGTAATCAAACCGGCCCTGCAGTACATAGACGGGAACGGCAAGAAGGGGCGCCCGGGTAAAGAAATCGCTTTCCAGCACACAATCCCAGAGGCAGCGCAGGGAAAAGCTGTTTCCCAGAGGATAATTCAGCTTTTCTTTGAGGGTATAGCCTTTATAACGCAGCACCATTTTGACGCAGTCAAGCATGGAGGTGCTGCGGTGCATGACACCTATCCCCAGCATCATCATACTTTTGCTGCGCACGGACAGGTATTTTATGTCTATCTTCGCCCCTTTGTCAATGGGAAACTTCTCTAACTGCCGTACCATACGTTTATTGCCTGCGTCCCTGAATTCCCTGAGCATAAAGGAATAAGCCAGCCGTTCCGATTCTGCCTGACGTGCCACCTGCCCGATACCGATATAGGCATGGAACAGCTCCGGGGCCCGCTGTACCGTAAGCACGCCAAGGAAAGAACCCCAGGAGTGGCCCATGACATATATTTTTTCTTTTCCGAAACGCCGGAGCAGATAATGGGTTACCGCCAGCGTGTCGGAAATCATTTGCTCGACGGTCATGGTCTGTTTCGGGGTATTACGGCTGTAGGTAATGCCGCTGCCGCGCTGTTCCCACCAGCAGACCGTAAATAGCTTTTCCAGGCCGGTGGGATTTTCCTGGGTAAAGGGAATCTCCGGAGAGCCGGGGCCGCCGTGAAGGAACAGAAGGACCGGATTCCCGGTATCCTCGCTTTGTAGGAACATGCCCTGCCGAAGGCCGTTGATCTCTCGGTATATCTTTTCCTGCAAATTTTCTTTCATCTTTATACCCCTTGTCCGCTTGCGCGGAAATGAATTCCATATTTAAAACGTACTTTGTTTCACACGTTTCCGGTGTGCTGTGTTTCCGGATTTCTCCCATTCTATCATATGTGCGGGAATATTACCATGGCAGCAGGCCGCACAGGGAAGCTGGGGCGGGTGATGACCAACTTTTTTATCTGCACCTGGAAAAGACCTGTAAATTTTAGCTGCTGCAAAAAAATATAAATCCTGACAAAATTTTTCTTGCCAAGTGGGACAACTTTTGATATGATAATACACGGACGGGGCATTAGCGCAGCTGGGAGCGCGCCACGCTGGCAGCGTGGAGGTCACGGGTTCGAGCCCCGTATGCTCCACTTAGAAAGTACCGTATCTGCGGTACTTTTTTTGTGCGTCCACAAAGTCGCGGCTGCAGAAACGGGGCCGGTTATTTATAAGATCAAGGACGCGGAGGCGGCTCAGGCTGCCTCTTCTTTTTTTACACAAAAGTGTAACAAGGTAGATACAATCTATAAAACAGCCGCAAAAGAAAGACAGGAGGTTACCTATGAAAAACAGTTTTTGAAAAATATAAGGATACCTGGGATCTGTCCGTGACCTTTCAGGACGAGGGGAGTTACAGGAGCTGGGAGGCCTGGAAGGGCTGAAGGATACCGGAATCGTAAAAGAGCATTGACAGCAGGCCTTTTTTAGCTCTTTTTCTCTTGTTTTTATTTGCAGGAGTTCTTTGTCTAATTCCGTTCGCAATAATTGTCAATGCCATATTTCCGGCCGGCGTATGTCTCACAAGTCAGCACAATCGGCACATTTAATAAGTGCCATAGTAAAAATCTCCTTCTTCATTCAAGTGTTATTTTAGCAAGTCAGAGATATTTATATGCAGGTTATTGTAGATGCCCACCTGTACTTCATCATTAAACTGATAAATCATAGGAGCTGCGTCATCCTCAAAGCGATATATGGTGGTCCGTTCTTTGGCAGGGTCGATTATCCAGTATTCACGCACCCCCGTCTCAGAATAAAGCGCCATCTTGGTATTATAGTCCAGTCGCCTGCTGGAAGGAGACACAATTTCAATAATAAGGTCTGGTGCACCGGTGCAACCTCTATCTGTCAGTTTATTTTTATCACAGATGACAGATATATCTGGTTCCACCCAATTCTGATCATCGGCATCCAGGTTGACGGCGAACGGAGCTGGATAGACTTCACAGGAACCATGGTTATCTCGGATAAATTCTCCAAGAATCATAGTAAACTGAGAAATCAGTTTTTGGTGTATCCTGCTTGGGGGAGCCATATCGTAGAGTTGCCCGTTAATCAGTTCAGCTCTTTTGTCATCTGGAAGATTCCAATAATCATCTGAGGTATAAGAGTGTTCTTTGGGTAATGACATATTATCACATCCCTTCTCATTGCCAAAAGTAACAAAGTATCTACACATATGTTAAGACTGTATATAAATCCTTCATGGGGAGTAGCCGCCCCGGTTCCTTTTTTGCCAAAAATATTCTGAAAATAACAGCTCTTTAGAATGATTCGTTCTTTCCCATACCTGGTTCTGCTGCATATTTAGGATACTCATCTTCCACAATTTCATCGGCAAAAACGATTTCATTTGCATCTTAGCCGTTTCTGAACCAATCTTTCTAAGTAGAAGAATAGCAATCATTTCTAAATAAGTCAATCATTTCTAAAAGGGAGGTGAATAGATGCCAGATGCAAAAAGGTTAGATATGGAGATGTGTGCAGAGAAGCTTAAGGCGTTCAGTAAACTTGATGCTCTTTTATACGGTGTAATATGGCGGAGGTGCTGTGGGACGATACGCTGTAGGAAAGGAAAAAGGAAACCAGCTTTTACGAAAAAAGAAGGTTCCGCCGGGGAGAGCGGGACCTCCTTTTTGGAGTGTGCCGGGGGAGAGGATCATCCCGTGCTATTTGGCTGCGTTCTGTGCGTAATCCGTATTAACCAGATCTGCATAAGGAACCCGCTGGGCCAGTTCGCCGGATTCTTCCAGAATATTCTGGAGAAGGGTGAAGGCGTCTTCGTCAAATACAAGATTATCCTTCCAGGATGCCTGATCATAATACCTGGTGACGATAGTGGTAAGGGTTTCTTTTTCCGTTTCTTCGAACTGGGGCTGAATGACGGCGGCGATTTCTTCAGGGGTATGGGACTGCACATAGTCCATACCTTTCTGAAGGGCGTTGGTGAAAGCCTGAATTACATCGGGATGCGCCTCAAGATAGCTTTTCTTTGCAGAAAAAGCGGTGTAGGGGACATAACCGGAATCCTCGCCGAGAGAGGCAACTACATAACCGTCTCCTTTTTGCTCCAGGGCGGTGGCATGGGGTTCGAATTCAACGGTGAAATCTCCCTGCCCGCCGGAAAAGGCCGCTGCGGTGGAACCGAAGTCTATACTCTGGTCGATGCTCAGATCCGCTTTCGGATCGATGCCGTTCTTTCTCAAAATATACTCGAAGACCATCTCGGGCATCCCGCCGGCCCTTCCTCCAAGAACCGTACAGTTCTTGAGCATATCCCAGGAGAAATTATCGATAGGTTCCCTGGCCACTAAGAAATTCCCGGCTCTCTGGGTCAGCTGTGCGAAGTTTACAACATAATCCTCCGTGCCGCCTAAATAGGTATAAATGGAAGCTTCAGAGCCCATAAAGCCGATATCGGCTTCGTCGGTAAGTACGGCGGTCATGGTTTTATCGGCTCCGAAGCCGGTAACCAGCGTAAGATTAATGCCTTCCTCCGCAAAATACCCTTCTTCGATAGCTACGTACATCGGCGCATAAAAAATCGAATGAGCAACCTCATTCAATGTTACGTCGATCATTGTTTTATCCGGGGTATCCTTTACGGCTTCCTGTTTTTTGCCGCAGCCCGCAAAGCAGAAAAGGGCCATGGCAAGCACTAATGTAAATGCGAGAATTCTTTTTTTCATAAATCCCTCCATAGGCTTGATGATATATTCTATGAAAAGACGGCCCGGAATGTGCCGTTTTTACGAAATGTTCCCTGGTAAATCGTGATGGCCCGCAGATCCGTACATGCTGTCTGCTCAACCTGTTTTATCCTCCATTTTTCACCGGTTCTTATTTTATTCTATTTTCATGCCGCAGGGCATTCCGTCCGGCAGTCCGCCGGAAGCGTCAATCAACAGAAAAAAAGATTGAGAGATACACATAGAGTGGGTATAATAAACGTAGATGGTGATGCTGCGCCTTCTTTTTGTATTGGAAGGGAGCGTGTAATTGGAAATCCATACGCTTGAGGCGCAAAAGAAACTCACAGGAAACGAACCGGTTGATGATAGGATACGGATATTCAATGCGGAAAGTGAGGAGGATCTGGAGAGCATTAAAACCAAATCAGCAGGAAGAAAGGCTGACCAGGCAGCAGAGCCTTACCGGGCGGCTGCGCAGTTTTAACCTGACGGAGAAAAAAGGGATTGCATGGGGATAAGTACAGCGGATAAAGGACAGGAAAAAGCAGGACTCCATGCTGTAGCTGCCATTTATTTATTCATGGTGGCCTGCATGGTGCCTTTATATATGCGGAATGGATATTACGGACTCAGTACGGGGAAATTCATGCTTTACCGGAATACTGGCTTTTTTGTCCTGCCGGTCTTGTTTTTCGTATGTGCGGGGAAAGGGATAAGCCGGATAAAACAGAGGGGAAGGCGGCAGGAAGAGGCGGTGCGGAAAGGGATAGCTTTGCTCCCGGAGATATTTCTGTCCGGGTACGGCTTATGCAACCTTCTGTCCTTTTTTCTTTCCCCCTATAAAAAGGATGGGCTGTTCGGAGCGGAGGGCTGGTATATGGGACTTTTTTCCCAGCTTAGCTTTCTGCTCCTGTATTTTTATTATGCCTATGTGTGGAAGGCGGAAAAAGAGGCTGTGGCTGTTATCCTGGCAGTGGGCGGGTTTATCTGCGCGGTTGCGGTACTGAACCGGTTCGGCATATGGCCGGCCGCTTTACCGGGACGGACGGAAGGAACCCTCTCCACAATTGGGAACGTGAACTGGCTGTGCGGTTATCTTTCCGTTATGCTGCCTGCGGGAACCGTTCTGTTTTGGGGAAGCAGAAGGGATACGGATCGCGGACAGGCCGGGAAGGCTGCGGCGGCAGGCCTGTTTACCGCAGCAGCCTTTCTCTGTACGGCACTACAGGGAAGCGACAGCGGCCTTCTGGTATCCGGGACCGTTCTTTGTATTTTGTTCCGGTTATCCTGCCGGGACGCTGAAGGGATGGACGCCTTCTGGGATGTTCTGGTAACGGCAGCGGGGGCCTGGCTGGCCGGCGGGCTGCTCCGGGACTGCTTTCCCCAGCGAATCCTGTATGAAAGCAAAAGTCTGGCAATCCTTTCGGTCAAAACGGCAGCGCCGGTATTTCTGGCAGCGGCAGGCGGCAGGGCATTCTGGAAATACTGGAGAAGCAAAGGGGATCCGGAACTATGCCGCAGGCAGCTTGCAGGGATGAAAAAGGGATTTGCCGTATTCCTGCTTTTGCTGGTGGCAGGGGCGGCCTTGCTTCTGGCGACGGGGATTTGGGGGCCGGCCGTCCTGAAGGAACGTCTGCCCGCCTTTTTCATACCGGATGCACAATGGGGCAACGGCAGAGGCGGAATCTGGGGGGAATGTCTGGATATCTGGAGCCGGGAGCCTCTGATGCGCAAACTGTTCGGTGTGGGGCCGGACTGTCTGAACGCTTTTTTGTACACGGAACAGGGAAGCCGCCCGCTTCTGGCGGTAACCTACCGGGATGCGGTATTGACTAACTGCCATAATGAATGGATGACGATCCTCATGAATACCGGGGCAGCAGGACTGCTGGCCTATGTGGGGTTTCTGATCACGATTCTCCTGCGCCTTTTCCGAAAAAGCAGCCTGCCTGCTCTTGTGGGCGCTGCCGTCCTTCTTACCTATACGGTGCATAACATGGTCAGCTTCCAGCAGATAACCAGCACGCCTCTCCTGTTCCTGGCGCTGGGGCTTTCCCAAAGCCTTTCCCGCAGCTATTCCGGGTGAAGCCAATCTTTTTTATCTTCACCCCCTATTCGGCGGAGGCTTGTATATAGACAGCGGATCAGGTAAAATTAAAATAAAGTAACCTTGTGTGAACCCATGCCAAAAAGGAGGAAGAGATATTATGAATAAAACAAGGAAATGGATAACATACCTGGCAGCCGCCGTGCTGCTGACCGTCATTATTCCCATAACAGCAGGTGCCTCCGATTCTGCCAGCGGGAATGCACCGGCTCCCACAAAGCCCAATGTTGTGCAGATGAGCACAGGCACCAAGCTGAATTCCACCATACCCACCTATTTTTATGCGGATACCGTAAAGGGACTCATCGTCCTTTCCCCCGAGGGTATGGTAAAAACCGCGGCAGGCCTCACAGATGCCCAGATAAAAGGAGGCGCCTCCGTATATTTTAGCGTTACGGAAGGAAAAACCGGCCCCCAGGCCAAACAGGCCGTTCTCACTACGGCAGCTCTGAACGGCAGGAGCCTTTTGGCCTTGCTTGATATCCAGCTCACGCGGACCACAGCAGGAAAAACCACTGTTGTAAACCGCACTCAGGCCCCTGTGGTACTCACCATCGGCGTGCCCGACCAGTTCCAGGCCTGGAATAATTTCCAGGTAATCAGTATTGCAGACGGAAATATAGAAGTCCTCTCTGATCTGGACGTGGATCCCAGAACCGTGACGGTAGCTGCCACCAATTTCGGAGCTCTCGCCCTGGTCTACTGATTTCTTACGTTACCGTTCAGCCTGCCCTGACACTTTTTCTTTTTTTCTATCGACATCGAATGCATGTTCCTATATAATAAAGGACATGAGTTTACGGAAGTACTGAGATTGGAGAAGGAAAATGAGCATTTATGATACCTTGAATGACAGGCAGCAGGAAGCTGTGTTCCATACGGATGGCCCTGTGCTGATCCTTGCCGGCGCGGGAAGCGGCAAGACCCGTGTGCTGACCCACCGGATCGCTTACCTGATAGAACAGAAAAGTGTAAACCCCTGGAATATCCTGGCCATAACCTTTACCAATAAGGCGGCGGGAGAAATGCGGGAAAGAGTGGATGATATCGTCGGCTTCGGTTCGGAGAGCATATGGGTGTCCACCTTTCACTCCACCTGTGTGCGGATTCTGCGCAGGTACATAGAAAGGCTGGGATTCGGTAATAATTTTACTATTTATGATTCCGATGATTCCAAAAATATTATGAAGGATGTGTGTAAACGTCTGGAAATTGATACCAAGCAATATAAGGAACGCGCCCTGCTTTCTGCGGTTTCTTCGGCCAAAAACGATTTGATTTCCCCCGCGGAGTTTGAACTGAAGGCCATGGGGGATTACGGCAGGCAGAAGGTGGCTTCCGTCTATAAGGAGTATCAGGCGGTTCTGCGCAAGAATAACGCGCTTGATTTTGACGATCTGATTGGAATGACTGTGGAGCTGTTCCGCAGCTGTCCGGATGTGCTGGATTATTACCAGGAACGGTTCCGGTTCATTATGGTGGACGAGTACCAGGATACCAACACCGCCCAGTTTGAGCTGGTGCGCCTGCTGGCAGGCAAATACAGGAATCTTTGTGTGGTCGGGGACGACGATCAGTCTATTTATAAATTCCGGGGAGCTAACATCAGCAACATCCTGGATTTTGAAAAAGTATTTCCGGAAGCGCAGGTCATCAAGCTGGAGCAGAACTACCGTTCCACCCAGAATATCCTGGATGCCGCCAATACCGTAATCCGCAATAACGTAGAGCGTAAGGAAAAAGCCCTGTGGACCGAAAAGGGAGAAGGAGAACTGATCCATTTCCGCCAGTTTGATACGGCCTATGAAGAGTCCGAATTCATTGCAGACGAGATCGGGAAGAAGAAAAAATACGGCAAAGCCGAATACAGGGACTGCGCGGTTTTATACCGTACCAACGCCCAGTCCCGTATTCTGGAGGAACGCTTTATTATGGAAGGCATACCTTATGATGTGGTGGGAGGTGTGAATTTTTATGCCCGCCGCGAAATCAAGGATATACTGGCTTATCTGAAAACCATTGATAACGGCAGGGATGATCTGGCGGTAAGACGCATCATAAATGTGCCCAGAAGGGGAATCGGTGCTACCACCATCCTCCGGGTACAGGAGTATGCCGATGCCAGGGGAATCAGTTTTTATGATGCCCTTCGGGAAGCCGACCAGATAATGAGCATCGGAAAAAGTGCCGTAAAGCTTAAGCCTTTTGTGACTATGATTCAGACCTTTCGAAGCAAGCTGGAATATTACAGTCTGGAAGAACTGATAAATGATGTGATGGAGACGACCGGATATGTGAAGGAACTGGAGGAATCTGATGATGAGGATGCCGAGGACCGGATCCGGAATATTGATGAACTGGTGAGTAAGGTCGTGGCGTATGAAAGCAGCCACGAGGAACCGACGCTCAGTGAATTTCTGGAAGAGGTTGCTCTGGTTGCCGATATTGACGGCGTAGATGCGGAAGATAACCGGGTGCTGCTCATGACCATACATTCAGCAAAAGGGCTGGAATTCCCCCACGTATACCTGGCAGGTATGGAGGATGGCGTGTTTCCCAGCTATATGACCATTACCTCCGATGACCCTTCCGCGGTGGAAGAGGAGAGAAGGCTTGCTTATGTGGGAATAACCCGGGCAAAAGAGGATCTTACCATAACCTGTGCAAGGCAGCGCATGCTGCGCGGAGAGACCCAGTATAATCCGGTGAGCCGTTTCGTGCGGGAAGTACCGGATGGACTGCTGGACAATAAGCCGCCCGTATTCAAAAAGAAAGTGGATTTTGAGGACTTCAGGGAAACGCCTGAAAGCAAGGCAAGATTCCAGTCCGCCCCTTACGGGGGGAACTATGGCGGAGGAACCCAGTCAGGAGACTGGAGGCCGAAAGCCGTGGTGAAGCCAAAGAGAACGGCCCCGGAAAATAAGCCATTCATCGCCCAGGGACTGGGAAGCCTGTCCGGTGTGGACGGTTTGAACAAAGGAACCGGTGCCAAACAGGCGAGTCTGGAATACGGCGTCGGAGACAGAGTCCGCCATATAAAATACGGGGAAGGCGCCGTCCTGCGTATCGTGGACGGTCCCAGGGATTATCAGGTTACCGTTGATTTTGATAATGCCGGACAGAAGATCATGTACGCGGCTTTTGCAAAATTAAAAAAAATATAAACGGCTGGAGGTTATTTCCTGAATTGTAAATTCATAGTAATTTCATGAAAAATTTATAGTAAAGCTTTGTAAAAAGTGGTATGATAAGTACAGTATTTAAGCATACTAGTAGCAGGGAAGAAAGGATGGTTTGCATGGGAAAGCTGGATGAGGTATTGGAAATGATGAAAGTAAACGAACTCCTTGGCAAAAAAGAAGAAAAGAAAGACAACGGAAATACAGTACTCTGGATTCTTGCAATAATCGGTGCAATTGCAGCAGTAGCAGGAATTGCTTATGCGGTGTACCGTTATCTTACGCCTGACTATCTGGAAGATTTTGATGACGATTTCGATGATGATTTCGACGATGAATTCTTTGAAGATGAAGAGGAAGAAGGCGCCGATACAACAGAAGATACAGCCAAGGCATCCGATGATGATGAGTCATCCGATGATGAAACAAGTGAAGAATAAAAAGTATCAACAGGAGACGGGATGCTGAGGCATCCCGTTTTTTCCGGTTTCACAGATGAGAGGGCGATATGAAAAAAGGACAGATCAGAGAAGGAATTGTGATAGATGTAAAGTTTCCGAATAAAGGAATTGTGAAGCTGCTTCCGCCTGTAAGCGCGGAGCCGGGGATACCGGTCAAAGAAGCGGATGCAGGCATACAGGCAGAGGAACAGGAAGAATACTGTACAATTAAAAACGGGCTGCCCGGACAGCGGATTTCCCTTATGATAACGAAGGTCAGGAAAGGAAAAGGCGAAGGCCGTGTTCTGCAGGTGCTTGCCCCTTCACCTGATGAAGTACAGGCATCCTGCCCCCACTTCGGAACCTGCGGGGGCTGTACATACCTGTCCCTTCCTTATGAAAAACAGCTCAGTCTCAAGGAAAAACAAGTGAAAGAACTGCTGGACAGCGTGCTTTGCGGCCAGGATCAGCCCTGGGAATTCGAACCCATTAAAGCCAGTCCCGTACAGCAGGGATACCGGAACAAAATGGAATTTTCCTTCGGCGATGAAGTGAAAGACGGCCCCCTGGCTTTGGGAATGCATAAGAGGGGGAGTTTTTATGATATTGTGTCTGTAAAGGAATGCCGCATCGTGGATGGGGATTACCGGCAGATACTGCGGGGGACGCTGGGTTTTTTTACGGAACAAAAGGCTTCTTATTTCCACCGCCTTACCCATGTGGGGTATCTGCGGCATTTGCTGGTGAGGAAGGCTTCCCATACGGGGGAAATCCTGATAGCTCTTGTGACAACCACACAGGAGGAAAGGGATCTTCTTCCGTTCCGGGACATGCTTCTGGCGCTTCCGCTGCAGGGGAAAATTGCGGGGATCCTCCACATAGAAAATGATTCCGTTGCGGATGTGGTGAAGAGTGACAGGACTACTATCCTGCATGGGCAGGACTTTTTTTATGAGGAGCTGCTGGGACTGAAGTTCAAGGTTTCTGTATTCTCTTTTTTCCAGACAAACAGCTATGGGGCACAGGTGCTGTACCAGACGGCCCGGGAGTATATCGGCAGGCTGGATAAAGAGGACTGTGTGGTTTATGACCTGTACAGCGGTACCGGAACCATCGCCCAGCTGATGGCGCCTGTGGCAGGAAAGGTGATAGGTGTGGAGATCGTGGAGGAAGCGGTGGAAGCGGCGAAGAAGAATGCCGGGCTGAACGGACTTTCCAACTGTGAGTTTATTGCGGGTGACGTGCTGAAGGTTCTGGACGACATTGCGGAAAAGCCGGACTTTATCATACTCGATCCGCCCAGGGACGGCATTCATCCCAGGGCGCTTCAGAAGATTATTACGTACGGGGTGGACAGGATGGTGTATATATCCTGTAAGCCTACCAGCCTGGTTAGGGATTTGGAGGTACTGCTCGGTAACGGGTATGTGGTGGAGAAGGCGGTTGCGGTAGATCAGTTTCCGTGGACGACGGGGATTGAAACAATATGTCTCTTGAGCAGGCGGAAATGAAAACCGGAACAGGTTTGATTCTGAAAAATGTTGTAGGTAGGAACATGGGGATGTCTGGTGGTATGCTATAGATGGAAGTATAAGAAAGAGGGAAGCGAATGAATAATAGCTGAATGATTTTGAAATACTCTAAGCTGGTATACGACAGAATTATATAGGAAAAGGAGGCGTCAAAATGTGTACAAGTTTTGCAGTATACGGCCAGGATAGAACTGTTTACGGCATGAATTTCGATGCGGAGGAAATTGATTTAAAACTAAGGGTAATTGGTAATCATGATAGGAACATATTTTACTTTTCAGGCTTAATGAATAACAGATACAGGGATATCGCCGGCTGTAACAGCGAGGGGCTTTTTATCTGTAACCAGGCAGTGGAATATAGTCCGGATTTTAAATCAAGTTGTGATGAAAATGATTGGTTTGCTTTTGCTATTTTTGATGAGGCGTTGAAAAAAACGGGAAGAACGTCTGAATTTTTTGAATATCTTAATCAAAGAGTGATCTCTTATCCTGTAAATCCATTGTTCCCCCATTTAGGGCTGCATACGATGATCGCTGATAAAACCGGTGATGCATGTATTCTGGAAGAAGGAAATGATACCAATATAATAAGTCCCTGCCAAAATAATTTTATTATAATGACTAATTTTCCCAATGGGGATTTCAGGGAAGCAGATTATAAGAACGTACATGGTATAGGTGCTGACAGATATATCTGTGCCTATGAATATATTAATAGTAAGATTCATAACTTTGGAATAAAGGAAGCCTTTGAAGTTTTAAGGAAAACCGGACAGGAGAATACGCTGTGTTCCATAGTATATAAACCATTAGCAAATGAAATTTATATCAGTTTTAAGAAAGATAGAAGCAAAAGATGGAAAATTTCTATTATGGACAAAACAATCGAATCGTTGGATGGCTTTTTAGGCAATAATAAAATACAATTTACAAATGGAGAAATAGTAGTGAAGGATCTTCTTCGTTTATATAAGTGACAACGACGGAAAGGAAGAAGAAGTAATTGTAAGGCATGCCTGACGATTGCGAAAGACCGAAATAAAGAAGTGGCTATGCGGCTTACATAGTCACTTTTTGTTTGGGTATAATAAGGTTATATCTTTAGGTAAGATAGGAGGTGATGCCCTATGACAACTGGCAAGATACCCAATAGATTAATCCATGAAAAAAGTCCTTATCTTCTTCAACACGCTTATAATCCGGTCGACTGGTGGCCCTGGTGTGAACAGGCGTTTATGAAAGCAAAAGAAGAAGATAAGCCTGTTTTTTTATCTATTGGGTATTCCTGACGTTGGTTATAGAAATCTTGTTGCCATTGGTGCCATGTGATGGAGCGGGAATCTTTTGAAAACGATGTGATAGCGGAGATTTTAAACCGGGAATTTGTGTGTATAAAGGTGGATCGGGAAGAACGGCCGGATGTGGATTCGGTATATATGGCGGTCTGTCAGGCCATGACCGGACAGGGAGGATGGCCGCTGACAATTATAATGACACCTGCGTGCAGGCCCTTTTTTGCGGGAACCTATTTTCCTCCCACGGCGCGTTATGGCAGTGCGGGGCTGAAAGAATTGCTGACAGCGGCGGCCATGCAGTGGAAGGCGGAAAAAAATAAACTTCTGGACAGTGCGGAACAGATAGAAGCGTTTGTAAAAGAGCAGTCCCATACCGAAGCGGCAGCTGAGCCGGGGATGGCTCTTGTACATCTGGCGTACCGGCAGTTTGCGGGCAGCTTCGATAACAAATACGGCGGGTTCGGCGGCGCCCCGAAGTTTCCCACCCCTCATAACCTGCTGTTCCTGATGGCGTACGGGAGGAGAGAGGGCTGCAGGGAAGCGATAGAAATGGCGGAAACCACCCTGGTGCAGATGTACAGGGGCGGGATCTTTGACCACATTGGAGGCGGCTTTTCCAGATATTCCACAGATGAGTTATGGCTGGTACCGCATTTTGAGAAAATGCTGTATGATAATGCCCTGCTCATTCTGGCTTATCTGGAGGCATACAGCATGACCGGCCGGAAACTGTATGGATGTGTGGCGGAAAAAATCCTTGCCTATGTGGAACGGGAGCTTACCGATAGGCAGGGCGGTTTTTACTGCGGCCAGGATGCGGACAGTGACGGCGTGGAAGGAAAATATTATGTATTTACCCGGGAAGAAATAAAGACGGTTCTGGGAGAGCGTGCAGGGGAAGCGTTTTGTGCAGGGTATGGGATTACCGGGAAAGGCAATTTTGAGGGAAAAAGCATTCCGAACCTGCTGGATAATGAAAATTATGAAGCAGTTAGTGAGGAATGGGACAACGGCGGCAGAGACAATATGGGCGGCAGAAACTGCAGCGGCAGTAGCGACAGCACCGGCAGCCGGGAAAAGGGGAGCTGCGAACAGCTGTATGAATACCGCATCAGGCGGACACCGCTCCCTAAGGATGATAAAATCCTTGTTTCCTGGAATGGCTGGATGATCTGTGCCTGTGCAAAGGCAGGGGCTGTGCTCGGTGATGACAGATATATTGCGCAGGCGATCCGGGCCGAAAACTTTATCAGGCAATCCCTTATGAAAGACGGACACCTGCTGGTACGTTACCGGGACGGTGATGCGGCAGGGGAGGGAAAGCTTGAGGATTATGCCGGCTATGCCCTCGCATTGACACAGCTTTACCGCGTGACCTTTCAGACCGATTATTTAGAGCGGGCGGCCGGGTGCATGGAGGTCATGCTTGCACAGTTTTGGGACCGGGAGCACGGGGGCTTCTATCTGTACGGCAAAGAAGGGGAACAGCTTATATTGCGCACAAAGGAGACTTACGACGGTGCGATGCCGTCGGGGAATTCCGCAGCGGCCCGGGTACTGCAGCAGCTGGCGCAGATAACCGGTGAGAAAAAATGGCAGGAGGCGCTGGAGAAACAGCTGCATTTTCTGGCCGGATCTATGGCCGGCTATCCTTCCGGGCATAGCTATGCCCTCTTAGCTATGATGGAGGAACTGTATCCCACGAAAGAACTTTCCTGTTCGCTTTCTGCTGCCTCCGATAGGAAGGAGCGGAAAAAACTGCTGGCACAGCTGGGATATCTGGCGGAAACCGTACCCGGCCTGTGTGTCATCGTAAAAACAGAGGAAAATGAACAGGCGCTGGAAAGGCTGGCGCCTTATACCAAAGAGTATCCGATACCTGAGAAGGGGGAACTATACTACCTTTGCGACGGCCATCAATGTATGCCGCCGGTACGGGAGCTTGGGCAGGTGCTTGCCATGCTGAAGGAAGAAAAATAGGTGAAAGGGGAACGGTTTATCCCTATTATTATTTGATCGCTGCTGCTGCCGCCGCCATAGCCGCTCTGCTTGTTCCAATCACTGTGGTATAGCTTCCATATCCCATGGGAAGCAAATATGCTTCAATCGTACTGCCTGCGTATACGTTATCACAGCTTCCGATATAATAAATCCAATAGAGATTGGAAGAGTCACTTGCAATTATTGTAGTAACAACCGGCAGATATTCACCAAAATCACTTTCAAAAATCTGTGTTACGTTCAGGCTTTTTAACGGAATAATTTTATCTCCGAATTTACCGGGATTTTTTTCGAATTTTTTATAGCTGAATTCTTCATCATGGAAGGAACTATAATCATCTATATTATGTTCGAAAAAAAGCGAATCATTTTGAGACAGAAAATTTTCTGCTAACTCTGTGACAGTATAGGGGAATGCACCTAATGTTCCTAAAGAGGTAAAAAACTCCTGTGCATTTGGATCATAGGCACCTTCTGTATAATTCCCGTTTGATTCCATGATGCTTTCATCTTCGAATGTCCTGGATCCATAACCATGAAAGAGTCCCTGTTTCCAGCCCCCCTGATATGTATACTGCAGATTTTCACTGCTGATGGCAGTAAAAGCCCCCTGCCCCTCTGCCAGTCCGTCTATCGTGTCCCCCTCATATGTTCCTACTCTGTCTAAGTCGGTAAAGGATACCAGATAGGCGTTATCCTTTAATTTACCGGCTCCTTTCAGCATACCATCCTCGAAACCGCCTTCATATATAAAACCACCGTCATTTGATGTGAATTGACCGCTGCCTGTTATTGCAGAATTATTTAGTTCGCCGGAATAAATACCTTCTATCTGCCGGTCTCTCTCCTGTAAGGTATAGGCAAGTCCCTCTACTTTTCCTTTTCCGGATGCACAATTGTCGGAAATATCACCGTGATACATAAAGCCGTCCGTACCGGTAAAGGTTCCGGAGAAATTATTCCCGTTAACTTCTCCCTCAAAGGTTCCCGTATATTTCTGCCCTGCTGCCTGCAATTCCATGGGAAAAGATACCACTCTGGCATCTGTTACCTTTCCGGATGAAAAAGTTCCCTCGGCGCTCCATTGGGAACCGTCAGGAGCTTCTCCTGTAATAGCGGCAGCTCCCTCCGGAACACCGTCTTCCAGGGTGCCCGTATATTCCACTGCATATTTTCCATATGCCAGAGTTATTTCCAACGGTTCGTTTTCCACTTCCTTTGAACAGCCGCTGAGTAACAGAGCGCCGCATACTGCCGCAAAAATAAATCTTTTTTTCATATTCTCCCCCTTTGTAAAAAATAAATAGATGTGTTGTAACATAAAATCTATTATATCATAAAAAAGAATAGTTGTGCTACCGTTCGGACAGGTTTGAATGGCTGTTATTTTTCGCCATATTTTTGTATTTGTTCAGTCTGCGCAGATAGAGATTGCCCTTGTGAGGATTCCAATGTATAATTGTTTTCATAAGAATAGAAAGCAAAACCGGATACCTATGGTAATGCGTGAAAAAGAGGGCTAAAATATCGCACGGATATTACAATATACGTAGGCTGGTTTCAGTGGGAAGGAAAGCGAAAAGGCCTGAATGCGGGAACTGCTTTTTCAGGCAGGGGAGGAAGAACGGATGAAGAAGGATGTTATTACCTTATCAATGGCTGAACGAAGGGCAGAAGGCTTATTATGGGTTGATACCGGCGAAAATATGAATCAGCAAATATATGCCAGAGGGCTTTGCCAGGATTTTAATCAAACGAGAGCGGCCGAACCGGAAAAAAGAAAAGAAATTTTAAAGAAACTGCTTGCTTTTTGCGGGGACGGTGTATGGATCGAACCGCCGCTTACACTCGCAATGGGAAAAACGGTTTCAATCGGGAACGGCACTTATATTAATTCCAACCTTACATTGGTTGATGATTACGAAATCATCATAGGGGAAAACGTTCTGATTGCGCCGAATGTTACTATGAGTACCACCAATCATCCTATGCACTATATGGCGCGCAGCCGTGGAGAAATGTACTGTAAAAAAGTAGTAATTGAAGATAACGTCTGGATTGGAAGCAATGTTGTTATCTGCGCCGGTGTGACTGTCGGTAAGGGTTCGGTAATCGGGGCGGGAAGCGTTGTTACAAGAGATGTTCCTCCCATGTGCTTTGCCGCAGGCAGCCCTTGTAAGGTGATACGAAACATTACGGATGATGACTTGAAAGAATTTGAACCGATTCCTGAATAAGAAACAGAAATAGCGGAAGGGTTTGAAAATGTTTTATTCGGAGTAATGCAAGATACGGAAGAAAGCATTGACGCTGTCCGCCGCACCTGCTATAGTAAAAATAAATACGGCGGGAAGTATACCGCTGGTAAAAAAGATGATTGTCCGGAGGAGACCCATGAAGCGCTGCTGGTAGTAGACTACAACTTAAAAAATGACAGGAATTCGTCCGGTGCGGAAGAAATGCCGCATTGCAGAACGGATTTATTTTTGTTGTATTTACAAACAGGCAGCAGGACAGAATATGGATGGAAGCGGCAGGCGGAGGAAGCTATAGGTTTCTGAAGCGGAATAGGGGCCGCATTTTATTGTTTTTTTGTTTGGGCACTGGCACTGTTTGGAAGCAGACAGTGCCTTTTTTTGTTTTACTATCGAAAAAAAGAGAGGATAACCATCATGTTATATCAGATTTGCAGCGGAAACGGTGCTTGAGCGTATTAATTTTGAAATACGCAGTAAAGAAAAGATTGCAGTAGTAGGGCGGAACGGGTGCGGAAAGACCACATTATTAAAGCTTATTGCAGGAGAAGTGGAGCTGTCCAAGAGGGACAGTGATGAGGATATCTATATCGCAAGGGCGGGGAAGCCTGTAATTGGGTATTTAAAACAGAGTGCATTTGAGGACGACAGCCTGACGATGGAGCAGGAGGTGCGTAAGGCTTTTTCCGACCTGCTTCAGATGAAGGCAGAGATGGAACGTCTTGTGGAGATCATGGGAAAGGAGAATGAGGAAACTGCTGTTTCCCGTTACGTCAGACTGGAAGAGCGGTTTGCTTACCTGGGCGGCTATAGTTTTGAAAAGGAATATGAAATAGTAATTAAGAAACTGGGGTTTTTACCGGAGGATAAGCAGAAGAAACTGTCCGAATTTTCAGGCGGCCAGCAGACGAAAATAGCCTTTGCCAGGATGCTGTTAAGCAAGCCGGATATCCTGCTTCTGGATGAGCCGACCAACCATCTGGATATGGCCACTATCAGCTGGCTGGAAGGATATCTGAAAGATTATGACAGGGCGGTGGTCATTGTGTCCCATGACAGGATGTTTCTTGACCGGGTGGTGGATGTGGTCTATGAAATAGAATATAAGACGGCAGTGAGATATCCCGGCAATTACTCCGCGTTTGTAGAACGCAAACGGCTGAACTGGGAAAAACAGAAGAAGGATTACGAGCTGCAGCAAAAGGAGATAGAACGGCTGCAGAAGTTGGTGGACAGATTTAAAAATAAGCCCACCAAGGTGGCGATGACCCGTTCTAAGCTCAAGCAGATTGAACATATGGTAAAAATCGATGCGCCTGACAGATATGATTTGAAAAGCTTTCATGCGGATTTTCAGCCGGCAAGGGAAAGCGTTACGGACGTACTGAGGACGGAACGGCTGCGGATTGGCTATGACAGGCCTTTGGCGGAAGTGAGCTTTGAACAGAAAAAGGGGCAGAAAATAGGAATTATAGGGGATAACGGCAGCGGAAAATCCACGCTGCTGCGTACGCTTACAGGTCAGCTGGAACCGCTTGGCGGCAGCTTCACCTTCGGTGAACGTACGGATATCGGGTATTTTGAGCAGCAGATGGCACAGTATACCAGCGATAACACGGTTCTGGATGATTTCTGGGAGGAGTTCCCGGATCGGAAGCGTCTGGAGGTCCGTTCCTGGCTGGGAGCATTCCTTTTCGGGCAGGAGGAAGTGTTTAAGAAAATAAACATGCTCTCCGGCGGGGAGAAGGTAAGGCTTGCTCTGGCAAAAATCTTTATGCGGCTTCCCAATTACCTGATACTCGACGTTAAATGGAGTAGGGAAACTTGCTGTGCATACAGTGCATGGAGTTGAAAAAGTAGAGATTTAAGAACTTGATACACACCTAGAAGTGAAAAATGTGTATGGCGTAAAGAGATAAGTTATAGAGTTAAAGACTTAAGTGATGTTGTAAGAATTATTATTCGTAGGAGGGGGATATATAACTATCAAAAAGGGCTTATAAATAAAATAAATACGTAAGTATAAGCGCAGGCTCCAGTATGAT
This sequence comes from Eisenbergiella sp. OF01-20, assembly GCF_003478085.1. Taxonomy (NCBI): domain Bacteria; kingdom Bacillati; phylum Bacillota; class Clostridia; order Lachnospirales; family Lachnospiraceae; genus Eisenbergiella; species Eisenbergiella sp. OF01-20. Next base: position 30,073 of record NZ_QUES01000033.1, on the reverse strand, counting down.
GTTCATCGCCTTAACTGTGTGTTGAATGTTGCGCCCCCAAGTTCTCTTGAACAGCTTTGTACCGGATTTAGATGCGCGTCTTGTGAACGTGTAATTAGGAATGGCCTAATAGAATATCACAGAACTGGAACCGTTTTAAAAGCAACAGTCAAGATAAGATACTGATAGAATAAAATAGGGAGAGTGTAAAATACAGAGTTAAAACTTCCAGTTAGACCTATAGCTACAATATTTGACTGGAAAATAGTGGTGTGTTATACTAAAAATAATATATATTGAGTTAAACGGACTTTGTTTTACGTTTAGTTTATTTGACAGAAGGATTAAAGCAAGAATATCGTGTAAAATAGAGTTAGTTCAATTATATATAAATATGTAAGATTGGTAATATATGGATAGGTAGAATAGTATATGAATAAAACTAACAAAAGAGTAACTATCAAGGATATTGCCGAGTATTGTGGAACGACAGCAAATACGGTATCTCGTGCAATGCGTAATGATCCAGGAATCTCTGAGGCTACAATACATAAAATTCAGCAGGTAGCGCAGGAGATGGGGTATATACGTAATAATTTAGCGGCAACAATGAGATCTGGTCAAAGTAAATTAATTTCTGTTATCGTTGATGATATTAAAAATCCACATAATGCTACGCTAATAGATAAGATGGATTCTCTGTTAAAAGAAGAAGGATATGATACAATGACTTTGTGCACTCAAGGAAGGCTTGACAAAAGACAGAGTATGGCAAATCTTTCGGTTTCAAATTCTGTAGATGGAATACTTTATTTTCCAGATTCAAATGATGCAGATATTGCAAATAAGATAATGAAGAACCGGGTTCCTTTAGTTCTTATTGATCGTGTTATTACTGGAGTTTCCGCAGATGTAGTGCGTTGCGACGATTATCAGGGAGGTGTCCTTGCAGCAGAACATTTACTTAATCTTGGTCACAGAAAATTTGTATATATAGGAGGCCCTAAAGGAAATGGTGCACAACCATTACGTCAGAGCGGATTTATAAATACATTGATTCAACGTGGTATAAATTTGTCGCACATAACTATCATTGATGCTGATCAAATATATCCAGCAATTCAGGCAGGGACGATATACAATATTCTATCCCCAATTATTTATACATGTATATTTTCATTTAATGACCAAATTGCATATCATGTAATGAATTCACTTAGGGATAATGGATATCAAGTACCTGATGATATTTCTATTATAGGATTTGATCATATCCGCGGAGCTTTATCCTATTTACAGCCATTATCAAGTATCGCAAGTAAGTATGAAGCGGATATGGCAGAAAAGTCAGTTTTACTATTGCTTAGAAGAATAAAAGAGCCGAATGTGGATACAGTCTCAGAAATTTTGCCTGTCACATTACATGAACAGATTAGTTCTATAAAAAATATAATGGTATAAGTTAATATCAAGTCTAAAAAGGAAGTATTGCTAATAGCAAGATGCTTCTTTTTTTTTGCAAAAAAGAATTCTTAATAAAATACTCAAAAAGGAACAAATGATTTTCTGAGAATTAACGTTAAATTTATATATAATATTAAAAATAATTATATACTAACATGATAAATTGCATATATAAATTATATAAAAATTAAAAATAATATAAGATTAACGTAAATTTTTATTGACATTGATTAAAAGGGAACTTATAATAATCACATATTAGAAAAGGAGATGTTATAAATGCAAATATATACTAATGAATTTGATGTTATTGGAAAGAGAAATCCGATGTTATATGGACAATTCATAGAACATTTTCATCGTCAGATATACGGAGGAATTTTTGACCCGACAAACGCTTTGTCTGATGATGATGGTTTTAGAATAGACGTGTTGGATGCCATGAAAGCTATTCATGTTCCAATTATTCGGTGGCCAGGAGGATGCTTCGTGTCATCGTATCATTGGATAGATGGTGTTGGTAAGGAAAGAATCCCTTACTTTGATAAAACATGGAGAGTTGAGGAGTCAAATGAGTTTGGAACAGATGAATTTATAAAATTATGTAAAAAATTGGGCTGTGAACCTTATATATGTACTAATGCAGGAACTGGGACAGCAGAAGAAATGAGTGACTGGGTTGAATATTGTAATCTTAGTTCTGAAGGTAAATTCTCTAAATTAAGAATTAAGAATGGTTATGAGAAACCGTATGGTGTGAAATTTTGGAGTATAGGAAACGAAAATTATGGAAGACATGAAATTGGTGCAAAATCTGATAAGGAGTGGGGCAGACTTGTTGCAGAAGCGGCAAAAATGATGAAGCATGTGGATCCAACACTTGAATTAACAGCAGCAGCACTGACTGATTTGGATTGGAACATTAATTTACTTCGTAACAGTGGCCAATTTCTTAATTGGATTTCTATTCATCAGTATTGGGATCAGATACATGAGACGAACTGCCCTGCAGACTATCAAGGGGTTTTAGCCTTTACCAATCATACAGAAGATGCCATTAAAAAAGTTAAGGGATTGCTTATTGCAATGGGAATGGAAAATAAGATTAAAATTGCGTTTGATGAATGGAATCTAAAAGAGTGGTATCATCCCAATGTTCATACGATTGAGCAGGGGATAACAAAAGAAGATTATGTATACCCAAGAGACAGCAATGATGATAATTCTCTCTACACAATGGGGGATGCCATATTTACAGCATGTTTTTTGAATGCATTAAATAGGAATTGCGATATTGTAGGCATGGCTAATTTTGCACCGGTAATTAATACCAGGGGGTGTATTTATACATATCAAAAAGGCATTGTTTTACGAAGTACGTATTATGTTTTCTATTTGTATACAAATTATATGGGTGATCTGGTTAGAGATGCTAAGTATTTGGATATGAATAAGCTTTGTGTATTAAATAAGGGTAATAAAGAGGAGATGGTAGATGAAGTTGATATTTGTGTTACTGAATTCAGTGATAAAGCAGGATTAGCAATTGCACTTGTAAATAAATCTGCTGATAATTTTTCGGAGGTACGGTTCGAGTTTGAGGCGATGGGTGAAGTCATAGGATATTTCATAAGTGGTAACAGTACTTCATCTTACAATGATATCAATCATACAGAAATTGAGATTCAGGAAGAATGTCTGGGTGAATTTAAAAAGGGCATGAAAATTATGCTGCGGCCTCATTCGGTAGAAATAATCCAGATTGGCTGTTTATGAAAGCTTAGAAGAGGTGAGCAATGAAAAGAAAAGGCTGGATTGAAGGAATTAAAAAGGAAATAAAATTAAGATGGGGACTTTATGTGCTTTTGCTTCCTACACTGATATATGTTCTGGTTTTTTTATATGGCCCAATGGGGGGTGTGATAATGGCGTTTCAAGATTATAAAGCATCCCTGGGGCTTTTGGAAAGTCCATTCGTTGGTTTGAAGCATTTTAAGAGATTTCTTACAGACTACAATTTTAAAACTATATTTACAAATACTATGGTAATTAGTTTTTATTCTTTGCTAGCAGGATTCCCTTTACCTATTATTTTTGCCTTGTTTACTAATACAATTAAAAACAATAAAGTAAAAAATGTCATTAAAACAATATCGTATGCCCCACATTTTATATCTATTGTAGTTATAGTTGCCATGATAAATCTTTTTTTTGCACCAACTTCGGGTGTCTTTACCAATATTTATAATAGTATACGGGGCATGGCTGGCCTGGAGCCATTGACACTGGGTATTCTCACTGATAAAAATGCATTTTATCATTTGTATGTATGGTCTGGAATTTGGCAGGAACTTGGTTGGAATTCCATTATTTATATTGCGGCGTTGTCTTCTATAAGTCCCGATCTTTATGAGGCGGCAAGTATTGATGGAGCCAGCAGAATACAGTGCATCAGATATATTGACTTTCCAAGTATTTTACCGACAGTCGTAACTTTACTGATACTCAATACCGGAAATATTTTGGCAATTGGATTTGAAAAAGCGTATCTGATGCAAAATAATTTAAATATTCAGACTTCCGAGATAATATCTACATATGTATATAAAATGGGGTTAAATAATGCACAGTATAGTTTCTCAACGGCCGTTGGGTTATTTAATTCAATTATTAATCTGGCACTCTTATTAATTATTAATACAGTTTCTAAAAAAATTACTGATGTAGGTATTTTATAGGAGGGATTATGAGTGTTAGTAAAATGATTTCAAACAGACAATATAATAAAAGAAGATCAATAGTTAGTGATCGAACGATAAGAATCTTGGTTATTGTAGTTCTTCTGCTTATTACTGGAATTATTCTATATCCACTATACTTTGTACTGATTGCCTCAATTAGTGATCCTAATTATGTAAATGCAGGTAAAGTACTGCTTTTGCCAAGAGCAATTACATTCGATGGATATAAAAGGGTTTTTTCATATACCCAGATATGGAGAGCGTACTTAAATACAATTATATATCTGATATTAGGGACATTTATTAGTACATTTATGACATTATCAGCAGGATATGCACTTTCCAGGAAAGATTTGAAATTTCGTTCTTTCATCATGGTTATTTTCACGCTTACAATGTTTTTTAATGGAGGAATGATACCGAGGTATCTTCTTGTCAAAAATTTAGGGCTTACAGATACAATATGGTGTATGGTGCTCCCAAATGCAGTGTCCATCTGGAATCTAATTATTGCAAGAACTTTTTTTTCAAGCAGTTTACCAGTGGACTTGCTGGAAGCAGCGAAGATCGATGGTTGTAATGATATAAAATTTTTCTTTAAAATTGCTTTACCACTCTCATCGGCATTAACTATGGTAATGGTGCTTTTTTACGGAGTGGGAATATGGAATAGTTATTTTGATGCGATGATATTTCTGAAAAGCCAAAAGTTGCAGCCACTACAGCTTATTATGCGGGATATATTGATTGTTAATAGAACTTCAAATCAAATGATTTCAGATGTTTCAGAACAGGTTGCGAGGCAAAAAGCAGGAGAACTTCTTAAATATGTTATCATTATAATTTCCAGTGCACCGCTTTTAATCGTATATCCTTTTTTACAGAAATATTTTGAATCTGGGATCATGGTTGGTGCCATAAAAGAATGAGTATGTCCGGAAAAGGATGGATAGTTAAGCAGGCTGAATAACTGTATGTAAGTCGCTGAAGAGGATTTTGCATTATGAGGTGTTAAATTACTAAGCTATGTATTTAAAATTGGCAATAGTAAAAAAACAAATATATTACCTGTAAAGGTAAAAGGAAGGGGTTATTTATGAAACGTAAGGCAATGAAAGTAGTGGCACTATTAACTGCAGCTATGATGTTTACCGCATGTGGAGGGGAGAATGCACAAAACGCGGTGTCACCGTCAGAAGATGCGCCAGAATCTGACGATTCGACTGTTTCTGCTACGGATATTTCAAGCGGACAAGGAGGAGGGACCTATATAGATTATACAGGTATGTCTCCGACAGAGATGGTTGAGGCAAATCGCGCGGCAGATTGGAAGATCACGGATGAATCCGTTACTTTACGTGTGATGATAGCGAATACTCCAGAACATCCCGATGATATGAATGAACAGGAGTTGTTTAAACGAGCCGAAGAACGAACTGGAATCCATATTGAATGGGTAATGCCTGGAAGCAGTGCGTTTAATGAACAGAAAGCGTTGGCTCTTGCAAGTGGCGATATGCCTGATATTATTCTGAATGGTCTTACAGACAGTGAAATAGCGCGCTACGGTGCGGATGGAACCCTTTACTCTTACAATGAATTGATGAAAGAGTACCCGGGGATGGCCCCAAATCTCGAACACATTTTTAAAGAAAGAGAGGATATAAAAAAATTTATTACGTCACCTGATGGAAATATATATTCAACACCCAGAATAAATGAGGGTGCTTGGATGAAACAGAATGGCAATGCGATTATTAATGTACAGTGGCTGGAAAGACTTGGGTTGGAAATGCCTTCTAGCATAGATGAACTCAAAGAGGTATTGAGGGCGTTCAAAGAGCAGGATGCGAATGGTAATGGGGATCCAGATGATGAGTTACCGCTCACAATAGCAGCGAGTGATTCTAAGCTACAGGGAAATTCAGGTGGTTTTAATTTATTGATGGGTTCTTTTGGAGTGATTGCAGATAATGATTTCCGTATGCTTCAAAATGGAAAACTTGTTTGTTCGGCGGCGACAGAGGGGTGGAAAGAAGGAATTTCATATTTTCATGAACTATATTCAGAAGGTTTGATGGATGCAGAAGCCTTTACAATGGATGGTAATCAGTATCTTGCTAAACTTGCAGCGGATCCTTCAATTGTCGGAGTAGCTGGTGTATGGGATATAAATGATCAGGTTATTACACCTAATGCAACAGAAAAGTATGATTATATTAAACCTCTTAAAGGACCTGATGGACAGGAACCAATTGTTTATAAATATGCTGCACCAGGGTGGGACCGAAGCGGCTGTGTAATTTCATCTCAAACCAAATATCCGGAAGAGGCTTTGCGCTGGGTCGATTTTATCTATGACAAAATTAATTCATTAGAGATGATAGAAGGAGAGTTTGGGGGGAGACTTCAACTGCAGGATGAAGGATACTATATTATAGGAGAACCTTTGGAGGGAATGGATTCACAGTATGTCTATCGATATTCTGTATGTCCTGGTCATTCAGGAGCATGGTGTGTACAAGAAAAGGAATACAATGAAGTGCTGCGACTGACATTTACTGAGCCTAGATCTAATTTTAATGATGAATATTGTGCTCCATATTATGTAGAACCATTTCCCCCTGTGTTTTATACGCCGGAAGAGGCAGATGAAATGAGTACTCTGAATACGAATATTATAAGTGAAATTGCTCGTCAATCCTGCGAGTGGATAATGAATGGGGGCATTGAAGAAGAATGGGATGCTTATCTTAAAAATCTGGATAGTATTGGATTGCAAAGATGGCTTGAAATTAATGAAACCGCAGCAGAACGCTATAATAATCAATAAATAACAAATATTCTAGGCTTATATAGTTAAGATTACCAGATATATAAAGCATCAGTTCATTAATTACGCCAAATAATTGGCAGTATATAATTGGACTGGTGCTTTTTTATAATGCTACCTTTTTCCCTTGCAATCTTGGAGAGTTTTATAAGAGAAAGGGAAATTGCCTGCGATACATCGTTTCCCTGTATGCCATGGCTTATAACTCCTTTCTTCCTGATTCCGTTCTCCCAGCATGCTTTCGGAAGAAAGATACTTCTCTCTTTTAGGCGGCGCGGATTGTCCGGAAGTGGAGGTATTTAAACTATGTAAGAAGCCTGACGTATCATACAAAATTATGAGTATTAAGAAAATCCTATTATTCTATAAAATAGATGGAAGTATTAAATGGAGATAGAGACGGTTAGTAACACAATTACAACTTTATTACAGCACGGATTAATTTCCTGGCTCCTGTATTGGGAAATTATAATCATCTGCCAAAAGAAGAGGGGGACAACAGATGAAAAGTAAACAGTATCTTATGAAATGCCCTGAACGGATTCGGTTTGGAGATCCTATGTATTTTGAACGTTTTAGTGAGGAAGAACTTTCAACGCTAGTTGTTGATTATAGTCCGCCTGCCGGTTTTGAAGCCAGGGTAGTACTGAGTGAAAGTGAAGCGGAAGACCTTCCTGGTTACATGGACCGTTCCCTTACCATTTATATGGCACCGGGACATACGATAGATACCTATGTAAAAGGATACAAGTTTGATTTCCAGAAGCAGCGTGATAAACAGGTTGGTGTCGATACCGCCAGATATCTGCTGGAGGTGGATGGCATATATAAGTTACTGCATACAGGAGGAGATGGATATTGGGGAAACCTGATAGAATTATCCCATGATCAGAACGGGAAAGAGGTTCTGGATGCGGTAATTATAACTGCCTGCATTCCTGAATTTATGAATTTCCCAGATATAGAGAGGCTGGTGCCTTATTTCCTTCAGGATGTACGGCTTCTGCCTGGGCATGATGAAAAGATAGACCCTCAGATGAACTGGAATAACATGGAGTAAAACCAGTATTACGGTAGGCTGTTTGTATTCTGGATATAACCGTAGACGGTATAGAAATTGGAAGGGACGTATCGATGATTTTAGTGAAGCATGGGGAAGGAAATCGCATTTGGTTCTCAGACGTTAATGAAAATCCGAACACAGAAAGTGCAAACAAAACAGATGACAGGAACCAGAAATGCAGTTACAACAGTCTGCAACCGGGTATATAGACAGATAAAAGGCAGGAGATAAAAAAATGATAATAGCAGAATATAATGAAAAACCGGTTCCTTTACCAATAAGCGATGAAGAACTAATCCAATTAGCCCAGGAGGAAGATTCCGCATTCTTTTTCTTTACCGTCCATTCCGAATTGCTGTATGCGGATATCAACGGGTTAGACCTGAAAAAGAAGCTTCCCGTATTCATGATGCTGCAGGAAATGAACCTGCTGGCCTATCTTTTCGAACAGTTTGACCAGCGGCAGATGGCGGAATTTCAGGAAGCATACCCCTCCCTCCTCCCAATGAGGGGTGGGGAAATGATTAATTATGCATTGGCCATATGCCCGGAAGCCGCCGGGGTACCAGGGAAAGGCCTGCTGCCGCAGTATACCGGGCAAAACCTGTTTGATCTAATGGAATATAAGCGTTTTCAGGATCGGAGGAACCAGCATCCTGCATTTCAATTAGTGAAATTTTATGTCCCGATCCATACCAGCCTCCATTGTCCGGATGGTTCCGAACGAAAACTGACCGGCAAAGAGGCAGCGGCCTTTCAGCAGCAGCTGTCGTATAAGATAGTAGAAAGTGGCTGCAGCAGGCATGGGTTTGATTGGGAAAGTTCTCAATTTGTGGCTCAACTGCCTGTCTGTAAACAAGAGGGATTTTTGTCAGAGAGGCCGGACGTTGAAGTGCGAAACGGGGAGCTCTGGGGAGTGATTATTGCAGAGGTAACCTATCCATTAGATGAAACAGAAATAGAAACCCTGAAGGAACATTTCAATGCGGATATCCTATATGACCGGCGCAGATTTCCCTTTGATACGAGAGTGGCGGAAGGAACCTTGCATGTAAAGTTCACCAAATGTACAGAGGTATGCCAGCAGGCACAGGGGGAACTGGTTTTAACAGAACCGGAAATGTTCCATCTGCAGGCCCCTCATTGTGCCAGGCATGTGCTGAACGTTACCGGATTTGAGCCGGATTTTAGCAGCGAGTGGTCTTACCAAAAAACAAATCCGATTTGGCTAGAATTATCCAATGACAGGAAAACCATACGTATTCCGCTGCCGACCAATGAGGGAACCCTATTGGAAGGCAAAAGAAGAATCGGGGTGAAACCAGGAATGGCTTTTGATAGTAAACTCAAGGTTCCTTGCATTGGATACTTAAATAATCACAGGCTTACGGCTGCCGAATTACAAGTACCGGTTTTAAACCAATTAGAGGAAGAACTCCGGAATATGACACAAAAAAGCAGAATTGCCCTGGAAGATATGTGTATGCATATCGATTACGTCTTTCAATTGGATCTCCGTTTGGTTAACCAAACACTAACAGAAGCACGGATACAGGAGAGGGACGGGGAAGAAAGAAAGCAGGAGTTCTTCGGTGGCATGAACTTAGGGATGTAGGTTCTTGAAAGAGATCCTGGAACATACCGAAGCAGGATCCGCAGTGGTGACGGATGTCTTTTCCGAAAGGCAGAAGTCCCTTTTTTATTCCCGCGGGCAGTCGCCAAAGTGACTGTAAGCCATGGAAAGGAGAGAGGAAGAATGAACGTATATGTAAAGAGAGAAAACTGGGATGGCGGTGTCTGGTTTTCCCTTCCGGCTTCCGAGGAAGACAGGGAAGAATTGCTGCAGGATCTGGCCAGGCATCACCCTTCTGCCATGCTGCCTTTTGCCGGGGAGGTGGACTGTGGGGAGGAAGGGCTTAGCCACCGGCTGGGCAGGTGGCTGGCGGGGGAAACCCTGTTTTTCCGGGACCATTTTGTTCGATGGAACCGGCTGGCGGAAACCGTGGATGCCCTATCCAAAGAGGAAAAGGTAGTTTTGGAAGCGGCCCTCCGGCTGGAAAAGCCGGATTCCATTGAAAAAGTAATGGATACCCTGGACCATCGGAAGCGGTATACCCTGCACCCGGATATCCTTACCTATGAAGCGCTGGGACAGTATGCGGCTGAACGGGTTATGGGGAAGATACCGGATGAACTTTCGGGGTATATGGACTATACATTGCTAGGGAGCGTGTGGGAGAGTTCCCTGGGATGCCTGACGGAGGAGGGGTTTGTAGAGAGTGGAAAAACGGGGAAACAGGAACAGAAGCAGATGGATCGGAAAGAAAGGGAGGAACCGGTGTTCCGGGTACGGATACCGGAAAAAAAGCGGCATGGCCGGTATCTCCTGGTTACCCTGCCCGCAGATGGGCAGACAATGGAAGAACTCCGGCAGGAATCCGGTTATGGGCAGATGGAAGAAATAACGGAGATGGAAGTGTCTTCCGGATTTTACGGCCTGTATGAATACCTTCCTCCCGGCAGCACCCTGGGGGAACTGAACCAGGCGGCAAAAGAGGTACAGGCCCTGGCGGAGAAAGGACCAGTGGAACGCAGGACACTGCTTGCCGCCCTGGAAGCGGAGGCCCCCCAATCCATGGAAAAAGCATGCCAGGTCATCCGGGATTATGCGGATTATGAAATCCTGCCGGTAAAGTCCCTGCAGCCGGATAAGTATGCCAGGTATCTCCTGGAAAAAAAGGGGATAAAGATAAGAGAAGAGCTGGAACCATTTTTTAAGTATGATGCCTTTGGGAAAGAGGGGATAAAGAAGGACAGCCCTGTAGAAACCAGCCACGGGATTGTCAGGAACCGGGTAAGGGCAATCCCGGAGATCGGGCGGGACGGCAAACCCTTCCGCTGGTACAGCCCCCTTACCATCAGCTGCTATAACGGAAAGGATGGGACCTTCCCGGATATTTTATCCGGGGAGAAGGCCGTCCCGTTACAAGGCCGTATCCATACCCTCATAGAAAAAAGTATGGAGGAATGGGGGGAAAGCGGTCTGGCGGATGGATTATCCAACCAGCTGCTGCTGCGCAGGGTGGTATTCATGCAGCCGGATGTGGTGGCATATGCCCAGGATCTTTACTGTATCCTGGACATTCAAACCAAGGGCGAATTAAATGACAGGGAATACCATGCGCTCATGGAAGAATGGAAAGAAATGATGGCATTAGGGTGGGGAAGGCAGTTTCTGGAGTCCCCGATGGATTATCAGGGGGATGACGCATTCCTCGGCTTCTGGGATGAAGAGAATGGGAAAGAGTTATATGTCAGGACAGAAGAAGAAATGGAAAAAGCGTTTTCGGCCATGGAATTCAAGATGTGATCCGAAAAAATAAGAAAATTTAGCCGGTTCCCCTTCTTTCGCTGGACTTGGAAACGGGTTTGGAGTATGTTTGTGTTGCCAAAAACGGGAAAGGAGGAGGCAGCATGGACAAAGAGGAACTATTCCGGAATGCATGTATTGAATATTTACAGCTCCAGCTGGAAGAAGAACGGAAAAAGCGGGAGAGCTATGGGGAGGTGGTAAAAAAACAGAGGAAAGCAAGTGAAGAGGTGAAAATATTATTGGAAACCATGCCTAAAGAGGCAGAGGAGGTGATAGAAAAATATGTGGATTCGGTTTTTGCCACAGCCATAGAGGACTGGCTGTTAATCTATCACATGGGTGCCAGGGATATGGTGGAGTTGTTCCAATCCATCGGCATGTTCCGCTAAGAAATCCAATTAAATAACGCAGTATGGAGGTTTACCGGGAGGGGCAAAAATCCGGCAGGCCTCTTTTTTATGCAAAGAAACCAGGGAAAGGAGGCAGAGTTCCGGCCGGGAGAAGATATCTGACTCTATTTCGAATGGATTTAGAGCAGAAAGCAATCGAACGGGTAAAAGCAGCATCCGAGATGTCGCTGCGGCTGTATGGGCAGCCGCTTGTCGTTACAGACAGCGGAGGGAAAGACAGCCTGGTATGCCGGGAAATAGCAAAGCGGGCAGGGATACCCTATGAAGTGCAGCATAACCTGACCACGGCAGATGCCCCGCAGACGATTTACTATGTGCGGGATACTTTCCGGAAGTTGGAAAGCCAGGGGATACGCTGTTCCATAAGTAAACCGGTTTACCAGGGAGTACCGGTTACCATGTGGACACTAATCCCCCGGAAGAAGTTCCCGCCCACCAGGAGGCAGAGGTACTGCTGTCAGATTTTAAAAGAAAACCAATGCAAAAACCGTTTTATTATTACCGGCGTCAGATGGGCGGAAAGTGTAAAACGGAAGAACAGCAGGGGCGTGTTTGAGAATTATACAGATGATATCAGGAAGAGAACGATCCTGAACAATGACAATGAGGAAGGCAGGCAGTTGTTTGAAAGCTGCGCAGTCAAGGGAAAGCGGATCTGTAATCCCATTGTAGACTGGAGTAATGCCAATATCTGGGATTATATTGCTTCCGAACATCTGGAGTCCAATCCCCTGTATGGGATGGGCTTTTACCGGGTTGGCTGCCTGGGGTGCCCTTTAGCCGGAAAAACAAGGTGGTTTGAATTCCGCCTGTTCCCCGCTTATGAACAGGCATACCTGCGGTCTTTTGCCAAGATGCTGGAAGCGATCCATGCGGAAGGCAGGGAAACGAAATGGAAGACGGCGGCGGATGTGTTTTCCTGGTGGATGGAAGATCAAACGATAGAAGGGCAGATGTGTCTGTCCGATCTGGAGCAATGGAAGGAAGAAAACGAAACGGAAATGTATTGATGGGAAGGGAGAACGCAGGATGACGGCAAGATTTATGGACGGTACCCCCTATGCAGGGCTGGAGCAGGAAATGCAGAGGATACCCGGGTTCCGGCCCCGGAAAAGCGGCATGGTGATATGCCATCTGGAAAACCGCATGGGGGAGGGCAGGATAGAGGCAGGCAGGGCCTGTGCCTGTGAAAAGGGCAGGGAGGGAAGTACAGGGCAGGAAGAAGGCGGGGCAAATGGTTACAGCGATTACCTGCATCAGTTCCTGGCAGAAGTATGGGAAGAATCTTTTTCCCTGCGTGCACAACCCCTGTCCTGCAGACCGAAGCCTTTTTTCCCGGAAAGCGGCCACCGCAGCCGTTTCCAGGCCTGCTGGGAAAAGCGGGAAGCGAATGCGGACCAGGAGGCCTGGTGTGCGGCACTGTATCTGTTAACTGCGGACAGTAATCTTTGGAAAGGTGCGGAGGCGGCTGTGAAACCGGACTTTATCGATTTTACTTCCGTGTCCATCCGCGGTGTGGATATGGATGGATATGTACTGTACCATACAGCAAAGGATTTGTACCGGGGAACGAGCCATGTCAGTCTGGCCGAACTGACGGATGGGGAGTTGGTAAGTGACAGGGCTTTCCGGCTGGTGATTAACGCCTTCCTGCTCTGCAGGTATGGGCCGTGCCTCCTTTTCCCGGAGAAGGGGGAAAATTATGTTTAAAGTATATTTACAGCGGGAAGGGGAAGCGGGGATGGAGCTTATCCTTCCCGCTGCGGCGGAAGAATTCAAAGTGGCATTCACCTGGCTGCAGCACAAGGAACCGGCAGGGAATGCGGAAAACCAGGTTGTTGCATCCTTCCCCAGTCTGAAAGAATGCCTGTATCAGATACCTTGCCAAGAGCAAGAGTTGGAAGAACTGAACTTTCTTGCCAGGCGGATCGAAGGGATGACCGATTCCCAGCGGGAAAGGTTCGGTGCGGCAGTTACCCTCCGGAAACCGGATACCCTGGCGGATATGGTAAACCTGTCCTGCAGCATGGCGCATTTCCGTTTTTATCCCAGGCTCCTGACCGAATATGAGCTGGGAGAGTATATCATCATGGAAGACGAGGGGGAGATGCAGGTAAATCAGGAAGGGCTTTCCGAGTATGAAGAGGTAGGGCAGAGATATCTACAGAACCATACAGGCTGTTTCATGCAGGGAGGATATCTGGGCTTAACGGAGGAGCCGGCGGAGGTGTTCTATGATGGGAAACAGCTGCCGGATCCGGACTACGAGAATACCAGCCCGCTTATGGTAACCATCCCGTATAAGAGGACATTCCATACCTTGTATCTGCCTGCAACCGACGCGAACCTGCATTTCTGGAAGGAAAAACTGGGTGTGGGAAGCCTGGAGGATTTCCAGGATTTTTTTATCCGGGATAACAAGGAAGGCATGGAAGGATTAAAGGAAAGGGTACCCTGCGGCAGTTCCCTTGTGGAGCTCAACCAGCTTGCCGCTATGCTGAAAACAGAACTAAACAGTGAAGAAAAACAGAGGCTCTGTTTCGCGGCCTTTGAGGCGGAAGCACCTGCCTGCGTGGAAGAGGCCATCCGGATTGTGAAGGATTTGGAGGCATACCGGTTCCTGCCGGAATCCGCATCCCCTGCGGGAGATACCCATAAAGACAGTCAGGAGGGAGCCGTACAAACTGCCTATGGCCTTGTGGGGAATAAGTATCATCCGGTTTCTTTTTCCGGGGAAGTGGAAACGTTCCGGTTTTTTAGTCCTTTATCAGCGGAATTCTTTGCAGACTGCTGGGGATACCCGGAAGGCATGCCTCAAAAATGGTACCCTTATCAATTGACTGCATACGAGGAGGAGATAAGGGAGGCACTGGGCCGGGAACACCTGGAGGAAGAAGGGGACAGGGGGCTTGCCATTTACCTGCATCACAAACTATTGGAACGTAAAGTTTACAGCATGCAACCTTCCGTTGAAAGTTGGAATGGGGAATTATGGGGTGTTTTAGAGGTACAGACCTTTGGCATGTTATCCAGAGGTGAACTGGAAGAACTGAAGGCGGAGTGGAGAGGACAGTGTTCCGATGGGTTTGGGGAAGGATTTGAACAAAGGCCGGTGATGATTGAAGACGGTGAACTTTATATCAGCTTCTGGAACCCTTATTCTTTCCAGATACAAACAGAACAGGAGCTGAAGGGAGAGCAGGAGCAGGCGACAGGGATACAGATGGGAGGACCGTAGATGTTTGTAACAATCATTGCGGACAAATACAAAGGAAGACGCGGGTACAAAGGGGCACCGTTGGAACTGCCTGCGGGCAGGTTTTCTATGGAAGATGCCCTGGAACGCGCCCGTGTGCCGGAAGGGGGAGGCTATGAGCTGCACCAATTTCAGGGCTGGCCGAATTTCCTCAGGACTTATCTGAAATTATGTGAAAGTAAAACACTGGAGGAAGTGAACTTCCTTGCGCATAAGCTGCAGGGAATGGATGATGCAAAGCTTGCCGCATATGAAGGGATTCTGAGGCTGAAGGAGGGAGCGGATAGGACCCATCCTGTCAGCATCCAGGAGGATATGTTGGATGTGATCAGGGATCTGCCTGACGAAGTGTATGAACTGCTGGATGAGGAAAAGGCAGGGGCGTTGCAGCGCAGGATCGACCAGGGAATGTTTACCGGGAAAGGGTATGTCTTTGGAACCTTAGAAGATTGGCGGGAGGTTTATGACGGGATGCATCTGCCCCGGGCGGCTGGGGAACATGGTGGGATCCTGGCACTGCGTCTGGAAACCGCAGAGGAGGAGACAGGGAGGAAGGTATGGCTGGAGCTGCCTGCAGAGGAAGAAGCAATGCAGGAAGCATTACGTATATTGGGGGAGGAAACCTTTGATAACTGTGTCATTAAGGAAACGAAAAGTATCCTTCCTTCCCTGGAATACCAGCTGGCAGGGGATGAGGATATCAGGAAGCTGAACCTCCTGGCAGAACGGATCCAGGCATTCCCGGATAAACGGACGCTGGTAAAATACAAAGCGATCCTGGAATGGGAAATTTGCAATGATCTTGACATGGAACTGGACATAGCCGGGAATCTGTCATGTTATGAATATGACGCTGTAATCCTGTCTGCCGCAGATTATGGGGAATATATCCTGGAGGAGGCGGGGATTCATACAAAGGATCCGGCCTTTTCCGGCTTTGATTTTGAAGGTTTTGGGGAACGGCAGCTTCGTAGAAGCGGGTTTGTGGAAACCCCCTATGGGATTATAGGGCGGAATGAAAAGCCCTTCCTGCCGGAGTATACCCAAACAGAGCCTGGCCTGTCCATGCAGTAAAACAGGGGAGGGGCAGAGAATATAGCAGAGAAAGGAAAGAGGAAATGGCTATTTTTAATGCAGGGAAAGAAGGGTATCTTTTAGCACGGATTGACGGCAGGCAGGTACTGTTTACCAGTATGCGGCTGGACCGGGCTACCATACCGGAAGGACTTTATTGCTATGACATCCGGGATTCGGACCGTCTGGACGGCAGCTTTACGGAGGTACGGCCCTTTGTGGAAGGAAACCACCTGGGAACGATTCTGTGCAGGGAACCATTCCCCCTGGCAGAAGGAGGCGCTTATACTCCGAAAAACTGGGGGTTTTGCGGGGGGATGTCCCTGGAGGAATTCCGGCAGGGACAAACCGGGCAGACATCTGCGTAGCGGCAGCCGTATCGGGAAGAAATGGACATCACGGGAGGTGAGACATTATCAACAGTTTTATATCCTGGGTAGGCGGTAAAAAGGCGCTGCGAAAGCTGATATATACCATGTTTCCGGCTGCATTTGACCGTTACATCGAGGTATTCGGCGGGGGCGGCTGGGTGCTGTTTGGAAAGCCGCCGGACCCAAGGTGCATGGAAGTCTATAATGACTATAACTCTAACCTGGCCAACCTGTTCTTCTGCGTGAAAAAGAGGACGGGCGCCTTTTTAAAAGAGCTGGGGTTCCTGCCCATTAACAGCAGGGATGAGTTCTGTGTAATAAGGAACTTTATTGAGAAACAGGAATTCGATACCCGGTTTTTACAGGAGGAGCTGGAACTGGCAGAGCGGAACCTGCCGCCGCCAGCCTATGAGGAGATGCGGGAAATCCTGCAGGAAAATGCAGAGGTGACGGACGTGAAGCGGGCAGCCGCTTTTTTTAAGCTGATCCGCTACAGTTATGGAAGCGGCTGTACTTCCTATGCCTGCCAGCCCTTTGATGTACGCAAGTGTTTCGCTGCTATCTGGGAAGCTTCCCACAGGCTGGCGGATACGGTAATTGAAAACAAGGATTTTGAGGCGCTGATCCGGCAATATGACCGGGAAAGCGCTTTTTTCTATTGTGATCCGCCATACTTTGAAACCGAGGGGCACTACGCGGTGGTGTTTGCCAGGGAGGATCACGCCAGGCTCCGGGATGCCCTGGCAGGTTGTAAGGGAAAATGGATGGTCAGTTACAATGACTGTTCCTTTATCCGGGAGCTTTATGACGGGTATCCTATCACGGCAGTCAGCCGGTTAAATAACCTGGCCCAGCGCTATGACAGCGGTTGTGAGTACCCGGAAGTAGTTATAACGAACTATGATCCGGGGCGGCAGAACAGGCCGGAACAGCTCAGCCTGTTTTCCCTATGGGAGGAGGCAGGTATCTCCGGGGCAGACAGAGCGGAAAGGGAGGAGAAATGAACGGGGAAACGCAAGAAGGAAAGGGTGGAAAGGAAGAACCCCTGCATATGGCTAACCAATCGGTGCCTGTTTTGCTGGAAGAGCTGGGAATCCCCATGGAAGAAGTCAGGCAGGCGCTGGAGGAAGGAGGATATGTATGAGTAACAGACCGATTTATAAGCTGGTAGACAGCAAGGGGCGTGTATTAATTCCCAAAAACCTGCGGGAAGCGGCAAAAATGGAGTATGGCGATATCGTACGTCTGAGAGTGGAAGATGGCAGCGTCTCTGTTTGCAAGGTGGATATCATCGAGGCCGGGGACCAGTCCCCGGAAGCGGTAGAAGCGTATGTACGTGCCGCCTTCAAATCCATGTCCGACAGCATCAGGCTGGAGCTGATAGGGGAATTGAGCGGACTGCTGCAAAGAAAGGAGGGGTGAGGGATGGCAGGGTATACCGATAGGGATTGCGACCGGACAGGGGAGGCCTGTCCTTTGGAAAACTATGTCGTTGTACTTACCCCTGATGCGTTGTCAGGAGATTACCCGGGGCAGCTTTTCTTCTGCCCGGAGGGCAGCAATCCGGATACCGGGGAGTGTTCCCTGGATCTGGTTTCTTTGGCGGACGGGGAGAGATACCAGATAGAACGGAGGAAAGTCATGGGAACCCTAAAGCCGGAACGGCTGCCGGAGGACGCAAAGCTGCAGCTGTCCCAGATCCGGCCGTATGATGCAGGGAACCCTTCCGTACAGGATCCGTTGTTTTCCGGTTACTGTTTTCTGCAGGATGGAAAGTATACGTCCGGTGTCTGGCTGTGCGGCCCGGAAGAGGCGGAGGCATATGTCAGGATGCAGATGCCTTACCAGCACCGTATCCTGATTTGTGACAGGGAGGATTTGGCTGTGATGGAAGTACAGGAAGGGCAGGTCATCTTTCCTGCGCCTGGGAATAACAGAGGCTTCCTGCAGGAGGCAGAAAACGGGATGGAGTTCAAGTAAGGAGGCGTGCATGACATGAAACCAATCCGAATAGAAAAAGGCATCCTTATTTACTATGGTAACCGGGCAGGCCTGGTTACCGACGGATGCGCACAGGTGGATCCGATGTTCCGCCGGGAGGACGTAAGCCAGTTCCTGGAAGAACAGCCGGCTGTCCGGGAAGTAAAGTGGGTGGAAGGGATGTTTGAACGACTCATGACCCATACGAAGGAAGGGCCGGAACAGCCTCCATTAAAAAACTGCCGTGTCTGGCAGCTGAAGCCGGAAGTGGATATCCGGATGAAATTTATAGGATATGAAGAACTCTGCCATGTGTTTGGGACCCCTGATTTAAGAAACTATACGCCGGTTTATGACGGAGCGGTGCAGACCAATGACCTGGACCAATTATATGAGGTATTCAACTTGCAGCATCCCTCCGGCTATACCGGGCATTCCCTCTCCATGAGCGATATTTTAGAACTCTATGATGATTCCGGCAGCATATACCACTACGTGGACCGGTGTGGTTTTCAGGAAGTGAAGCCGGAAGCGGGAAGCCAAACGATAGGATACAGCCAAAGCCTGTAGGGGATGCCTGTCTGCGGCGGCCATAACAAAACAAAAAGGAACCTTTATGAATGAAAATCAGAAAAGAAGGAGGGCGTACCATTATGCCAACATTGGATGTCAGAATCTCTTCCATGTACCCGGCGGGGGGACAGGGAGGAATCCGGGCTTATGCTTCCGCAACCATCGACGGCTGTTTGGCCATCCGGGGGATCAAGGTCGTGGAAGGCGGCAGGGACGGCCTGTTTGTTTCCATGCCCAGCCGGAAAACGCAGGACGGATATAAGGAGGTGTGCTTCCCTGTGACTGCCGAGTTCCGGGAACAGCTCTATCATGGGATATTGGATGCCTACCAGCAGGCCATTACCCAGGCGCAGGCACTGCCGGCACGGGAGGCACCCGCACAGGAAGCGCTGCCGTCTGGCCAGCAGATGGGCGGTATGTAAAAGAGAGGAAGGAGAAAAAAAGAATGAAGAAACTATTTCGCAGGAATCAGGGCAAGGACTGTCTGGGGAAAAAGATGGCTGCCTTACTGAAGAACAAAAGGGGATCCGGATACGTGGATCAGGCCGTCGTGATCCTGATCGCCGTAGTCCTTGGGGCACTGCTGCTGGCCGGTTTATATGCCCTGTTCGGGGACGTGGTACTGCCTGAGATCTCAAGGCGGATCCAGGAAATGTTCAACTATGCCGGGTAACCAGGCTGTCCTTCTGGCAGTAACCGGTGAAATTTCAGGGGAAGTTCGCTGGCAGATACAGGCGGTTTTGTTCCTTCTTCTGCTGTTGGCTGTTTCTGTCTGTGATATCCGTACCAGAGAAATCCCTGACAGCCTGCAGCTTGGGATTGCGGGACTGTCCCTGCTGTGCTTTTCCCCGGAAAACCTGGCCGGAATCCTGGGCGCTGTGCCATATCTTATGACGGCGCTATTCTTTGATAATGGGATTGGAGGCGGGGATGTGAAGCTGGCGGCAGCCACCGGTCTGGTATTGGGGCTGCCTGCCAGCCTGGCGGCTTCCCTCCTGGGCCTGACCGGTTTTATCCTGTATGCCGGAGTTTGTTCCGGAATCAAACGGCTTCTGGGAAAAGAAGGAAAAGAAGGCTATCCGGTCGGCCCCTTCCTTTCGGCAGGGGCTATTGCTGCTTATTTATTAAAAAATGGAGGAACTATTTTATGAAGAAAAGACTTATTATCGCCATCTGCACCATACTTCCTGCGGCTGTAGTGGCGGTCCTGCTTTACCGTCGCGCCCATAAGAACTATTCGGTACAGTAACAGAACAGTAAGGCAGGCCTGAAGAATGAGCCTGCCAGTAACAATCGGGAGGAAACAATGTCATTTTTAAAAAATAGAACAGTTATCGGTGTGGTTTGTATCCTGCTGTCCCTGATCATCTGCTTTGTCGTGACACCGCTGTTCAATCAAAGTATGAGTGAAAGGGCAGCGATAGTCCGTGTGGTAAAGCCAGTGGAAAAGGGGGAAGTGATCACGGCAGAAAAAGTAAACGTAGTAGAGGCAGGCAGTTATAACCTGCCGGAGGATACGGCTAAAAATGCGGACACCGTTATCGGTAAATACGCCTGTGCAGACTTTGCCCCCGGAGACTCGATCCTGCTTTCGAAGATTGCGGAGGAACCTATCGCAGAAAACGCCTACCTCTACCAGCTGAACGGGGAAAAACAGGCCATATCTGTGTCGGTAAAAGCCTTTGCCAACGGCCTATCTGGAAAGCTGCAAAGCGGCGACATTGTATCTGTTATTGCACCGGATTACCGGAAACAGGGCCTGACCGTCATCCCGGCAGAGCTGCAGTATGTAGAGGTCATCGCAGTCACAGCCAACAGTGGGTATGATGCCAATACAGGGGATAAGGCGGAGGAAGATTCCGAAAAAGAACTTCCGGGTACGGTCACCCTGCTGGTTACCCCGGAACAGTCCAGACTGCTTGCGGAACTTGAGGCAGATGGGAAACTGCATCTTTCTCTTGTGTACCGGGGGGAAGCAGAGAATGCCCAGGCATTTATCACCGCCCAGGAGACGGTGCTGGACGAGATGTACCATCCGGCGGACGTAGAAACGGAAGGCGAATCGCAGACAAAGCAGGCAGAAAAAGAGGTTCCCGGGAAGGATGCTGTTTCGGCAGAAAGCGGAGAGCCGGAAACAAAAAGCATGGAAAGGGAGGAAGCCGGGGAGGTAACTGGTTCCGTGGAAAGTGAGGGGGAAACACAGTGAATTTCCTGAAACACAGTATTTTCAACCGGAGTATAAGAGATGAGGAACCGATTGGGGAGCCGGTGAATGCGAACCAGATACTGGCAGTCTGGGGCAGCCCGGGCTGTGGAAAAACCACTACCGCAGTGAAGCTGGCGGCTTATCTGGCCACACAGAAGCGGGATGTGGCACTGCTGTTGTGTGACATGAATACCCCTATGCTCCCCTGCATCTGTCCCCCGGGGGATCTGGAGGAAGAGCATTCTCTGGGAAGCATCCTGGCTGCTTCCCACGTATCGGAATCCCTGGTACAGCATCACTGCATCACCCATAAAAGGTACCGCCATCTGACGATTTTAGGGATGAGGAAAGGAGAAAACGAATATACCTATCCCCCCTACGAAAGGAAGCAGGCCGAAGAACTCCTGGACTGCCTGCGCGGCATAGTGCCCTATCTTATCATCGATTGCAGCAGCGCCATTGCCAACGATATCTTGTCCGCGGTAGCGCTAATGGAAGCGGATGCCGTACTGCGGCTGGTAAATTGTGACTTGAAGAGCATCAGCTACCTTTCCAGCCAGCTTCCGCTTTTAAGGGATGCGGAATGGAATGCGGAAAAGCAGTATAAGGTGGCAAGTAATGTACAGCCCAACGAAGCCAGCAGCCACATCGAGCAGGTACTCGGCAGCGTGGCTTTCCAGCTTCCCCACTCGGAAGAACTGGCGGGGCAGGTGCTGGAAGGAAATTTATTGAAAGAGCTGGGGCTGAAAGACAGCCGCATTTATCGGAAAACCCTGGAAGCCATAGGAAGGGAGGTGTTTGGATGTTAGGGGAAAAGAGAAGCAGGGGGGCATTTTATGGGGAAGTGCCTAAAGGTGTCCCAGAGACTGGCCAGGCGAAAGGGAGCGGCAGGCAGATCGCTCAACCGCCGGAACGGAAAGCAGAACGGATGGTGCCGGAGAATGGTATCCGTATTGGTACATGGGAAGGCGAAGGAAACGAAGAAGCCAGGGAACCGGGGGATATTCAGGAGGAAAGGCCCTTGGAGGCAGTAGGGAAAGACACGGTGGAAACGGTTACCAAAGCCCCGGAGGCCCTTGAGGAACCTGACGGCGTATGGAATGTGTCATCCACACGGACAACACCACCGTTACGTACCCAGGATCTTTTCTTCCATGCAGAGGATAACCGCAGGAATTTTGCAGAGATACTGAAGGAGGTCCAGGCATATCTGGCCAAAGAATACAGCGAATTGGTGCTGGATAACGGCAGTGAAGAAGCAAGACAGCAGATCCGCCGCTTTGCGGGCAAGTACATCCAGGATCAGCGGATTGCTGTTGACGGCCTGACTACCAGACAGCTGATTGATGAAATTTATTCGGAGATGGCGGAGTTCGGGTTCCTGACGAAGTACATTTATAGTAAAGACATTGAGGAGATCGACGTAAATGCCTGGGACGATGTGGAGGTGCAGTATGCGGGGGGCGTTACGCGCAAGCTTGACGAACATTTTGACAGCCCGGAGCATGCCCTGAACGTGGTGCGCCGGATGCTGCATGTCTCCGGCATGGTGCTGGATGATGCCAGCCCCTGCGTCCTGGGGCATTTAAGCAAAAACATACGGATTGCCGTCCTGAAAGCCCCTGTTGTGGATGCGGATGTGGGGATAGCGGCTTCTATCCGGATTGTCAATCCCCAGAACATGACGCGGGAGGATTTCATCCAGGGCGGGACTGCCACCGGGCAAATGTTAGATTTCCTGGCGGAATGTATCCGGTACGGAATATCCGTATGCGTGGCGGGAGCCACCAGTTCCGGGAAAACGACCCTGCTCGGCTGGCTTTTGACCACCATTCCGGACAAGAAACGGATTTATACCATTGAGAACGGTTCCCGGGAGCTGGCCCTGGTGCGGAGGGAGGATGGGAGGGTGATGAATTCCATCATCCATACCTTAACCCGTGACAGCGAGAACGAACGCCAGAAGGTCGATCAAATCGCCCTGCTGGACATGGCCCTCCGTTTTAACCCGGATGTGGTTGTGGTGGGGGAGATGCGCGGCCCGGAGGCAAATGCGGCCCAGGAGGCGGCCCGTACCGGGATGGCGGTGGTCACCACCATCCATTCCATGAGCTGTGACGCCACCTACCGCCGCATGGTGTCCTTGTGTAAGCGCGCCGTGGATATGAGTGATGAAACCCTGCTGGGTTTTGTAACGGAAGCCTACCCGATTGTAGCGTTCTGTAAGCAGCTGGAAAATAAGGAACGGCGTCTGATGGAGATCATGGAGTGTGAAATCCTGGGGGACGGCACCCGCAGGTTCCGGCCTCTGTTCCAGTACCGGATTCAGGAGAACCGGGTGGAAAACGGGAGTTTCGTCATCACCGGGGAACACAGGCAGGTAAATCCCATTTCGGAAAGCCTGGCCCGCCGCCTGATGGAAAATGGCATGCCCCAGACGATTCTGGAACGGCTTACCCGGATGCCCTAAGAGAAAAAGGAGGAGAAAACGGTATGACAGCAATCCGACTGCTGGCCTGTGCCGGCATGATTACCGGTGTGTTTATCCTGTTGGATTTAAAACCGGTGGAATTTTCAGACGGCCTGTTTGCCGCCCTTTTAAAGCCCCGGCGGAATATCCGGGAGGAACTGAAAGCATCCACCCACAAAAAGAAACCGGGTATCCTGCAGCGGGAACTCCGGGAGGCGCAGGCCGTCCTGGAGATGACCGGCCGGGAAAAGCATTTTTCCCTGGTGTGTGCCGCTTCCCTGGTATTGTTCTGTGTGGGAGGGGCTGCCGCGATCCTGATAGGGAACTTCTTCCTGGCCCCGGTGCTTGCGGCAGGGTTTTTGTTCCTGCCCCTCTGGTATGTGAAGCTGACGGCCAGCCATTATAAGCGGGATGTTTCCGAGGAACTGGAAACGGCGCTGTCCGTAATCACAACCGCCTATCTGCGCACGGAGGATATCGTAACCGCAGTGGAAGAAAATGTCACCTACGTAAACCCGCCGGTATCCCGGGTATTCCGCAGCTTCCTCATGCAGGTAAAGCTGGTGGACCCAGATGTGGAAGCGGCTATCAAGGCCATGCAGGGAAGGATTGATAATGGGGTGTTCCGGGAATGGTGTGATGCCCTGTGCGACTGCCTGCATGACCGCAGCCTGAAAACCACCCTTACGCCTATCGTTGCCAAGCTGTCGGATATGCGCAACGTGAATGCCGATCTGGATTATATGGTTGCTGAACCGCGTAAGGAGTTTTTGCTCATGGTACTTTTTGTTGTAGGCAATATCCCGCTTATGTACCTGCTGAACAAAGACTGGTATGCGGTCCTGATGCATACGGCGCTGGGGCAGGGAATCCTGGCGGTGACAGCCGGAGTAGTATTTGTATCTGCCGGCTGTGTGGTAAAGCTGACCCGTCCCATAGAGTACAGGAGGTGAGGGGATGAGAGGACTGCTCTTTTTATTCGGGCTGTTTTTAGCCCTGGGCCTGTTCTTCCTGGCTGCTTCTTTCTTCCGGATTCCTACCTTGGGGGCGGCGAGAGCCATGCTGGGGACAGTGAAACAGGAGCGGAAAGCGGCCAAAACATGGGAAACCTTTCTGATGACTGTGGCGGTTCGGCTGGCCAGGGGGATCCGGATGGAGGAATATAAACGCAGCCGGAGGGTCAATGTATTGCAGGCTGCCGGAATCGCTATGTCCCCGGAAGTCTTCCATGCCTATTCCCTGGTGAAGGCGGGGACCGTCCTGCTTGGGGTAATTCCCTGCGTGTTTCTCCTCCCTTTACTGGCCCCGCTTGTTGTCGTCCTGGCCGTCCTGGTTTATTTGAAAGAAAGCCAGAAGGCAGACGAAAAGAGGAAAGCCAAACGGGAGGAAATCGAAAGGGAACTGCCCCGTCTGGCGGCCACGATAGAACAGGAATTAAAAGCCGGCCGGAACGTAATAGGGATGCTGGAGCGGTACCAGAAGAACGCCGGCCCTGCGCTGAAGGGGGAACTGGACATCCTGCTGGCGGATATGCGATCCTCCAACTACGAGGCGGCCCTTACCCGGTTTGAGGCCAGGCTGAACTCGCCGATGCTGTCGGATGTGGTGCGGGGGTTAATCGGCGTTCTGCGGGGGGACGACAGTGCGGTATATTTCCAGATGCTGTCCCATGATTTCAAGCAGCTGGAACTGCAGCGGTTAAAGACAGAAGCACAGAAAATACCGCCTAAAATCCGTGTGTTTTCGTTTGCCATGCTTTTATGTTTTCTGCTGACTTATCTGGCCGTGATCTGCTATATCGCAGTGACCAGCCTGGGCGGGATGTTTTAGGAGAGGGGGAAACTTATGGGTACCAACATGGGTGGGAAGGATTCAAAACGTGCCCTTATCCGGACGGGAACCAGGCGGCTTGCCAGGCTTGGGAAAGACAGACGGGGAGAAGGCTATGTGGATATGATTGTGCTGGTTTTGTGCGCAGTCCTGGTTCTGGCCCTGGCTGTGCGGGTGCTGCCGGTATATATCGCCAAGCAGCGGCTGGATACCTTTGCCACAGAACTGGTACGGGAAGCGGAGATAACAGGAAATGTAGGTTCAGAAACGGAACGGCGTGCGGCGGTTTTGCGGGAGAAAACAGGTATCGATCCGGAAATAACATGGTCGACGGAAGGAAAAATCCAGCTGAATGAGGAAGTGACGGTGACACTGACACTCCCGAAGGAGATTGGACTGTTTGGGAGGTTCGGGTCATTCCCGGTGACACTGCAGTCCCAGGCAACCGGAAAATCAGAAGTGTATTGGAAGTGAGGAGGAGGCAGTTGATTCAAAAAATCAAACGGATCCTTGAGGAACACCAGGGAACCGCCTTTCCCTTGGTGATAGCTGTAGTACTGGCACTCCTTCTGCTTTTTTGTTGTGTCAGCGAGTACTTCCGCCTGCAAATCATCACTGCGGGGGTACGGGAGGCATTGCAGGATGGAGTGATTACGGTTGTCAACGATAACTATGCAGGTGTTTACCATGGGATAAGGGAGGGGTATGCAGGAGGCTATCAGGCTTCCGGTGAGACAGGCTGGGAGCCTGATGTGATAGAAGGAGACATCTATACGTATCTGGACAGTACCCTGGGCATGGAGATGGAAGGGGAACGCCATGTGAAATATGCAGGGGAGGCAGGAACCGCTGTGGAATTTGCCCTGGACGGGCTGCAGGTAACCCTGTGCAATGCGCCGCTGGCCCCAGCCGATCCCGGTAATTCCCAACGGTTTGAAGCGGATGCCGTAATCCGGCTGGAGGTGCCTGTGCGTTTTGGCGGCAGGCTGCTGCCTTCGATACATCTCACCTTAAAAGTGCAGGCAGGATATATCGAAGTATTCTAAGCGGAATGGTGAAGGAATCTGCTGGACTTCCGGTGCATGTTATAGTATGTTTTACGTAACAGGAAATCATTTATGTCAAGGAGGAATTTATCCTATGAAATGGACAGAAAAAAAGAAAAGATATCTGGCGGTGGGCGGAGGGGCTGTGATTTGTGTGCTTCTGCTTGCTGCAATTGGCCTGCAGTTTTCCAAGAAGCCAGCAGGGGAAGATAAAATGCCGGAGGAAAGCCAGGTAGAGACGGAGGTCGTGGTGGAACCATCCGAAGCTGCAGCTACCGAAGAAAGCAGGGAAACGGAAATGGTGATCCAGCCGAATACGGCAGAGGATAACACAGACCAGCCGGTAGACAGCCGTCCGGCCCAGACGGATCAAACAGAACAGAGCATCCAGCCGGAGGTGACCAAGCCGGCAGAACCGGAGGATGCGGTTAAAACCGATCCGACAAAGAAGCCGGATGGGACGAAAGTTGAGACGCCAGCGGCAACGGAGGTGCAAGATTCTAATACACCGCCTGCCGACAACGGGGCGGAGAATAGCGGAGGCGGGTTGCCCGGATTTGATAATGTACCGGATGGAGGTGCCAATCAGGTAATTAATGGCCAAAGTGATGGAGATATCAACAAACAAGTGGGTATAATGGATTAATAATTTTTATTTTGAAAAAGTGCAGTATTTTACTGTGCTTTTTCTTTTTTCAGAAAGGTAATCTATGAAATGTTTTTATAGTATTATGGTTATTTTATGTGTGCTTTTAGGCGGATTCCCTTTAACGGCTTATGCGGACACCGGAGGAAGTGGAAATATTGATACTGGTGGTGGTGGGATGGGGCAGGGAACGAGCCAGAATAGATGGACTTCAGGGAATGAGGGGGTTCGCGTTACCGTGGTAAGGGCCAGTGATCATGCAATAGTGGCACCTTCAATTGATTTGACAAATGCACCACCAAAGGTCAGCCTTTATCATTTTGGAAAAGTGAGTAAGCTGCAGTATACCAATGGAGCAAAGCTTTCTCCAATAAAAGGCGGGTATGCCTGTATTAAACCGCCACAATCAATACCACGAGTAATTAGTTCAAATGGTAAAAATAATATAGAGGTAATAAAGAGATATTTTTGCTCAGAATTTCTTGCGCAGCTTGTGGCGAACCATACCGGGATGGATTATGATGTTCTGATCGGAGGAGAATACCGCCTACTTTTGGAGCCTGTAGCCTATTTTACTTTTCAAGGCGTAATGATTGCAACAACTGCAACCGAAGCAGCTATATATGATCAACAGCTAAGCGGCGGTCTGCGTAAGAAGATGGTATCTTTGACACATAAAAACTTACCATTATCCATGTTTCTGGAAACAGCCGATCTGGGTTTTCCTGCATGGGGCGGCAGCCGCAGCACAGCCGCGTCGGATGCGGATATTATATCCAGCCTGGGCCTTGGAATTGTGCGTTTCAAAGATATGCCCCCGGAAGAGCCGGAAATCAGTACCTTTGACTATGAGTACCGGACCAATACGGAGGTGATAACCGCAGTGACGGTGAGAGGCGGGCAGAGCGATCCGGATCATGCGGTATCGGTAGTCTTCCATGTGGCAGGACAAAGTTATAAGGTTGAGAATGTTTATTATCCGGAGGGCGAGAGCCAGCTGGCTTGGATACGGTGGACAACGCCGGCGGAACCACAGAAAATCACGATTATGGTTCAGGTACAGGGGAGTGCTTCTGTGAATAAGGGAAGCATCCGGGTAAATATTGTAGATCTGGACGACAATCCTCCCCCGGATCCCCAGGCAGATGATCGAAATGACAGCTTTTTTTGGCTCTCAATACCGGGAAAAGAGCAGTGTACCGCAGCGGACTGGACTGTTTGGAGGCCATGGTGGCATTCCAACTGGGTTTGGCATAGTGGGAATCCAGAAATATCAGGGGATGAAGGGTATTGGAAAGATGAAGGAAAATGGGAATTTGAACTGGATCGTTACTCTGCCAGCCTGACGGCCTCCATGGCCATCATTCCGGATGAAAAGTCACCTACAGCCAAAGAAAAAAGTATGAAGTCAGGCTATGGGATCAATGAAGAGGTTACTACCCATGTTTCTACAAACCAGGGCTCCGCAGTAACGGCGGCGCAGAATGCAGTCACTTATTTCCCGGAGTTTCATTATGAGTTGTACTGGCGGCTATTAGATCGGATGGGCGGGGGATACGATATGACCCATGAATTCCAGGAAAACCGCTACAGCACCTATAACAGGCGTACGCACTTTGTTCCCCTATGGTTTCCGGATGGAAGTTATACGCCTTATACATGGCTCGCAGACTGCTGGACCCCGGCCGGCATGCTGAGCATGAACCTGTCAGATACCATAACCATTGAAGGAAATGCCTGGGAGGATTGGCATAACGCACCACAGAATCCGGAGTAAAAAATAGAACAGCAGGAAAGAAAGAACTGTGGAAACCGGATACAGGATCTGCGGTTTTTTCTTTTCCATCTTATTTACCATCAGGAAGGGAGAAATAATGAAACAAATTGTAAAAATCCTCTGTGCGGTAATCCTGACAGCCAGTGTTTTCTGTATCCCGGTATGTGCAGCAAACGGGGATGTGGCAAGTGCCATCGAGGAGACATGGGGGGCGGCTTCAGAACAGATAAAAGCAGTCGTAAATAACGTGGTGTTTCCTGCCATTGATCTAGTTCTGGCTGTTTTCTTTTTTGCCAAGCTTGGCACAGCGTATTTTGATTACCGGAAACACGGACAATTTGAGTGGGTTGCACCCGCGATTTTATTTGTATGTCTTGTGTTTATGTTAACAGCCCCGACGTATGTATGGACTATATTAGGTATATAAGAACAAAGCCGTAGAGCATATCAATCTACTCTACGGCTTTGTTCTATCAGCATCCCTTTTTAGGCGCTGCATCCCAATTGTTCGGATTGGTGTCGTTGGCTGTTTCTCCAGCCAAGACCGCCCGGTAATGCTCCACCTTTTTGTCTATATAGTCAGCGGTTGCCTGCGCTTGGGCGAGCCGCTGGTGGGCTACCTTTTGCTGCTGGAGGAAGATGGTCTCCCTCGCCCTCAGTCTCTCCTCGGTCTCCTTCTCCATGCAGAGATCAGAGTATTCCTTGATGGCCTCAATGGACATTCCGCAACTACGCAAGCACTTGATGCCCTCAACCCAATTGACACTCTCCTGATCAAATACTCGACGGTTATTTTTGTCACGACCACAGGGCAGCAAGCCCATGTCGGTATAATAGCGCAGTGTATGCTCGCTGATTTCCATTTTATCTGCTAATTGCTTGACGGTATATTTCATATTGACCTCCTAAAAAGGGACCTCCTAAAAAAGGTAAAATTTCAAAGTGAATTCGTGATATCTACCAAACATTGATTTTATAGCA
>NZ_QUES01000032.1:0-73320 GCF_003478085.1 Eisenbergiella sp. OF01-20 | reverse complement strand
GACCGGTCAAGTGTGTCAGCCTCATCTGACACACTTGACGCCTTCGGGCTCATTGGAATGTCCGGCCTGATGGACTGGCGAATATCCTTTTCCATCCCGGGGACACCACTCTGCCAGCGGGCGGAAGGCCATTTTGCTCCTGCGAAGTTTGAGTAACACATATATTCTCTGTTCGTGCGGAAAAGTTTACTTTGCTTTGGGGATTTTATTCAATTCCGCATTGATTATCCTGGCGGCACCCTCCGGAATTGTAGCGCCCATGCCCATGGAACCCATCATATCCACGAGTTCCTCCGCTGTTTTTTCCCCCAGCATACCCAGCATCCCTTTTTTCAGCTTCATACCGGTCAGGGAGGACAGGGCGCCTGTCAGGATCCGGGCGGCTTCTTCCTGCCGCAAGATATCCCTGACCGGATCTTTTACGGAAAACCGGCCCTCCGGGAATTCCATGGGGGCATTGGCTTCTGTTGCGGCAGCTTCGTCAAACCAGTTGGCTGCGCCGTCGGTGTCCTCCTCTTCTTCCGGGGGCAGGGTATAAACGGCAGGTTTTTCATCGATCCGCTGCAGGGATATGGTATCCGAACAGTCCCCGGCGCAGGCGGTAAAGCAGGTGAAGCCATCCTTCAGGGGGACCTGTTCAAATACAAAGACATGGCTGCCCGTGAGGGTGAGGAAAAGATCCCCATTACAGTACAGACTTACCTCCGGCTGGTTGGAGTATATCCGGAGGGTAATGGTACCGCTTCCGGCAGGAAAATCTGTGCGCTGTGCGAAGCGGCGTCCGCAGATGTGGACAAAAGGTTCGCTGCTCCAGTAAGCCTTATACAGATAAAAAGCGTCCTTTTTTATTTTCCGGTCCAGGGTTACCAGGCCCTTGTTGTTGCGGCCGGCGGTCCCGCCTTCGTTACGGGCGGCACAGCCGAAATCAAACATATTCCAGACATAAGTGCTCCACAGATAGGGGCGTTCCATGAGGACAGCCGCCATGTGTTCATGGTATTCGGCCTGGTAGCTCTCCGAATAATCCCTGCATTTCGGAACATCGGGCTGGTAGGTGATAATTCCTTCCGCGCCGTACTCAGAAAGGCCGAGACAGATTTCCGGGTGTGTCTCGTGGAAGTGATCCAGCCATTTTTCGTTGTCGGTATAGACCCCGCCGTACCAGCCGAAGTAATGGTTATAGCTCTCCAAATCCGTAATCCCATGCAGCCTGCTTTCCGGGGGGACCATGCTCACATGGGCCATGGTGGTCAGACGGGTGGGATCGATGCTTTTTACCAGGGATTGCAGGTCTTTGTGGTTTTCCACCAGACCGGGCTTTTCCCCCGCAATGGTGATTTCGTTGGATATACCCCAGAAGCAGATGGAAGGGTGGTTGTAATTCTGATAGACCAGCTCCTGCATTTGGGTACGGCAGTTTTCATGGGCATTTTGGTCCTCACTCTGGCTGCTGATATAGGGGATTTCCGCCCATACGACAAAGCCGTATTCGTCGCAGGCATCGTAGAAATCGCGGCTGTGCTGGTAATGGGCCAGCCGTACGGTATTGGCGCCGATTTCCCGTATCAGACCGGCATCTTCATAATGCTCCTCCCGGGTAAGGGCATTTCCCCGGTACAGACGGTCCTGGTGCCGGGATACGCCCCGGAGCATCATAGGCTTTCCGTTCAGGAAGAATCCCTTTTCCGGATCCACGGAAAAGCTGCGGATGCCGAAACGGCAGCTGATTTCGTCCACGGTTTCGTTCCGGTAGACCAAAGAGGCCGTGCAGGTATACAGATAGGGATCCTCCACGCCCTGCCACAGATGGGCTTTGGGAAGAAAGAGGCTGGTGCCGGGATCGCCGGCGGGCCGCCAGGCTTCTCCTGTTACCTCACCCGCAGCGTCTGTGATGAGATAGCGGACCGTATAATCGTCATCCGCATGTTTGATCCAGGTCTGCAGCTTCAGGAAAGCACAATCCCCTTCCGGCAGGGATGTGACCGAGAGGCCGGGGGCACCCCAGAATTCCAGATCAAAGTGAACCTGCGGAACGACGATCAGGTTCACCCCCCTGTATAACCCTCCGTAAAAGGTGAAATCAGCCATACGGGGGTAGATATGGGGCCGGTCGCTATTGTCCGCGCATATTACGAGAAGGTTCGGATCCTTCGAAGCAGCCGGGTGCAGATAACCGGTGATTTCGGCGGTGAAGGAAGAAAACCCTCCCTCATGATAAGCCGCTTCCCGGCCATTTACAAAAACCTTCCCCGACAGGGAAACGGCCAGTACCTCCAGAAATAATTTTTTCCCTTCCGCATCGGGCGGCGTGGGAAATTCTTTGGCATACCAGCAGGCGCCGCGGTAATAATCTCCCCTGCCGTCCTGGCCGTCTATGGCGTTCCAGGTGTGGGGAAGGGTTACTTTTTCCCAGTCGGAGGGAAGGGTGCGGGGGAGTCCGGTGTCCTCCCGGGAAAAATACCAGTTTTCATTAAATGGGATCAGGTTTCTCATGTTATCCTCCTTTTTGTCGTGGAATATGCCGCCGGCTTTGGCTGGGGACAGCCCGTTTTCATGTCTGGGTATCCGGCTTCGGGCACGTATGCAGTCAGTGATAGTGTTGCCTTGAAATTATAGGCTTATCCACCGGAAAACGTCGTATTTTTCTATCGGATCGGAACAGCAGATGCTTTGGAAAGAGCCGGGATTATTTGATATTGTTTCATGCTGATAGGGGAAATAAAGCCCCCGTACTGCGTAACCTGGGACTGCGAGATAGAAATTGGAAGATGTCAGGGCATGGGAAATATGGTATAGTAAATAAGATGTTTCAGGAGTCTGCTGCACAGATACAGGAGGGATAATCGTGTCATTGCGTTTTTATACAGGAGCGTCCGGGGCGGGGAAAAGTACAGGGCTTTACCGGGAGATCATACGGCGTTCCATGGAGGAGCCAGACCGGAATTTTTTAATCATCGTGCCCGATCAGTTTACAATGCAGACCCAGATGGATCTGGTGACGATGCATCCTGACAGGGGGATTATGAATATCGACGTACTCAGCTTCGGAAGGCTTTCCCACCGGATTATGGAAGAGGTGGGGGCGGATGAGAGGCCGGTGCTGGACGATACGGGCAAGAGCCTTGTGCTCCGTAAAATAGCGGGGAAACTGAAGGGGGAGACATCCGTTATCGGAGGGAACCTGAATAAGACCGGATATATCCATGAGGTGAAATCGGCGATATCGGAGTTCATGCAGTACGGGATCGGTATGGAGGAACTGGAGAAGCTGACGGATTATGCCCGTAAAAAAGGGCAGCTCTATCACAAGCTGAAGGATCTTGGCGTTCTTTATCAGGGGTTTCGTGAATATATACGGGAAAAATATATCACCACCGAGGAAACGCTGGATGTGCTGGCCAGGCTGCTTCCCCGGTCGAACCTGGTGAGGGGGAGCGTGATCGCTTTCGACGGGTTTACCGGGTTTACGCCGGTACAGAACCGGGTGCTGCAGCAGCTGATGGGGCTGGCGGACGAGGTGATTGTTTCTGTGGTTATAGACGGAAACGAGGATATGTATGAGGAAAAGGAGGAACAGAACCTTTTTCATCTGAGTAAAAAGACGGTGGTGTCTTTAAGCCGCCTGGCGGCGGAGGCAGGTGTGGCACGGGGGGAGGATGTCATCCTGAACCAGAATCCGGTACCCCGATTCCGGGAGAATCCTTCTATGGCGCATCTGGAAAAGCAGCTGTTCCGTTATCCCTGCAAGCCATACGAAGGAGAAGCCCGGATACGGATTATGGAGGCGTCCACCCAGCAGGAGGAGGTCCGGCAGGTGTGTATTGCCATCCGGGAATATGTACGCCGGACAGGGAACTGTTACCGGGATGTGGCTGTGATTGCCGGGGATCTGGGGGCGTATGCCAGCTTTCTGGAACGGACGGCGGCCCTGTATGACATTCCCCTTTACCTGGATCAGACAAGAGGGATTGTCCTGAACCCTTTTATTGAATATCTGAAAAGCGCCCTGCAGATTGTGACCAGGAATTTTACCTATGAATCGGTCTTTCACTATATCCGCAGCGGGCTGGCGGATTTTACGCCGGAGGAAGCCGACAGGCTGGAAAATTATGTGCTTGCCACCGGGGTGAGGGGGAAAAAAAGATGGCAGTCCATGTTTGTGCGCAAAACGCCCGATATGGAAAATGAACTGGAAATGCTGGAAGAGCTGAATGAAAGCAGACGGAGGCTGGTGGAGCAGATGGAGCCTCTGATGCAGTCCTTTACGGATACCCGTTCGCTCGTGATGGGGCTGTATTCTTTTATAGAAAAAAATGAGGTCCAGCGTAAGCTGAAGGCCTATGAGGAACAGTTTGCAGGAGAAGGGGATGCGGTTAAGGAAAGGGAATACGCCCAGATTTACAGGCTTGTCATGGATCTTCTGGACAGCTTCGTGGAACTGATCGGGGATGAGCCGGTTAAAATGGATGAATTTTCCCAGATTCTGGAGGCTGGTTTTCAGGAAATCCAGGTGGGGACCATTCCCCGGAACGTGGATCGCGTTGTGGCGGGGGATATGGAGCGGACCCGTCTGAAGCAGGTGAAAGCGCTGTTTTTCCTTGGAGTCAATGACGGTTATATCCCCAAAGCGGCGGGAAGCGGCGGGATCATATCGGATATGGATCGGGAATTCCTGGCGGAAAGCGGGATGGAGCTGGCGCCTACTCCCAGGCAGCAGATGTATATCCAGAAGCTTTACCTGTATATGAATATGACAAAGCCGTCGGACACGCTGTATCTGTCCTATGCCAGGATGAGCAGCGAAGGGCGTTCCATGAGGCCTGCTTATTTGATCGATACGGTGAAAAAGCTGTTTCCTTCCATCCGGGTGGAAAAGCCGGAGGAGCTTCCAAAGCTTGTCCAGGTGCAGACACTGGAGGACGGCAGGGACGGATTTGTCCAGGGGCTGCGCAGGTTTGCGGACGGCAGGATGGAAAGGGGCGGGGAGGACGAACAGAATTTCCGGCACCTTTATCAGATCTATGCCGGGGCGGAGAAAACCCGGGAATGGGCCGGGAATATGAGTGATAAGGCTTTTTACAGCTACCGGGACAGGCCTCTGGCCAGAGAGGCGGCCCTGGCGTTGTTCGGGCGCACACTTTTGGGAAGTGTAAGCCGCCTGGAGCAGTATGCATCCTGTGCCTATGCCCATTTCCTGCAGTATGGACTGATGCTGAAGGAACGGGACGGGTACAGCTTTGAGGATGTGGATATGGGAAATATTTTTCATGGGGTTCTGGAGATTTTCGGGGACAAGCTGAAGGAACACGGCTGGAACTGGTTTGATTTTCCCAAAGAAGAAGGGGAACGGCTGGTGGAGGAAGCGGTGGAGGCCTACGCGGTAACCTATGGGGAGGCTGTCCTTTTTGACAATGCCCGGAACCAGTATGTGATAACGAGGCTGAAGCGGATCCTGAAACGGACGGTGGCAACACTGCAGTATCAGCTGAAAAAAGGGGCATTCCGCCCGGAACAGTTTGAAGTCTCCTTCTCCGTCCTGGAGGATCTGGAATCGGTGAATATTGCCCTTACGGGGGAAGAAAAGCTGCGCCTGCGGGGGCGGATTGACCGTGTGGACGTATGTGAAGAGGAAGAAAAGGTCTACGTAAAAGTTATTGATTATAAGTCCGGGAACCGGGATTTCAGCCTTGCGGCCTTGTATTACGGGCTGCAGCTGCAGCTGGTGGTCTATATGAACGCCGCTGTGGAAATGGAAGAAAAACGGTATCCGGATCGGTTGGTGGTACCTGCGGCCATGCTGTATTACCGGGTGCATGACCCCATTGTGGAGGGGGACGAAACGTTAGATGAGGAACAGATCCGGGAAAAAATCCTGGCAGGGCTGCGCATGACCGGTGTGGTAAATGCGGATGAGGCTGTTGTAGCCAGCCTGGACGGGGCATTCGGGACCAAATCCGATGTCATTCCCGTGGAACGCAAAAAAGACGGTTCTTTCAGCGCCCGATCCAGCATTTTGCAGGAAAATGATTTCCGGGTTATATCCGACTATGTCAATCTGAAAATCAAAGAAATCGGCAAGGGCATCCTGGACGGAAACATTGCCCTGAATCCGTATGTACAGGGGAGCGGCCAGTCGGCAAAGGATGCATGCACATACTGCCCTTATAGCAGGGTGTGCGGATTCGACCGGAAAATACCGGGGTTCCGGAAGCGTGAGCTGGAAAAACTGGAGGAAGAGGAAGCGCTGGAAAAGATTAAGAAAGCGTTGGAAGGAGCAGGAAATGGCAGTGACATTTACACCGGATCAGCAGGCGACCATTGAGGCAAGAAACAGCAGCATTCTGGTATCGGCGGCGGCAGGAAGCGGAAAGACGGCCGTTTTGGTGGAACGGATCATACAGATGGTGAGCGATGGGGATCATCCGGTGGATATTGACAGGCTTCTGGTGGTTACCTTTACCAATGCGGCGGCGGCCCAGATGAGGGAACGGATTACCCAGGCGCTTTCCGCCAGAGTGGACGAGAATCCGGGCAACGCCCATCTGCTTAAGCAGCTGACGCTGATTCATAATGCCCAGATAACGACGATAGACAGCTTCTGCCTCTATATTATACGGAATCATTTTGATGAAATCGATCTGGATCCGGATTTCCGGGTGGCGGATGACGGGGAAATCCGGCTGCTGATGCAGGACGTGCTGGCTCAGATGCTGGAGGAATATTTTACAAAGGGGGAAGAAGATTTTCTCGCCTGTGTGGAATATTTTGCACCGACAGGGAAGGAAAAACGTCTGGAGGAACAGATTTTAGGACTGTATGAGTTCGCCATGAGCTATCCCTGGCCGGGCGAATGGCTGGAAGAACACGGCAGGGATTACGCGGTATCCCCGGAGACTATGGAGCAATGCCGTTGGGTGGAACTGCTGGAGGAATATGTGCATACCATGCTGGGGGAAGCGGCGGACAGCCTGGAACAGGCCCTGACGATCAGCAGGGAGCCGGATGGCCCTTATATGTATCTGGATACCCTGGAAGAGGACAAATGCACCCTGGAACAACTGCGGGCGGCAAAAAGCCTTCAGGAGCTGTATGAAGGCTTTGCCGGGCTTTCCTTCGGCAGGATCAGCTCCAAAAAAGATACCGGCGTGTCCCCTGAAAAAAGGGAACGGGCCAAGGAAATAAGGGGGATTGTGAAGGATTTGCTGGGCGGGCTGGCGAAGAAATATTTCTATGCCTCTCCCCGGTCCCAGGCGGAGCGTATGGCGGCCTGCGCCCCGTATGTATCCTGCCTTTTATCTCTGACCAACGATTTCCGGATCCGCCTGGATGAGAAAAAGCGGGAAAAGAATCTCTTGGATTTCCATGATATGGAGCATATGGCCCTGCGGATACTTACGGAAAAAAGGGAGGATGGGGTATATCCCACAGCAGCGGCCCGGGAAATGCGGGACTATTACGCGGAAATCATGATTGACGAATACCAGGACAGCAACCTGGTGCAGGAATATCTGCTGAAAAGTATCTCCGGGGAAGAGGACGGCAGATTCAACCGGTTTATGGTCGGGGATGTGAAGCAGAGCATTTATAAATTCCGTCTGGCCAGGCCGGAGCTGTTCATGGAGAAGTTTGAACGTTACGGGAAAGACGGGGGGAAAGAACGCCGCATTGACCTGAAACAGAATTTCAGAAGCCGGCACCAGGTGAC
Source organism: Eisenbergiella sp. OF01-20 (assembly GCF_003478085.1). NCBI lineage: Bacteria > Bacillati > Bacillota > Clostridia > Lachnospirales > Lachnospiraceae > Eisenbergiella > Eisenbergiella sp. OF01-20. Next base: position 65,615 of record NZ_QUES01000032.1, on the reverse strand, counting down.
GGACAGCGTCAATGCCTGCTTTTCCGTGCTGATGGGACGGGATCTGGGGGGCGTGGAATACGATAAGGACGCCGCGCTGTATCCCGGAGCCGTTTTCCCGGAGCCGGAAGGGGAAGAAGAGGACGTGTACCGTACCGAGGTACTGCTCACCCTGGCGGAAGAGGACGGACTGGAGGACCGGGAACGGGAAGCGCTGGCAGTTGCAGGTAAAATCCGCCGGATAGTGGGAAGGCTGCCGGTGGCGGATAAGGATACCGGCGGCCTGCGGCCTGCCGGCTATGGGGATATTGTCATCCTGCTTAGGACCACGGCAGGTTGGGATGAGGTATTTAAAAAGGTGCTGGAAAAAAGCGGCATTCCTGTTTACATCACCTCCAAAACCGGCTATTTTGCGGCGACGGAGGTGCAGACCATACTGAATTTCCTGAAAGTGCTTGGAAACCCCCTTCAGGATATCCCTCTTTTCGGCGTTTTGAAATCGGATGCGGCAGGTTTTACCGATGAGGATATCGCCTGCATGAAAGCGGAAATGGGCGGCGCGGGGCGGCGGCTTTATACCTGCCTGACCGCTTATGCCCGGCAAGGCAGCAGGGAGGAGCTTTGTGGCAAAGCCGGCCGTTTTCACGACATGCTGGATCGGTTCCGGCGGTACGTTGCTTATATGCCTATCCATCAGCTTATGGAGCAGTTCCTTCAGGAAACCGGATACCTGTACACCATATCCGCCCTGCCCGGCGGGGAGCAGCGCAGGGCCAATGTGGAAATGCTTCTTGCAAAGGCGGAAAATTTCGAGAAAACAAGCTATTTCGGCCTGTTCCATTTTATCCGCTACATGGAGCAGGTGGAAAAATACAATATCGATTACGGGGAAGCCAACATACAGGATGAAAATGCGGACACCGTGCGGATCATGAGCATCCATAAATCCAAGGGACTGGAATTCCCCGTCTGCTTCGTTTCCGGGCTGTCCAAGAAGTTCAACATGCAGGATACCAGCAAACCGGTGATAATGGACATGGATTACGGAATTGCCCTTGATTTTATGGACATAGAATCCCGGGTGAAGGGAAACACCCTGAAGAAAAGCGTGCTTTCCGGCAAGCTGCGCAGGGACAGCCTGGGAGAAGAGCTGCGTGTTTTATATGTGGCCATGACCAGGCCCCAGGAAAAACTGATCCTTACCGGCAGCTGCAAGGATGGGGAAAAGGTGGACCGGATCCTGGAAGAGGGGGCTATGAAGAGGAACACGGCAGACAACCGTCTGCGCTTCCTGACACGCAGCGAGGCAGCCTCGTACCTGGACTGGCTTCTTCCCGCCTGGGCTGTCTGCGGCCAGGAGGTGGAAATGCTTACGGCGGCGGATCTGCTGCAGGATCATATGGAAGAGGAGCAGGGGAAGGAATCTCTGAAGCAGAGACTGCAGCGTTTTGAAAAGGAAGCGCTGGAAGGAAAGCAGGAAGAAGGGGAAGAGGTCCGTCTGCTCCGGGAACGGATGGAAAGTGTGTATCCCCATGAGAACCTGAAAAATTTGTATACCAAGACGACGGTTTCCGAACTGAAAAAAGCGGGTATGGAGGAAGCGGCGGAAGAAGCCTGGCATCTGTTTGAAGAAAAGGAGATAGTTCCTTACCTGCCCCGTTTTATCCGGGAAGAAGAAAAGGTAAGCGGAACCGCCAGAGGAAGCGCCTACCATAAAGCTTTGGAGGTATTCCCCTTTGAATGCCTGATACAGGAAACGGAATCCGGGCCTGTAAGCCGGGAAAGAGTGGAGGAACTGCTTAATCAGATGGCCGCGGAAGGCAGGCTCAGCCGGGAATTCCGGGCGGCGGTAAGCCCGGATAAAATGGCCGGGTTCCTGTCGTCCGGCCTGGCCTTACGGATGGCCCGGGCCGCGGTTGGGAACAAGCTTCATAAAGAGCAGCCCTTTGTGCTGGGGCTGCCGGCAAGCACGCTGAACCCCGAATTTCCCCAGGAGGAAACCCTGCTTATCCAGGGGATTATTGATGTGTATCTGGAGGAGGAGGACGGCCTGGTGGTTGCCGATTATAAAACGGATGCGGTCACCCGGGCGCAGGAGCTGGTGAACCGGTACCGGGTACAGCTGGATTATTATGCCAGGGCATTGGAGCAGCTGACGGGCAGGCGGGTGAAGGAGAAGATTATTTATTCGTTTGCGTTGGCGGAGGAAGTGGTACTTTAATAGGGGGCTGCGCTGTTGTTACCATTTATAGCCCCTCTGTGCCGCCGCTCCATGGTATAGCCGGGAGGAAAAACGGGCAGGCAAAACCATACGGCGGCGGCACAAGGGGCCGTGAAGGGCAACAGCAGATAGCCATAAGTAGAGTATTTTAATACTCTGAAGTGATAAGAGGTGAATGTACTATGAATTACAGAACAATATATCAGGAAATATTAAATGGAGAAGCAGTTTTGTTTTTAGGAGCGGGTTTTTCTATTGGAAACAGATGCGAGGGTGGTTTATTTAAAACGGGGACAGAGTTGGCGCATTATTTATGTGACACGGTGGGAAATGCACAAACGGATAATTTGAATATTGCCTGTTCGAGATATCTGAATCACTTTGCAGATTGGAACGAAGGAATCGTACCTTTGCTGGAAGAGCTAAAAAAGCAGTTTTTGGCAAAGTCCATTTGTGAGTCCCATGAATGGTTGCTCAGTTTGCCGTGGAAAAGAATTTATACTACTAATTATGATAATCTGGCAGAATTAGGATCAGAAAAGAGAAAAATAAAAAGAAAAAGCTTTAATATTTTGGTAGATACGGAACCAAGCGCTGTTATAAATTCGATCATTCATATCAATGGTTTTATAAAGGATACAGAGGGCGTAAAGGATTATGAGAGCTTTGAAAGGTGTTTTAGGATAACCCATGAAAGCTTTTTCAAAGATTACTTTCTGGAAAGCGACTGGAAGTCCCTGTTTGTGGATGATTTATTTGGGGCGAAAAGAGTCATCTTCTTGGGATATTCCTTAGATTATGATTTCAGTCTACAAAGCATAATAATAGATGAGGCCAAAAATAAATGTCTTTTTATAGATTATTCTAAAAAAGATGAAGCAAATTCAGATAAGGCATATCGATTCCAGACATTGGGTAAATATTCCTTTAAAGGGGTAAAAAGGTTTTCAGAACAATTAAGAGAGTATGAAAAAGAAGTATTCAAGCAAGTGCTGGATAAAACGACGGCATTTGAGCGGATAACCCCGGAAACTTATCCGTATTCTTTATTAGGTTCTATCAGTGGAAATGAGGTGTTTTCTTTTTTTGTAAAGGGTAAATTCGAAACAAAATTTATTAATACAGAGGATAAGGTAATAATTGACAGGACATCGAAACTAGAAGAAGTACAGCGTGTATTACAGGATATGTCAGTCAGAACACTGATACTGCATTCCAAGCTGGGAAATGGAAAAAGTATTTTTAAGCATATTTTAATGAATAATTTGTGCATTACACATCCAGTTTATGAATTGATCAGTACAGAAAATATTTATGACGAAATCGAAAAGATCGAGACAGAGACGCAAAGCTATAAGCAATATTTTATTGTAGTTGATGATTTTGGTGAATTTATGAATAAATTGGATGTGATATACAAGAAAGTATCTGTAAGGGCAAGGTTTCTTCTGTTTGCAAGAACACCTATTAAGGATAATTTGTGTAATCAGTTATACAGGAAGAAGACTGTAAAATCGGAAGAAGTGGACGAAATTGATTTAAATAAACTGGATCAAAAAGAACTTCCACATGTATACCAGACATTCAGTACATATGGATACTGGGGAGATTTAGGTACAATAAACGAGGAGAAACACATTCGGTATTATAAAACAAGCTGTAAAAAAGAATTTGCGAATCTTTCCTATTTTATTTTGAAATCGGAGGATGTAAAGAATAAAATTTCGAAAATAATGATAGCTGTAAAAAAGAAAAAGGACATATGCGAGTTCTTAATAGCAGACGCAATTCTTTCAAAGTTAGGTATTAAAATGAATAGTTTACATATTCTCCAACTTTTGGGAATTAGTTTGAAACAATTCTTTCGAATGGTAAAAAGTCCTGATTTGGTAGAAATTTTGAATGTGAAAGAGCAAGAAGTAGAAACATTGTCTCCAATTTTTGCGGATTATTTACTGAAGGATTTTGACAATGATTTTATATTGAGTATTGCAGCCCAAATTTATATTAATTCATCAAAGGTGATATCCAGTGATATTAAATATTCTATTCGAAAAAATCTGGTATCAAGATCAAACATTCATTTGATAACGAACAGTGGGGCGGGAGAGCTGGATGAACTTGCTATTTCTTTTTATGATAGACTGAGAGAATCGAAGGTTTCCAAAACAAATCCCTTTTACTGGTTGCAATATGCGATTAGTATGCTAAATAAGAATAGGCTGGATGAAGCAGGCAGGTTTTTTGATAATGCATTTAAGGTTTCAAAGGAATTCTTTAATGACCCGGATTTGTCACATATCAATACGCACTATAGTCGTTTCCTTTTTGAGAGAGAATTGCAAAAAAATTCTTATGAGATGTTTGAGTTCGAGAAGATTCGCGATATCGATTCCAGGTTATTTATTGACAATACCAATACAGGCTCAAACTTGAAATATTGTTTAAGGCAGATCAAATATTATAAGGAAATATATGACAAGTATATTTCCGAGAGTAATAATGCAAAATGGCAGCTGGAGTATAACAGGATGCTGGAAAGAATTGTAAAAGTATCCATCCAATATCTGGAGAACAGTGTAACAGAAAGGTATGAACTGGATAAGCAGGCTCGAAAAAATATCCGTGAAATGTGTAGTCATTTTAAAGAACATGTCAAAACGGGATTAGTGTGTGAATTAGTTAGTATGTTGAAATAATTTATTACAGAGCCGTGGCTCGTCCCTTTTTAAAGTTTGATTATTTAAGAAGTAGTTCGGAAATGGGAATCTTGCAGCAGTAGATGCGGTAGTTGCCAGGGAAACAGAAAACCACAGGGTTGTTTCATGAAGATAAGTTGAATGACTCAATAGTCCAGGTTTCATCGAGGGTTATGGATGCTATACAAAAGTATCCATAACCCTCGATTTTATTGCTCTGTAGAGGTATACTATCCTTATAGTATAGGTATGCGCCGGTCACCAAACAGTCATCTGCAGATGGAAGGGCTAAGGGCAAAAGAAGATTTTCGGTATCCGTTCAATGCGCAGGCGGCATCCCTGAACAGGAGGATTTTCAAGAAACATAAGATAGATATAAAAAGCCTTGCGCCTTTAAAAGGCATATATTTGGTAATGATCGGAAAAGAAAGGGCGATATCAAAAATCAACCCCGTACAGCAGAAGCTCCTCGAACGCTTGGAAGCGGAGGTGTGAGGAAGCCGTTTTTCTGGTGAAGCCGATATATGAGTACATGAAAACGGTGGAAGACCCACGCAACCCGCGTGCGAAAAAACGTGAATTGGCTGCGGTGTTGACCTATCTGATTGCAGATTATGCGACCGGCCATACCACTTTGCGCCGGTGTCTCGGGTGGTGTCGACGGCATGAGGGATGGCTGAAAAAGAATGGTTTTCCCCTGCCGGGCGGGATTGCATCGCTTTCTACGGTATCCCGTCTATTGAGCGGGTTGGATGAAGAATTGTTCCTGTTTGTTTTCATCGAATGGATCGGATCGGTCGTCAGTACGAAAGGAACACACCTGGCAGTGGATGGGAAAGCAATCAGGGCGGCCGCCGAGAAATGTAAGGGAAAACGTGCCCCTATGATGTTACATGTTCTGGAAGCGGTAACAGGGTTGGTTCTGGCACAGCTGCCAATCCCGGATAAAGAAAGTGAGGTCACGAATATCCCGAAATTGCTGTCCTATCTGGATATATGTGAGAGCACGATTACAGCGGATGCGCTCAATACACAAACAAGTGTGATGGAACAGATTATTAGCCAGGGTGGGCATTTTGTTCTGATGGTAAAGAGAAACCAGCCGAATAGTTATGATGAGATTGTCAGGCAGTTCGAAGGAATGAAGGCGGACCGGAAACGCAGGGAAGGGAACCCGGCCTGTCAAACAAGGTACCCGGAGTTGAGCCAAAAGTATGATGAGGTGTCGTATGCAGAGAAAAACAGAGACCGATATGAATACCGGGAGTACCGGATAATAAATGATGCATCCTTTGTGGCGAAAACAACGGAGGAATGGCCGTTCCTGAAAAGTGTTGGTTATGTGGAGCAGACCCGTATACTGATTGTGCGGGATGAAGATGGAAATGATATAACGCCATCCAAAGAGAAGTTCCTATTGGAAGGATCGCCCAGACAGCCTTCACCGGGGAAAGGAGATCGGGAGGGAGATGACATTCAGATAGTAGGGATTATTTCTGACAGGGAGTTAAACGCCAAAGAAATGGGAAGGTGCAAGCGGGAACACTGGAGTGTGGAAAACCGCCTGCACCATGTCCTGGATGTTACTTTCCGCGAAGACCGATCACCTGCCAAAAAGTCCAGAAACAATCTCGCACTCATCAGGAAATTCGCCTTAAATATCTTGAGGCTGGTACAAATCAAAACAGGGAACACAACACCTGTCAGCGAGATGATGGATCTGCTTTGTGATGACCGGAAACTGCTTGGAAAGTATATCTTCGTAGAGATAGAAAGCTTCTACTAAGATATATTTATAATACATGATTAAAAAAAGAAGTAAATGTACAGATAGGGGGATTTTGTGCTTTTTTGCCATTAAAAGTACCGCCAAGAATATTAAAGAATCCGGTCCCGTTCGAAGTTGGAGAGGTACAGCGTGGGATTTCTTCGTGAAACAACCCTGGGAAATTCAGGGAAACCATTGCAAAAGGAATGAAAATCCGATATAGTTAGTTGAGTAGGGAACTTCAATTTCCAGGAGCAACCGATCCCGGGAACTGAGGGTTTCCGGCAAAAGGCTACATAAGAATGGCCTGCCGGGGAGTGTCCGGCTTGCCGGAAAATTCCGCAGCAGCGCCGTAACACACTTTTTTATGAGGAGGAGACCCAAATGAAACAGAAATTCGGTATCAAAGAAGTCGTTGCAATCGGCATCGGAACCGCACTTTTCATCGTTCTCACCAATGTACAGGTTCCTTTCGCCATCATCCCCAACACCGCTTTGCAGTCCAGAGTTGCAGTCCTGACATTTTTTTCGGCAGTTTTCGGACCTATCGTCGGCGGAGCTATCGGCCTGATCGGACATGCACTGGGAGATGCGCTTTTTTATGGAAGCGTTTGGTGGAGCTGGGTGTTCCCGGATGCCCTGTTCGGTATCCTGATGGGATTGTTTGCATCCAAGTATGCCATTAAGAACGGTGGCTTCAACGGCAAAGCGATTGCCCTGTTCAATGTTGTGCAGATTATTGCCAATGCCCTTGCCTGGATTGTCCTCGCTCCTATCCTTGATATTTTGATTTATGCGGAGCCTTCCAACAAGGTATTTACTCAGGGTGTTCTTGCATTTATCGGTAATATTGTGGTAGCGGCTGTACTGGGGACACTGCTCGCCCTGGCATATTCCAAGATTGGGGCGAAATCGTCAAGTTTATCCAAGGAAGATTAACTTCCTCGGAAGATTAACTTCCTCGGAAGATTAATTTCCTGAGAAGTTCAGCTGGCAGGACGCCATACCTGCGGCACAGCAGTCCCCACGAACTTAAATTCGGGGTATAAGAGAAGAATACCGGGAGGCATAGGTTCTGCCGTGGAAACGGTTCTGAGCCTGTGCCTCCGGGACTTCCTGCCCGGATAGAATCCGTTGCCGCGGATGGCTGTACGCAGGAAGGAAAAAAAGTGAGGTAAAATATGACCCCGATTATTGAATTCAAGGATTATACATTTAAATACCGTTCTCAGGTAGAACCGACGCTGTACAATATAGACCTTGCGATATATCCGGGTGAGAAAGTCCTGATAGTGGGACCCTCCGGATCCGGAAAATCCACACTGGCCCATTGTATCAACGGTCTGGTTCCTTTTTCATTTCCGGGGGAAAGCCAGGGGACGCTGATTGTGGGGGGAGAGGATCCTTCGAAGGCAGGGATTTTTGGTATGTCCAAGCTGGTCGGCACCGTGCTTCAGGATACGGACGGACAGTTCATCGGCCTCACTGTGGCGGAGGATATCGCGTTCGCCCTGGAGAATGATTGTGTGCCTCAGGAGGAAATGTTTTCAAAGGTTGATGAAGTGGCAGAAACCGTGGATGTAAAATCACTGTTAAGCCATGCCCCCACGGAGCTGTCAGGCGGCCAGAAGCAAAGAGTTTCCATGGCCGGCGTGCTGATAGATGACGTGGACATTCTGTTATTTGATGAACCTTTGGCAAATCTTGACCCGGCAACCGGGAAAAAAGCCATAGACTTAATCGATAAAATCAGCCGGACGACCGGTAAAACCGTGCTTATTATCGAACACAGGCTGGAGGATGCCCTATACCGGGATGTGGATCGGATTGTGGTAGTGGGAGATGGCCGGATTGTCGCGGACAAAAAGCCGGACGAGCTGCTCTGTACGGACATCCTTGAGAAAGAAGGGATCCGGGAGCCGCTGTATATCACGGCTTTAAAGCATGCCGGCTGCGAAATTCTCCGGGAAACCTGTCCCCAGCATATTGAAAGTATGGATCTGGAGCCTTACAAGGAAAAGATACAGGCGTGGTACCGGAAGGCCCAGCTTCCTCCTGCCCGGCCCGGAAAGGAATCGGCCCTGGAGGTACTGGATTTGGATTTCTCCTATATTACAGGAAATCCGGTTCTCCGGAATATTGCATTTAAAATAGAAAAAGGGGAAATGCTCAGCATTGTAGGGAAAAACGGTGCAGGAAAAAGTACCCTTTCCAATCTGGTGTGCGGTTTTATTAACCCGGACAGAGGGAGCATTCTGCTGGGCGGTACGGACATTTCCACCAAATCCATAAAGGAACGGGGCGAGGTAATCGGCCTTGTCATGCAGAATCCCAATCAGATGATCAGCAAACCTATGATATATGATGAAGTGGCATTGGGGCTGGTGGTACGGGGCGTTCCCGAAGAAGAAGTGAAGGAACGGGTCTTTGAAACGCTGAAGATCTGCGGTTTGTATCCTTTTCGTAACTGGCCCGTCTCTGCACTGAGCTTCGGACAGAAAAAGAGGGTGACCATCGCCTCTATCCTCGTAATGAATCCGGAGGTCCTGATTCTGGACGAGCCTACGGCGGGACAGGATTTCAGGCATTATACGGAAATTATGGATTTTCTGAAGGAAATCAATGACCGCCTGGGGATTACCATTATGATGATCACTCACGATATGCATCTGATGCTGGAATATACGGACCGGGCTATTGTCATTGCGGACGGCGAGCTGATAGCGGACGATATCCCCGCCAGAGTATTGACCAGTGAAGCCATAGCGGATAAAGCATACCTGAAAAAGACATCGCTGTATGATCTGGCGGTGAGATGCGGGATCCCGGATCCTTCCGGTTTTGTAGAACGGTTTATCTATTATGAAAGAGAGGAGAGAGCCAATGGCTAGACTTCTGACTTATACGCCCAAGAATACCTGGATCCACCGTCTGAGCGGCGTGACGAAGATGCTGTTTTTTATTCTCTGGTCCATCGCGGGCATGCTCACCTATGATACCAGGATTCTTGCTGTCATGCTGGCCGTCAGCCTGTTGATCTTCAAGGTGTCCAAAACCGAATGGAAGCAGGTGGGGACGGTATTCAAGTTTATCCTTTTTTTCCTGTTCCTGAACCTGCTGACCGTTTTCCTTTTTTCCCCTTACCAGGGAACGGAAATCTACGGAACCAAGACGGTGCTGTTCCACATAGCGGGACGTTACAGCGTTACTACCGAGCAGTTGTTTTACGAGTTCAATATCATGCTGAAGTATTTCACCGTGGTACCGGTGGTGCTGATGTTCATGGTGACCACCAACCCCAGCGAATTTGCAGCGAGTATGAACCGTCTCGGAATCAGCTATAACGTGGGATATGCCATCGCTATTGCCCTGCGTTATGTGCCGGATGTACAATCCGATTTTACCAAAATAAAACATGCCCAGGAAGCAAGGGGAATTGAAATGTCCAACAAGGCATCCCTGTTTAAACGCCTTAAAAATATGGCTAACATTATTTTCCCTCTCATTTTTTCCAGTATGGATCGCATCGATGTGGTGAGTAATGCCATGGAGCTGAGAGGCTTCGGGAAGAAGAAAAAAAGGACGTGGTACATGGGGAAGTCCCTGGAACGCAATGATTATCTGACACTGGCTTTTGTCATCTGTTTTGTCGTGGGGGCGCTGGTGATTACGTTCTACGACGGCAACCGGTTTTATAATCCTTTCCGGTAACGGATGGGATACAAAAGCCATCCGTGTTTTGCATATTACACGAAAAATATAAGCCCTGACAGCATGGAAGGAAAGGGATAAGGAGAGCAGCTATGAATTTATCAATTACAAACGAAAAACTGCAGGTACAGATAAGCAGCAGAGGGGGCGAAATGCAGTCCATTATACGGGACGGCAGGGAGTACCTGTGGCAGGCCGATCCGCAATACTGGGATGAAAAAGCGCCTAACCTCTTTCCCTATATTGCCCGTATGACGGAAGGAAGATATACGCTGGACGGTAAAAGTTATCCCATGCCGCTCCACGGCTTTGTACATGTGACGGAACTTATTGCGGAAGAACAGACGGAGGATCGCATCGTTTTCCGGCTGGACGCCGGGGAAGAGACACGGAAACATTACCCCTATGCGTTTACCTACCGGGTAATATATGAACTGGACGGGGATGTCCTTCATATTACTTATCAGGTGGAGAATCATGATGAAAAGACTATGTATTTCGGAATCGGCGGGCATCCCGGTTTTCTGGTTCCCATGGAGGAGTCTCTTGGATTTGAAGATTATTATCTGGAATTTGCCGGCAGAAAAGAGTATGACGAACCTGTCAGAATCGGATTTTCCCCGGAGTGTTTCGTGGATGGCAGTACAGAACCTTTCCCTCTGGAAGACGGGAAAAAGATACCGTTACGGCACAGCCTCTTCGATAATGACGCCATTGTTCTGACACAGGTGCCGAAAATGGTGTCATTAAAATCAGACAGGGGTACGCGCCGTGTGACAGTGAGTTACCCGGATATGGACTATATCGGTTTCTGGCATGCCACATTAACTGAAGCACCTTATGTTTGTATAGAACCCTGGTCGTCCCTTCCTTCAAGACAGGGAGTTGTAGAGGAGCTTTCCGACCAGCCGGGCCTGGTAAGCCTGAAGGCCGGCGGTGTGTACCGGAACAGCTGGAGCATTGAGATTCAGTAAGCTTCCCAAAACGGTATATAGTTTCTGCAATATGGCGGCCCTGTCTGAATTTTAGACAGGGCCGTTTTTCAGTGTGCCTTAAGGCACGCTTTCTATGGAAGGGGCGGAGAGAGAATGGTATTTGCCCGTCATACCTTTTTTCATGGATTTAGTTACTGCCCGTAGCCATAACCTTCAGCCTTCCCATCACCTTCTCCACCGGGGGAAGGGCAATAAGGATAACGGTAAGAATCGCTTCCGGAAGAATATAGCTGAGGTTATAAAGGGTAGATGCCCAGATGGCGGCCATATTTCCCCCAAAGTCACCCACATAAGTGGTATAGAAAATAAATCCGGAAATTTCATGGAACAGGAACCGACCGGCTACGCCCACGAGATAACCCTTCAGAAGGCCGTGCTTTGATTTGCTGAAGAATCCGGAAAGACCGAGGGCGCCGAATGCCAGCGGAAAGTCCAGAAGGACCTGGGCGGGATGAACCACATAAGGCCCGGTAATAAACTGCAGCACACCATAGGCCAGAGCGGCTATGATGCCGACTTTCGGACCATACCAGTAACCGGCCAGACAGACGATTAACATGGAAAAAAGGGTGATGGATCCGCCGTTAGGCAGGCTGGGCAGCTTGATAACGGTGGCGATGACGGTTGCCAGGGCAATGGCAACGCCGGAATAAACGACTTGCTTTACGGTGATAGAACTTTTGCTCATAAAAAAACCTCCTTGGTATTCGTACGCAAAGAGGGGAAACAATGACTGCAACGGCGGCAATAACTTTTATAATTATTACGCAGACAATTACAATCATATGACGTTCCTGTGTAAAGACAAATAATAGAAGGTATAAGTTGATCTTATTTGCTTTTACAAAGGTGCTTCCTTACGCCGGTATTACCCGGGTCAAGTGGTAAGGGTCAGAAACCATCGGTTTCAGTCTCAGCAATCGGCTCCCCTAGCGTGCATCTGTATTAAATTCTTATTTACTATAAACTGGCAACACAAAAAAGTCAAGTATGTACTGAGAAAAGTGTACTTCTGCAGCTGTTAATTATAACGAAACATAGAATAAGGTCAGAATATAATGGAAGATGTTGGCGCTTTAGCAAATATGGTAAATATTATATACTAATGTTAATAATTATTTCTAGCCAGATTAAGAAAATACATATATACTATTAATTAGTAGTAAATAGAACTGGCAGGTATATTAAAGATGATTGACAGGTTGTTTGCGGAACGTTTAATAGATAAACTATCACAGTTTACGGAATATAATATTAATATTATGGACGAGGACGGGATTATCATAGCGAGCAGAATGAAGGAAAGGGTCGGTACTTTCCATGAGGTAGCATTTCAGCTGATGAAAGGAGATGAGGACAGCAGGGTTGTAACGAAAGAAGATTCGGATAAAGGCGTAAAATGCGGTGTTAATATGGTGGTTCATGTAAATAAAAGAAAAGAAGGCGTAGTTGGTTTGTCAGGTGATCCAAGGGAAATAATGCCGGTGGCAAAAATTGTTAAGATGTCTGTAGAATTAATGCTGGAGTATGAATCCTATAAATTTGAAAGCTTGAGAAAATATAATTTAAAGGAACAGCTGATACACCTGATTTTGTATAGTGATGATTTTGTCAGAGAGGATTTAACAAAATATATTGTTGCATTGAATCTGGAAGAAGATATGGTGCGTGTGCCTATTTTGATAGAATGTAAGGACAGTACGGTGAGCGGGGAAAAACTAAGACAGCTTCTGGAGGACAACAAATATTTTTCAAGACAGGATTTTGTTGACATTACCAGGGAAGGTTTTTTGGTGATTTTTAAATCCATTGACTGCCCGATCGGATATATCATGCAGGATTACAAATATATGATTGCAGAGTATCTCGCTGCCTTTCTGCAGTATATCAGGCATGCGGATATTAAGTCAGGGATATATATAGGGCCTTTACAAAATGACATCATGTACTATCGTCAGGCCTATCTGTATTGCCTGTGGATGCAGAAAAATATAAGAAAATCAGGAAGCTTTTATTTTTATGATTATATAGTGAAATATCTGGAGTCAATGGCATCAATGACAGAATTCCATACGCTGTTTTTGATGCTCAAGCAGAAGCTGGGACAAAAGTTTATTGATAATTATCTTGAAACGATAGGTGCTTTAATTGAAAAGGAATATAACCTGAATAATGCCAGTGACTGGCTGCATGTACATAAGAATACGCTGGTGTACAGGCTGGATAAAATCAGGGAAATTCTTAACATGAATCCTCTTGCGAAAAATTCGGACAGGGAATTTATGGAATGCTTTTATTATTATCTTTTGAGAAAATAGAAAACTGAAAATTCAAATGAGGAATGAGAAATAGTTTCATTCCTTTTTTATTTGTATTGACAACACAAAAAAAGGCGGAATTCTTTGTAGAAGGAGGACGAGAAGATTTCGTGAAGCATGACTATAATTAATTTATACAAAACAGCAGTGAGCAAATCAATACCTTGCTTATGAAAGAAAGCAGAGGTGTATGGACAGAGAATGAGAGCAGAATACAGGGACGCTGAAATAATTATCCGTAAGGCTATTGAAGAAGTAATGCCGGATAAAGCAGTCCGAACCGTATTGAATAAAAGAAAGAGCCTGGAAAATGTTTATGTAGTGTCAATCGGAAAAGCAGCCTGGAAAATGGCATATACATGTCAGGAAATTCTTGGCGAGCACATTAGAAAAGGTATTATTCTTACAAAATACGGTCATGCAGAAAAACCGCTTGATAAATTTGAAATTATTGAAGCGGGTCACCCTATACCTGATAATAATTCAATTGCCGGAACGCAGAAGATTATTGACATGGTTAAGACGCTGACAGAAAAAGATAATATTATTTTTTTATTATCCGGAGGAGGTTCCTCTTTATTTGAAAAACCAATTCGTGGAATTACGTTGGAAGATCTCCAGGAAGTAACACAGCAATGTTTAAAATGCGGGGCTGATATTACAGAAATAAATACGATAAGAAAAAGGTTATCGGATGTCAAGGGCGGGAAATTTGCTGCATATTGTGCGCCTGCCAGAGTTTATGCAATTGTATTGTCAGATATTCTGGGAGATAAACTGGATATGATAGCCTCAGGACCAGCTTATGCAGACACATCTACATGTGAGGATGCCTTTCATATTATTCAAAAATACGATCTGAAGTTAAAAGAAAATATTCTTTCTGCTTTAAAAGAAGAAACACCGAGATACGTGAATAATGTAGAAACATATTTGACAGGCAGTGTAAGCGAATTCTGTAAAGCAGCAGCGAAGTATGCAAAAGAATTGGGATACATTCCCTATATTTTGTCCGATACATTAGACTGTGAGGCAAAAGAAGCCGGAAGATTCATCGCATCTATTGCACGTACTGTATTAGAAAAGAAAGAATACAGTTTAAAAACGCCGTGTGCGGTAATAGTAGGCGGGGAGACAGTGGTTAAAGTTTCCGGGAGGGGAAAAGGCGGCAGGAATCAGGAAATAGCGTTAAGCGCCGCAGAAGGAATAAGGGATTTGGAAAATGTGGTAGTATTTTCAATCAGTTCAGACGGCACAGATGGACCAACGGATGCAGCCGGCGGAATTGTGAATGGAAAAACAGCCGAAGAGTTGGAAGCTCTGGGAATAAAATGTGAAGAGGCATTAAGAAATAATGATTCTTATCATGCCTTGGAAAAGATAGGGGGATTAATTAAAACCGGTGCAACAGGAACTAATGTGAATGATATAGCAGTCATTCTTTGCAAAGCATAAGGAGGGAAGTGTTATGAAGGATTCGATACATAAGTATTTCCAAATTGGGACAATTCAGTGGATGAGTCATCCCCCTGCAGACTATGAGGTGTTGGATTCCATTAAAACTATCTGCTGCGATGATTACTTTGATGTGTTGGAAGTAACGCAGATGAAAGAAGAGGCAGTACGTGAGAGTGCAAGGAGAATGCTGGAGCAGTCACACATAAAAGTGTGCTATGGAGCACAGCCAAGGCTGCTGGGGCCGGGATTGAATCCAAATGATATCGATGAAAATGGCAGACTTAAGGCAGAAAAAACTCTTATGGATGCTGTGGATGAAGCTGAATATTTAGGGGCGGGAGGTATTGCTTTTCTGGCCGGGAAATGGGAAGAAAAGACAAAAGAAAAAGCATATCAGCAACTTTTGAAAACTACAAAAAATGTATGTGATTATGCGGCTGGAAAAGGGATGACAGTCGAACTGGAAGTATTTGACTATGATATGGATAAGGCGGCCTTAATAGGTCCGGCGCCTTATGCAGCAAAATTTGCAGCTGATATGAAATGTATGTGCAGTAACTTTGGCCTTATTGTGGATTTATCTCATTTCCCAACCACATATGAGACTTCAAAATTTGTTATACAGACATTGCGGCCCTTTATAACACATTTTCATATTGGTAATGCTGTTGTGAAGGAAGGGTATGAAGCATATGGCGATCAGCATCCCAGATTTGGTTTCCCCGGGGGTGCGAACGATACGCAGCAGCTATTGGATTTCTTTAAGATACTGAAAGAAGAGGGATTCTTCGATCAAGAGAATCCATACGTCCTTTCCTTGGAGGTAAAACCCTGGAATGGAGAGAATGGGGATTTAGTTTTAGCAGGTACAAAGAGAGTTATCAATAGAGCATGGGCTCTTTTAGATGATTAAAATAAGAGGAGGATATGAACTATGAAGAGAAGGTTTATGGCATGCGTATTGGCCGGTATATTGGCGGCAACTGCTTTGGGTGGTTGCTCAGGAACAACTGAGACAGTAGACGGCGGAGATGAAGTGACGGAAAATGTGGAAAATAAGGGGGCGGAAGATGTAGTTAATGAAGTTGGAAACGAGGAACAGATTACATTGAAGTTTGCAACGGGAGCTTCCGAATGTGTTACAGCACTGAATACCATTTTTTCAAATTATAATAGCGAACATCCCAATGTTACTGTTGAAGTAACCGTTCTTCCGGGAGGTGTTGCCGGATTTAATTCCGCAATGGCCTCCAAATTGGCAGCAGGCGATGCACCGGATCTTTTCCAGTATCAGTGGGGATCGCAGATTAACACATATGCAAAGGGAGGTAATTTACTGGATATTACTGATATAGGAATCCGGGATACCATTCAGGATATTAAAAAACCGATGAATGTTTATAATGGAAAGGATTATGCATATCCGGTTGAATTTTCTTTATGGGGATTAATGTATAATACTGACATTGCTGAAAAGGCGGGAATTACAGAGACTCCGAAGACATTCGACGAATTTCTGGCGGATATGGACAAAATGAAAGCCAATGGATTGGAATATCCATTTATAGTTCCGGCAAAGGATGGTTCGGGGGCTACAGGTTTTGTATTCTGTTATCTTCATCAGATAGTTTCCGGTAAGAATCCTGACTTTTATTATCAGTGCTGTACGGGTGATAAAAGCTGGGACGGTGAAGAATGGAGAACATTATTTGAGACGTATGAAAAAATCCTGGAATATGCAAATCCTGACAGTCTTGGACTGGATGTAGACAATGCTTTAACCAGATTTGCAAGAGAAGAAGGCGCTTTTATGGTAAGCGGTCCAAGCACCATTAAAAAGCTTGAAGAAATGAACCCTGAGTTAGAAGGAAAACTCAAGTACATACCATTCCCTTTATATGACAGTGAAGATGAATATAAAACGATTGCAGATTTTGATTCATGTATATCCATCTGGTCGGGAACAAAATATAAGGAGGCGGCAATTGATGTTTATAAATATTTATACCTGCCTGAGAATAATACGCTGCTTGCCGAAGCAAGAAATGCAGTTCCTATTGTAAAAGGTGCGGATACAAGCTTTGTTGATGCATCCCTGCAGGATCAGATTCCCATTCTGAATGAAGGAAAATATGTAGGTTATTCTGAGAGAGAATGGATTCCCGGAATAAAGGAAATCATGAAAACTATTGTTCAGGAATGGATCGGAGGAACAGATCTGGATACTACTCTTGCAAACTTGGAAAAAGAGCATCAGAGACTTTTGGATGCTGATAAAGAATTTTTGACAGGATTTGAAGAATTAAGATCCAGTATGAGAGAATAGGAAAATAGCAGGCCTATGCTCCTGGGATTAAGGGCATGGGCCTGTTTCACTAAGGAAGGGCGCATTCTATATGAATCATAATAAAAGAAAAAAAATATCCGTGTCAGCTCTAAATATTTTTCAATACGGGATAATGTTTCTGCCAATGTTAATACTGTTTTTGATTTTTTCTACGTATCCTGTAGTTGAAGGGGTTTTTTTCAGCTTTACGGATTGGGATGGTTTAAACCCCAAATTTAACTTTATTGGTTTGCAGAATTATAAAACTTTTTTTCATGATTTTGTTGTTTTAAAACCGCTTTACAATACGTTTATATACGCTTTCTGGGTGACTGTTATTCAGAATATTTGTGCGCTGGCCCTGGCATTAGCTTTAAACCAGAAATTTAAGACTAAAAATCTTTTAAGGACATTTATTTTTGTGCCGGTAGTATTGAGTTCACTGATTGTAGGTTATATTTGGAGCTATCTTTTTACGGAACCAATTGCCATGCTGGGTGACATGCTGGGTATCGAAGTTATGAAATATAATCTGCTTGGTAATAAAGCAACCTCTCTGGCAGCCGGTATTTTTGTTTCGGTATGGAAAGGGGTAGGATATACAATGGTTATATATCTGGCCGGCCTTCAAAATATCGATAAGGAAATTAAAGAAGCGGCGCTGGTAGACGGGGCCAAAGGATTTCAGCATTTCCGTTATATTACTTTTCCTCTGATTGCTCCTTCCTTTACAATTAATATTGTACTGGTTATGGAGGGTGCCTTCAAACAATTTGATTTGATATTTGCACTGACAGGAGGCGGGCCGGGAAATTCCAGTGAGCTATTGTCATTGACAATCTATCGTGAATCGTTTGAATTCTATCGGGCGGGTTACGGTACTACAATGGGGGTAATTCTGGCGCTCATCATTATAGTGCTTTCACTATTTGAACTGGTCGTTCTGAGAAAGAGGGAGAATAACATTGGATAATAAGCAGATAGTAAAGAAAAAAAACAGCATAAGTCCGGTGAAGGTAAGAAGAACTGTCAGTGAAATACTGATGATTTTATTCACCTGTGTTTTTCTGTTCCCGTTTTATGTTATGATTGTTTTAGCGGTCAAAACACCTTCTCAGGCATTAATGAATCCTTTATCATTTCCAACAAGCTTTGAGCTTTCTAACTTTATAAAGGCTTGGCAGATGACTAATTTTCCGAGAACCTTTTTTAATACTTTTATTATTACGGCAGTAAGCGTAATTTTAATAGTTCTTGTGACCGGTATGGGAACCTTTGTTATGCACAGAACAAAAAACAGGTTTGTCCGGAATCTATATTATTTTTTCATTGCAGGGCTAATGATACCATTTTATCTGTCACTCAGTCCTTCAGTAAAATTGATGAAAAATTTAAATCTTATGGATTCAATTCCTGGTATATGTATTTCTTATATCGGAAGAAATATTCCCTTTGCCGTATTTCTTTTTATGGGGTTTATTAAAAGTGTGCCGAATGATTTGGCGGAATCTGCTGTAATTGACGGCTGCAGTCCTTTTAAGATGTATTGGAAAATTTATTTTCCCTTATTAAAACATGTGGTTTCTACATTAATAATATTGGATACGATGTCAATCTGGAACGACTTCCTGTATCCGTTGTTGATTTTGCAGACGAAGAAACATCAGACATTGACATTAGTGCAATATGTTTTCAGGAGCGAAGCAAGTACACAATGGAATTTAATTTTTGCAAGCTATTTGTTGTCAATGCTTCCCTTATTGATTACATATTTTGCATTACAGAAGAATATTGTTGAAGGAATTGCAGCAGGTGCTGTGAAGGGATAAAGGAGAGAGAAAACTTATGAGTACAGAAAAAACGATTGATTTTGGTGCCGTATACTTTAGATATTCCGCTCCGGCAGAACGCGACTGGGAGAATGATTACAAAAAAGCCGCAGAAGACGGAATTACTCATTTCAGACATTGGTTTCCCTGGGCAGCAATTGAAACCTCTCCTGGAGTATTTAATTGGGAACCGTATGATAAGCTGATAGCTTTGGGAAATAAGTATGGGATACGGACCGTTATAGCGGAGATGTCTACAATCATTCCGGATTGGTTTTTTGCGGAGAATCAGGATGCAAGAATTACTGATAAAAACGGAAATAAAAAATTTAATAAAATGAATGACAGTTCCATGGCCGGAGGAACGCATTCCATGTGTATGGATCACAAGGAGGTCCGGGATGGGGTGGCCGGATTCCTGCAGGCTATGGGGGAACATTACAGAGGCGTTGATGGTATTCTTGGGTATGACGTGTGGAATGAATGTTCTTTATACAGTCCGGATGGCTTATGTTATTGTGATGCAACGGAAAGAGAATTCCAGGAGTGGCTGAAAAATAAATACGGGACACTGGATAAGCTTCACAGCGTATGGTGCCGGCATAGCTATACAGACTGGTCACAGATCAGATTGCCCAGAATGACAGGGCCTCATCCGGAATTTTTTGATATGATCCGCTTCCAGAATGATCAGCAGGAAAGATGGTTCCAATTTAGAATTGATGTTTTAAGGCAGGCGGATTCTACCCATAATATTATTGCGCACGGTAATGCCAAGGCACATAGCGATATAGCCACATGCTGTGGAGATGATTGGAGATATGCAAAGCATCCAGATATTTTTGGATATACTCTCTGGTATGAAAATAAATGCAGCGCGTTAATGGGTGGAGATATGATCCGATCTGCATCCGGAGACAAAGAATTCTGGAGGGCAGAGGCCATAGGTGATGCAACCTGGGAAAATAGAAGCGATAAAACGGATGCAGAAACCAAAAAAGATGAAATGGCATTTCCCGAAAATATTCGAATGGATGCATTAATGAGTATCGGAACAGGGGCATCTGCATTTATTAATCCCCGTTACAGGGGACTTAATGAGGGACATTTATTTCAGGCATATGGATGGTATGCGCCGAATGGAGATCGGACAGTAAGGTCGGAGGAAATTAAAAAGCTTGCAGCCTGGTGCCATGATAAGGCTACAGCAGAGTTGTGGAAGGCGAAACCGGTTAAGGGACAGGTTGGCTTATTGCTTCTGGAAGATGCGCAGGCCCTTTGTTATTCATTATTTAATGATACTAATATTTATTCAGATTGTCTGAAAGGATGCTATCAGGCATTTGTGGATTCCGGGATCCAGGCTGATATTATCAGAATGACGCAGATCGATAATTATGATATGATATATATTCCTTATCCTGTGGGAATCTCTGACCGGGATATGAAGAAACTGCTGGTCTGGACCAAGGGAGGAGGCACGCTGATCAGTGAAGGATGCTTCGGCTATTTTAATGATTGCGGGCATGCGATTGAAACAATGCAGCCTAACCGGGGTTTTGAAGATGTATTTGGATGTATACAGACTTCTGTTCACCTTGGGCCGGATGCCAATAAGAATATAACCATTGATTCAATGCATGGAAAAATCAATGCAGGTGTTTACCGGCAGGTATTCCAAGTTACCCAGGGAAAAGCGGAAGGATATTATTCAAACGGGGAAATTGCAATTGTCTCCAGTAATTGCGGAAAAGGAAAAGCCATGCTTGTAGGCTCCATGCCAGGCTATGGATATCAGCATCATGCAAATGAGGTCAGCAGACGATGGTTTTCATCACTTTTAAGATTTGCAGGTATGCAGCCTGCGGCATTTGCTCCATATAATCAGGAGGTCACGATCCGTCTTTGGGAAAACTGTGATAATAAATATGCCTGGATCTATAATTTTTCAGATATGGAGCAGAGTGTGGAAGCCGTATTCTCAGACAGAATAGAAAATCCGGTGCTTTTAAGGGGGATTGAATTCAAACAATCAGATAATAACAGTGTGAATGTCCGAATAGCTCGGAAGGATGTTGCAGTTATAAGAATTTAGAATGTAACAGACAAAAAAATGGGAGATAAGTTGAATATGAAAATTGTGATTTTAGATGGATATACGGAAAATCCCGGAGATTTAAGCTGGGAAGGGTTTGAAAGTCTTGGTGAATTAACTGTATATGACAGAACAGCGAAGGAAGATGTAATAGATAGAATTGGGGATGCCGATGCAGTGATTGTGAATAAGACTCCGCTGGATAAGGCTGTTTTTGAGGCATGCCCCCAAATTAAATATGTTGGTGTTTTAGCAACCGGTTATAATGTGATTGACATAAAGGCTGCAAGAGAGCGTGGGATACCAGTATGTAACATTCCTACATATGGAACAACGGCAGTTGCTCAGATGACTTTCGCTTTATTGCTTGAAATCTGCCACCATGTTATGGAACATTCCGAAGCTGTAAAAAAAGGTGAATGGTCCAATAATGCAGACTGGTGTTTTTGGAAATATCCATTGATGGAACTGGCCGGAAAGAAAATGGGAATTATTGGATTTGGCCGTATTGGACAGGCAATAGGCAAATTAGCGGTAGCTTTTGGCATGGATGTGCTTGCATATGATGCCCATCAGAACGAAAGCGGAAAAGAGATCGGAACTTATGTAACTTTGGATGAGCTGCTGAAAGAAGCAGATGTTATTTCGTTAAATTGTCCTTTGTTTCCGGAAACGGAGGGGATTATTAATGAGAAAAATATTAATAAGATGAAGGAGGGAGTAATTCTTATTAATACAAGCAGGGGACCGCTGATTAATGAAGAAGATCTTGCAAAGGCGCTGCAGGACGGAAAGGTATACGCGGCAGCCTGCGATGTGGTGTCAACAGAGCCAATCAGACCGGATAATCCGCTGCTGGGATGCTATAACAGTATTTTAACTCCTCATATTGCCTGGGCGCCTAAGGAAAGCAGACAGAGACTGATGGATATTGCGGTTGCAAATCTTAAAGCTTTTATTGAAGGCAAATGGATAAATGTGGTGAATTAAAACTAATTGTTTGTGGAAAAGCTGCAGGGAATGCTCTGGCAGCTTTTCCTATTCATTTGAATCGAAAAGTATTTTATCTTTGTATTCCAGAACCAAAAACCATATCCTGTTTTGTTTTTCAAAACCTAATTGTTATTTATAGAAAATGTTATCATACATAAATAACAATCGGACAAAACAGCAGAGGAATTTGGAGAATATAATGATTGATGCATTACTGGCGAAAAAATTCATTGAAAGAATCACCCAATATACAGAATATAATGTTAACATAATGGACGAAAAGGGAATTATTATCGCCAGTAAAAACACCTCCAGGATCGGAACGTACCACGAAGTGGCTCTGCAGATTATCCGGGGTGATAAGGACACTATCATAGTTGACAATGAGAACACCCAGTTTGGTGTAAAAAAAGGCGTCAACATGGCGATTTATTATAAAAAGCGGAAAGAAGGAGTCATTGGAATAACAGGGGAACCGGATGCGGTTATGCCGATTGCATTGGTCATCAAGATGTCGGTGGAGGTCATGCTGGAGCATGAACTGTTTAAGTATGAGAAGATGCAGAGGCGGAATCTGAAGGAACAGCTTTTAAATATTATTCTTTATAATGAAGATCTGCAAAGGGAGGACTGGGAGCGTTTTATGGAGCCATTGCAGCTAAAGGAAGATATAATCAGGATGCCGGTGCTGATAAATATACAAAGCGGCCAGGAACTGAGGGAAAATGTGCTGAGTGCCTTCAGAAATGGCAGGGAGCATTCCTCCCAGGATCTAATCTGTCTGACCAGGGACGGGGATATCCTTCTGTATAAAGCCCTGAACCATCCTCTGCCGGAATTGATGAAAAATTACAAATATGTAGTAGGGGAAGCTATCGGGGATGGACTGCGGTATATGCGGAGTGCAGGTTGTTCTTTTACCGTCTATGTAGGATCCTTCCAGACTGATTTTATGAATTACCGTATGGGATACATTCACTGCAGATGGCTGAAGAAGAATATGGGAAAGGGAGGCAGCTTCTATTTTTATGATCACTGCAATATGTATTTTATGTCGGTACTCCCACTGACGGAGCTGCAGGTAGCTTATTATACCATTGAAAAAAATTTCGAGGATAAATTCGTTGAGAGCTTTAAGGAGATTATGGAAGCGCTGCGCATGGCGAATTTTAATCTCGGTGATGCGAGTAAGCTTTTGCATGTACATAAAAATACCCTGATTTACCGGCTGGATAAAATAAGGGAAACCTTGAACGTGGATCCTCTTGGCAACAATAAAGATAGGGAATTTGTAAATGGCTTTTATTTTTATCTGAAAAGAAAAGAACAGATATACCAAGTCTGATAAGCCCCATTTCCTGGAAGCGGTACGGCGGCGTAACAATAACTTCTGTGTGGGTCTGCCCGGAGATGTATAAAACAGTAAAGCGATGCCTGACTTTTTGTATTTAAAAAACAAAAAAGCCAGGCATCTTTGTTTGCACAAACATGGGAAAAAAGGGTTCCTCTTTCTATAATATAAACACAACATCAGCAAGAGAGGGAATAACAAACAGGACGGAATTTAATGAAAATTAAAAAAATATTTGCTTAAGTGAGGAAAGCAGAGGTGTATAAACAGAAAATGGATATAGAATATCGGGACGCTGAAATAATAATCCAAAAGGCAATTAAAGAGGTATTGCCTGATAAGGCGGTCCGTACCGTATTGAGTGACAGAAAAAGCATAGAGAATGTTTATGTTGTAGCAGTGGGGAAAGCAGCATGGAAAATGGCCAATACATGTCAGGAGATACTGGGAGATCAGATTCGTAAAGGAGTTATCCTGACAAAGTATGGACATTCAAAGCAGAAGTTGAAGAACTTTGAAATTATTGAAGCTGGTCATCCGATTCCGGACAATAATTCAATTATGGGTACTCAAAAAATAATTGATATGGTAAAGGGATTATCAGCAAAAGATAATATCTTATTCCTGCTCTCTGGCGGCGGTTCTTCTTTATTTGAGAAACCCGTTCAGGGAATTACTTTAAAAGATATTCAGGAAGTTACTCAACAGTGTTTAAATTGTGGAGCCAGTATTACGGAAATTAATACAATAAGAAAAAGGTTATCCGATGTAAAAGGTGGAAAGTTTGCAGCGTACTGTGCACCGGCAAAAATATATGCGATTGTATTGTCTGATATTCTGGGTGATAAACTGGATATGATTGCTTCAGGGCCGGCTTATGCGGATACTTCTACGTGTGAAGATGCATTCAGTATTATACAAAAATATGGATTAAAGTTAAAGGAGCATATTTTATATGCTTTAAAAAAGGAAACGCCTAGATGTGTGGATAATGTGGAAACATATTTGACAGGCAGTGTCAGCGAGTTTTGCAAAGCTGCGGCTAAATACGCGAATGAATTAGGATATAAGCCATATATTTTATCCAATACTCTTGATTGTGAGGCGAGGGAGGCGGGAAAATTCATTGCTTCTATAGCACATACTGTAGTGGAAAAGAAAGATTATAGCATAAAACCACCCTGTGCGATCATTGTGGGAGGAGAAACTATTGTAAAAGTTTTTGGTAATGGGAAAGGCGGCAGGAATCAGGAAATTGTATTGAGTGCAGCAGAGGGAATACGAGGGTTGGATAATGTGGTTATTTTTGCAATCAGTTCTGACGGAACGGACGGGCCCACGGATGCGGCCGGAGGAATTGTGGATGGCAGAACTGCAGAAAAGCTGGAAGCATTAGGAGTTAGCTGTGAAGATGTATTAAAAAATAACGATTCTTATCATGCACTTGATAAAATCGGGAATCTAATCAGGACAGGAGCTACAGGAACCAATGTAAATGATATAGCAGTTATTCTATGTAAATAACGTGAGGTAAGGTATATGAGAGATTCAATTCATAAGTATTTTCAAATTGGAACTATCCAATGGATGAGCCATCCCCCCGCAGGATATGAACTGTTAGATTCTATTAAAACAATTTGCTGTGATGATTATTTCGATGCACTGGAAGTGACTCAGGTGAAAGATACTGTTCTTCGTGAACAGGTTAAAAAAATGCTGGAACAGGCTCATATGAAGGTTTGCTATGGAGCACAGCCAAGACTGTTGGGGCCGGCGCTGAATCCTAATAATGTGGATGAGGAAGGCAGGAAAAAAGCGGAACAGACACTCCTGGAAGCAGTAGATGAAGCAGAATATCTGGGAGCAAAGGGTATTGCATTTCTGGCTGGAAAATGGGAAAAAGATACCAGAGATGAGGCATATTTACAGTTACTTAAAACAACTGAAAATATATGTGAATATGCGGCTTCAAAGGATATGTATGTAGAACTGGAAGTATTTGATTATGATATGGATAAAGCTGCTTTAATCGGTCCGGCTCCCTATGCCGCACGGTTTGCTGCAGACGTGAGAAGCAAATGTAGTAATTTTGGCCTAATTGTTGATTTATCTCATTTTCCTACTACATATGAAACATCAAGGTTTGTAATTCAGACACTAAAACCTTATATTACCCACTTTCATATAGGCAACGCAGTGGTAAAAAAGGGGTATGAGGCATATGGAGACCAGCATCCCCGGTTTGGTTTTCCGGACAGTGCCAATGATATTGTTCAGTTATTGGATTTTTTCAGGGTAATAAAAGAAGAAGGGTTCCTGGATGCAGCCAATCCGTATGTTCTTTCTTTTGAAGTAAAGCCGTGGAAGGAAGAGGACGGGGATTTGGTGCTTGCCGGTACTAAAAGGGTGATTAACAGAGCCTGGGCTCTTTTGGAAGATTAAATGACTTTAGAGATGGAAGCCATGGAAAGGATTAATTATGAAAATAGTAATTTTAGATGGTTATACAGAGAATCCCGGTGATTTAAGCTGGGAAGGATTTGAAAAACTGGGGGTTCTGACGGTATATGACAGAACAGCGAAAGAAGATATTATTTCCCGCATAGGAGATGCAGAGGCTGTAATAGTTAATAAAACACCCTTAGACAGAGATGTTTTTGAGGCTTGTCCGCAGATTAGATATGTTGGAGTGCTGGCTACGGGGTATAACGTAGTGGATATAAATGCAGCAAGAGAAAAGGGAATACCCGTATGCAATATCCCGACATATGGCACCACAGCGGTTGCCCAAATGACCTTTGCCTTACTGTTAGAGATCTGTCATCATGTTGCAGAACATTCGGACGCTGTAAAAAAGGGAGAATGGTCTGATAATGAGGACTGGTGTTTCTGGAAGTATCCGCTAATGGAGCTTACGGGAAAGAAAATGGGAATAATCGGGTTTGGACGTATCGGACAGGCTGTTGGTAAACTGGCAAAAGCCTTTGGAATGCAGGTCATTGCATATGATGCTTATCAAAATGACTCAGGAAAGGAAATCGGTCAATATGTAACGCTTGATGAATTACTGAAGGAATCAGATGTAATTTCACTTAATTGCCCGCTGTTTCCAGAAACGGAAGGAATTATTAATGAGAAAAATATCAGCAAAATGAAAGATGGGGTTATTCTTATTAATACCAGCAGAGGGGCTTTAATTAAAGAAGAAGATTTGGCTAAGGCATTGAGAACAAAGAAAGTTTATGCTGCAGCGTGCGATGTTGTGTCTGCTGAACCGATTCGTCCGGATAATCCTCTGTTAGGTTGTTATAACAGTATTTTAACGCCTCATATTGCATGGGCCTCCAAAGAGAGCAGACAAAGGCTTATGGATATTGCTGTTGCCAATCTGAAAGCTTTTGTTGAAGGAAAGCGGAATAATGTAGTAAATTAACTGCGCTATGTCTGGAGTAGATATGAAAATCAGGATGCCTTTTGGAAAAAGCTTTTTGGAAACCACAATCAGTGATGATCGAATAGCGGGAGTTATAACGAGTAATTTAGATCGTTACGAAAGACAGGAATCAGAAATTGAAATTATTAAAATGGCAATGGAACGACCTCATGGAAGCTGCAGGTTGGAAGAGTTATCAAAAGGTAAGAATAAAGTAGTAATAATTGCCAGCGACCATACAAGACCGGTACCCAGCCGATTCATTCTTCCCCTTATGCTGGAGGAAATTAAAAGAGGAAATCCAAATGCTGAGGTTACAATTCTTGTTGCTACCGGATGCCATAGAGCGACAACACAAAATGAGCTGAATGAAAAATTCGGGAAGGAAATGGTAAAACGTGTTCCCATTATGATTCATGACTGTGATGACGAGGAACAGGCCTTTTTGGGAATACTGCCATCCGGAGGAGAATTGTTTATTAATAAAACAGCCGCGGAAGCTGATTTGCTTGTTGCGGAAGGTTTTATAGAACCCCATTTCTTTGCTGGCTATTCAGGAGGAAGAAAAAGTGTTCTTCCGGGGATTGCGTCTCGAAGAACAGTATATGCAAATCATTGTGCGGAATTTATTGCTGATCCGATGGCTCAATATGGTGTTCTGGAGGGGAATCCCATTCATAGAGATATGGTTTTTGCAGCTCGTAAAGGAGGACTTGACTATATCGTAAATGTGGTAATTAACTCTAGGCACAGGGTAATTGGTGCGTTTGCGGGAGATGTGGAAGCTGCGCATTTAAAGGGGGTAGAATTTATTGAAAAATTATGTAAAACCGATAAGGTAATATCCCCTGTTGTCATTACATCTAATAATGGTTTTCCAATGGATCAAAATATATATCAATCGGTAAAAGGAATGGCAACTGCAGAGACCTGCTGTGAAGAAGGCGGCGTTATTATTATGGTGTCAGAATGCAGAGATGGATGCGGAGCAGAGGGATTTTACAAGACATTTAGTCAAGAGAAGGATTCAGGGAAAATACTGGATAAAATTCTGGCAACCGGCAGGAATGAAACATTCGAGGATCAATGGCAGTCACAGATATTTGCAAGAATCGTAAACAAATTCCAGGTTATTCTGGTAAGTAAGGCAGCGCCGGAACTTGTCAGACAGATGCATATGATTCCTGCAGATAATTTAGAACAGGCCTTGGCAATGGCTGATACACTGCTTGGCGGGAAAAAGAAGGTTACGGTTATTCCGGATGGGCTGACAAGTATCATCAAAGTCTGAAAATGAATGAAGAAGGGAGGGCAGGAAAGCAACAGAGGTAAAAAACAATAAATTAAAATTGGGAGGATTTTATAATGAACAGATGGAAAAAGAATGTAGCAATCATACTTACAGTGGCAGTAACAACAGGTATGACAATCGCCTGTGGAAACAGCAGTGAGACAGCGTCAACAGCAGAAAGCTCCCCGCAGGCCGCGGCGGCAGATGGAGGACAGGAAAATAAAGGGACGGGAGATGTGTATGAACTTGATTTTTATGCATGGTCTAACCCGGAAAACCTTACCCCGTTGCTTGAAAGTTTTAATGCCGATTATGCAGGAAAATATAATTTGGTTTATCAAAAACTTGCGGATGCCGCGACATTGACAATAAATACAGCGTTAGCTTCAGGAGAGAAAATCGACGTAATGACGCAGGCAAGTCATACCGATTTAAGGCAGAGAGCCGATGATGGCGTATATCTTGGATTAAAACAGTTTTTTGATAAAGAAGGATGGGAATACGGAGAAAAGCTGGGAACGGCGATTGAGGAGACGCAGAATATCGACGGCGATTATTATTCGGTTCCGTATTGCAATAATATTAATATGGTATTCTTTAATAAAAAAATGTTTGATGAAGCGGGCCTTGAATATCCTCAGTCTGGATGGACATGGGAAGACTTCCGTGAAACCGCAATTAAGTTAACCAGCGGCAGCGGTGCAGATAAGGTATATGGCGCAATGCTTGATACCGCAGGCAACAATGGGGATAATTACTGGGATTTGATAGCAAGACAGAAATTAGGTAACAATGCATATTATAATGATGATCTGACAGCATCAACCTTTGGTAGTGATGAGATGCGCGAAAGCCTTCAGTTTTTTGTAGATATGACTTTTAAGGATCAGTGTATTGTCCCGGTTGATGAGATTACTGCATTGCAGTATTATAGTGACCCGGTTGGTATGGCCGGCCTTTATAATGGAAAGTATGCAATGTGGGTTGCACCGGTTTACGGATGTCTTTATTTGAAATCTAGTTATGGCGAAATACCGGAGGGAACAGATATTGGTATGGTGGATATGCCTACGCCTGACGGAGGGCAGACAATTACCACCTGCTATTCGTCAACAGCAAGTATACCGGCTAATGTGGAAAATCCGGAAGCAGCATGGGAACTTTTAAAATATATCTGTATAGACAGAGCAGATTTATTTGCAGGACCCAAAGCAATGCATCCTGCTGTTGAGTTTGACAACGAAGAAGATAAACGTGCATTTAACGAAATTATTTTCAGTGAGAAACCAGGGCTTGATTATGATATGGCGATGGATACAATGATGAAGGATCGGGTACTTGTAAGCAAAGACTGTACGATCAAGCAGGGATATGTAGCGATTCAGGAAGGTTTGGAAAACATAATGACCCTTGTATTCAGTGGTGAGATGGGTGTTGAAGAGGCATTAAGCAAGCTGCAGCAGAGCGTAGATGAGGCAATTACGGCAGACTTGGCAAAATAAAAACTGGTTAATTCATAAAAGTATGACGATGGCGGGGATTCCCGCAGGCTGGTGTGCTCCTCATATGATAAGCATTATAATTGATAAAATGTTTTGCTTATAGAGGAGCACGCTGCGCTAAAGAGCCATCGGTCTGATAGGAAGTGATTATGATTTCTGGATCAAAATGGAAAGGAAAAACAAAACCAGGAACAATGAAGCTCCAGACAAAAGAGAATCTTGCGGGCTATTCGTTTCTGGCATTAAACTTCATAGGATATGTTGCATTCAAATTAATACCGTTGATATTAGCGCTTGGTTTAAGTGTGGTTAAGTGGAATTTTGCGTCAGGCTTTAAAAATATGGAATTTGTCGGACTTGATAATTACGCAAGATTATTACATGATGAAGTATTTATCCGTTCACTTATCAATACATTAATATATGGTATCGTACTTGTGCCTGTTGCTATTTTTCTGGCATTGATATTTGCGGTAATTTTGAATGAATATGTGTTTGGAAAAGGAATTCTGAGGCTGGCATTTTATTTGCCCAACGTATCTTCAATGGTAGCAGTATCTGTGGTCTGGATGATTTTATTTCTTCCGGCATATGGTCCGATTAATCAGGTATTGATGACGCTGGGAATTGAAAATCCGCCTCGTTGGTTAAATGCTACGGGTACATCTTTACTTTCTATTATTATTGTAGGTATTTGGCAGCGTATAGGTTACAATATTATTGTGGTACTTGCAGGTTTGCAGGGGATATCCAAATCTTTGTATGAATCTGCAGAAATTGACGGAGCCAATGGTATTCAGAAATTTTTCTATATTACCATTCCTTCCCTGAGCAATACGATGTTCTTTTTGACGATGATATCCTTCATAAGTTCATTTCAAGTATTTACTCCGGTACAGGTTATGACAAAGGGAGGACCGGGAAATTCATCTTCAGTACTGGTATATTATATTTATAAAAATGCATTCCAATATAATGAAATAGGATATGCAACAGCGATGGCTTGGATATTGTTCTTCCTGGTGTTTATATTTACAATAGGCAGGATGATATTCACAAGAAAAAATGAAGGATGATAGGGGGGATTGGATTGAGTTACAGTAAAAAAAGACTGATAGTCAAAATTATATTTACCATAGTGATGGGAGTTATTTCAGTTGCGATGCTGCTGCCGTTTGCTTGGATGCTTTCAGCTTCTTTTAAACCTGATAATACTATATTTGCGTTTCCGATCGACTGGATTCCGGATAATTTTACCTTGAATAATTATAACAGAGTATGGAATTCCGACGTTCCATTTTCTACTTTTTTTGGTAATTCCCTAAAGGTGACTATATTATCGGTTGCAGGTGAAGTATTTACAAGTTCCCTGGCAGCATATGCGTTTGCCAAGATTAAATTTAAAGGGAGAGACGTAATATTTCTGATTTATCTGTCGACACTTGCGTTTCCTGCGCAAATGATGTTAATACCAAGATTTACTATGTTCAGGACTATTGGACTTTATAATACACATTGGGCACTGATACTTCCTGGTATGTTTACTGCATTCGGAACGTTTATGCTCAGACAGTTTTTTATGTCAATACCGGAAGAACTGAGCGAATCTGCAAAAATTGACGGGGCTAATCATTTTACAATATTTTCAAAGATTATATTACCGCTTGCCGTACCTGCATTCAGTGCCCTGATTATTTTTCAGTTTGTATCTTCCTGGAATGAATATGAATCAGCATTAGTATATATCAGAAGTAAAGAACTGGCTACCATTCCTTTGGGATTGAATTTTTTTAAAGATGAAAATGCATCCAGTTATGGGGCAATCATGGCAGCGTCTGTTTGTTCATTGATTCCTATATTTACAGTATTTCTCATATTCCAGAAACAGTTTGTGGCTGGAATTGCGACTTCAGGGATGAAAGAATAGTGGAGGAAAAAGAATTATGGGAGAAAACAGAAAACTAAGTGTCTGTTATCTTGATGTTGAGGGCTGTGCAGTTTACGGTAAAAATAGAATGGAAACAGCCATCAAGAAAGCGGGATATCAGATTGAAGTTTTAAATCATTTTACGGAGAAAAAAGATACGGATGGATTTGTTCTTGTTGTGGGAAGTATACAGGATCAACGGATAGAAGTTCTTCTGAAAAGCACCGGAGCAAAATTGGTAAGAGAGCCTCAAAGTACGATTCAAAAATGGTGCGGGACTGTGGCTGGGAACATACTTCTGCTTTCCGGTTCGGATCAGACAGGACTTATGTACACACTTTTAGAAATGGCTGAGCAGATACGGGCAGAGGGAATCGATGCACTTGTTAACGCAGAGGACAGAACAGAGATTCCTGAGAATGAAGTAAGGTGTATGGATCGGTATCTTCTGGGGCATCTGGATAATGAGTGGTTTCTGGCGGAAGAATTTTGGCATTATTATCTTGAAAGACTGGCGCAGGCAAGATTTAACCGTTTCTGTTTGATTTTGGGGTTTGACACGGCTTATATGTCTCCTCCTTATCCTTTTTTTACAGAAGTAAAAGAATATCCTCAAATCAGGATGAAGGTATTCAGTTCTGAACAAAGAGAACAGAATTTGAATATGCTTCGCAAAATTGTTTCACTGTGTCATGAGTATGGAATTCAGTTTGTTCTGGCAACCTGGCAGCAAAGACCATGGACGACAGAACAGGATGAGCTTGTATCCGGCCTGCCGGAAGATGAAAATGTACTCAGTGAATATTGCTATTGCGGGATGAAGGCCCTGCTAAAGGCGGTTCCGGACATTGACATTGTACAGTTCAGGGTGAATCACGAGTCGGGAGTGGGAACGCAGGTGTCTGCAGAAGCCTTCTGGAATCATTGCGCAGATGCAGTAGCAGATGCAGGAAATGAACTGGGAAAAATTTTTACGCTTGATTTACGGGCAAAAGGTCTGACAGAAGCAATGGTCAGACATGCGTTCGGAAGAGGGCTGAAGGTAGAAGTACCTACAAAATACTGGTGTGAACATGCAGCTTTGCCATATCATCTTTCCACAATGAGAAGCGAAGAGCTGGCGCAGCTTGACAACTTCAATCATTCACGGAGATATTCCTATGCTGATATGTTAAAAAAGCCCCGGTATTATAATGTGATTTTCAGATTATGGAATTATGGGTCAACGAATTTATTTTTGTGGGGAGATGCAGATTATGCAAGACGTTTTTCCAAGAGCTGCAGTTTATCCCAGGCGGCGGGGTTCCAGGTTAATGCACCTTTATCTCTGAAATATGGTCATGAGTTATCACATAAAGAAGCATGGGACACTTTTGCAGATGAGACATTGCGTTCGGGTACATGGGAAGATGAGAGATTCTGGATGTGGTATACGATGTTTGGTCGGTTGGGCTACCGGACAGATACTCCGGAAAAGGTATGGCTAAGAGAATTTGAAGCTCATTTTGGGAAAAGAAGAGGCCGTATTCTGGAACAGGCGCTTGCAGAGGCAAGCAGGATTATTCCGATGATTACAACAGTACATATGCCTGTTCACCCATCGCTGCGTTATTGGACTGAGATGAGCACCGGTTTTGCGCTGTTTGATGAGAATAATTTGTACACACCCCAACCGTATGATTTTCAGAAACAAATTACATACGGTTCCACAGAGCCAAGTGATCATGGTATGTTTTACGGCATAGAAGAGTATGTGAAGGATTGTGTGAATGGTACAATGGCCGGAAAATATACACCAATGCAGTATGCGGGGTGGCTTCAGACATTGGCAGGGGATGTGGAGGAGAAAATCAAACAGGCGCAGGCCATACCGGAAAAAGAGGATAATGCGGAATACAAGGCCTTAATGGTTGATCTTCATATGCTTTGTGATATGGCCCGATACCATTCTTATAAAATAAGAGCGGCGTTGGAACTGGCCTGGTGGAAACAGAATAAAAATACGTCCCGCTTAAAAAAATGCGAGTTGTTGTTCAGGAAGGCAATAAGCTATTGGGAGCTTCTTTCAGAAAAAGGAGATAAGGCTTACTATCATGATTTGGATTTCAGTTCAGCAGGTTCCACCACAAGACGCGGTACTTGGAGAGATTTGAAAAAAGAACTTGATGCAGACCTGAGAACAATAGAAAAATTAGTAGTCTCCTCCGATGTGACGGGTATTTTGGATAATGTTGAAAAAGAGGAAAAAGAGTTGTGTTTGTCCTCAGATTTTCCGTCTGAGGCAAAAGCCGGTATTGATATCAGAATTAAAGTAAGTAAAGCCGGAATTGGAAGGTGGCCGGCTGCCCCGGTAATTCATTACAGACACGTTAATCAGACGGAAGGATTATTCCTTACATCAGTAATGGAGGAAGCAGGAGAGAATTATGAAGCGGTAATTCCGGGCAAATATGTAACAGAAGACTGGGATTTGATGGTATATATTACTGTTCAGAAAAAGGATGGTATCTGCAGTATGTATCCAGGAATCTACAATTCGGTTTATCCTTATCCTTATCATGTAATTACCGTTAATAAATAATACATTATGATAAAAGGGTGAAATTATAAACGCAACAGAACATAAAGGTAGGATTTGTGATGGAAAAAAGATATATAAAGGAAGAAAAACAGACACCTGTTAATTATTTATGTGATACGATTGTAGCCGGAGGAGGAACAGCCGGGATCGTGGCAGCAATTGCTGCCGCGAGAAATGGAGCCAAAACCATTTTAATAGACAGATATGGCTTTGTGGGAGGAACCATGATCAACGGGGCAGGCCCGCTGCATAGTTTTTTTAACCTGTATAAGGCCTTTCCAGGTGTGGAGAAAGTTCAGGTAGTCAGAGGAATTCCCGATGAAATAATAGAACGTATGAAACAGAAGGGAGGGTCACCCGGCCATCTGGAGCAGGAAAAGGGCGGCAGCTATGACTCAGTAATTACGTTGATCGATTGGGAAATATTTAAAGAAGTGGCATTCGAGATGCTGGAAGAATGCAAGGTGACAGTACTTCTGCACACGATGGTTGCGGATGTTATTAAAGATGGAAATAGGATTACTGGTGTTATTATTGAGGGAAAATCCGGAAGAGAAGCCATATTGGCAGATAATGTGATTGATACTACCGGTGATGGAGATGTAGCTGCAATGGCAGGTGCTCCGTTTATCAAACGACATGATACAACTTCTGTCGGTATGCCTTTTGGAATGATGAACGTGGATATGCCGAAACTTATGCATTTTCTGGAAGAAAATAATATGGTTAACCAACTGATCCGAGCGGATAAGGGAAGTGAGACAGATGATATAATACGTTTGGGGTTTGAATTGAAAAAGCTCCCGCTTTTCAAGGAATATATGGAAAAAAGCGGAATGTGGGGACCTTTGGGATTCTCGCTGTATGAGGGAAATTATGGTTATATTAATTCTGCGAACCTGAAGTCTGTGGATGCAACTAATACAGAAGAGTTAAGTGCAGCAGAGCTCAAGCTCCGCCGTCAGGTTATGACATTGTCCAGGATGCTTCGGGAACACGTACCGGGATTTGAAAAAGCTTATGTGAGTTGGACACCTGTGGGAGTTGGTGTAAGGCTGACAAGGGTGATAGAATGTGAGCACGATATGTCTCTTGATGAGATCGTGAATGGAACGAGATTCCCGGATGAAGTAATGCTGTATGGATTTCATGATTGTGCGCCACGTATCATGATTAAGGATGGGAAATATTATGGACTTCCTTATCGTGCTCTTCTGCCCAAAAAAGTGGAAGGATTGCTTGTTGCCGGCCGTATGATTACCAGTGAATGGGATGCCCATATGTCAACAAGGAATACAGTGTCATGTATGGCCCAGGGGCAGGCGGCAGGGACTGCGGCAGCGCTTTGTGCCAAGCAGGGATGTCAGCCAAGACAGCTTGATGTTGATAAGCTGAGAGGGGTTTTGAAGGAACAGAATGTCTTTTTAGATTAAGAAAAGGAGGGCATTATTATGGAATATGTACTGCAATCGGAAAGAAAATTTCCTGCGAGTAAGTATGATGTTATTATCTGCGGGGGTGGAACCAGCGGTGTATTTGCGGCTATCTCAGCAGCCCGCAAAGGCGTTAAAACAGCACTTATCGAAAGTAAAGGTTATGTGGGAGGAATTGCGGCAGAGGGAGGCTGCGGACTTCACAGCTTTTATAACCTATGGAAAGCGTTTCCCGGAATTGAGAAAAGAAAAGTCGTAAGGGGACTGCCTGAAGAGATGATTAACAGACTGACAGCGCTGCATGGTGCATCCGGACATAATGAGACGTTAATGAATTATGGATATGATTCCGATACCCTTTGCGTGGATGTGGAAGTATACAAATACGTAGCAATGCAGATGCTTCGGGAAGAAGGCGTTGATATCTATGTCAATACTATGGTTGCGGAGGTATTGACGGAAGGCAGCAGAGTTACCGGAGTGGTTATTGTCAATCATCAGGGCAGTCAGGTATTGCTTGCTAAAATGGTTATTGATTCCACCGGATATGGAGATGTTTGTGCCAGAGCCGGTGCCGGCTATACGGAACCCAATGATTATGCAGTTGCGAACAGCATGGGTATTGGAGGTATAGATATTGATAAGTATTACCAGTTCCTGAAGAAGAACGATGCTTTAAAAGAATATGCGCTTGGTCCCCGGAGCGGCCGTGACGGACAGCTCATACGAGTTGACGGTAACTGGAATAAGCTTGAGCCCAGTTTTGGGAAAAGAGCGGCTGAACTTGGAATGCACACGGTGACAACCACGTTACATGATAATTATTTTATGTTTATTAAGCTGAATTACCATATGCCGGCAAGCCCGACAGATGTAAAAGAGTTATCTGCAGCCGAGTTTGAACTGCGCAGAAGGCAGTTTGAAGCATTAAAGCTTTTGAAAGAGGTTATTCCGGGAAGTGAGAATGCATTTATTGCGAGAACCAGTCCTGCCGTGACTATCAGAAGAGCAAGATGTATTACGTGCGAGTATGACATCAGCAATGAGGAAGTAATAAATGGCGTTCATTTCAGTGATGACGTGTTTTCCTACGGTTTCCATGATGAAGCGCCCCATTTCCAGGTAAAGAATGGTGAAACCTATGGATTCCCTTACCGGGCAATGCTGGTTAAAAACATGGAAAATCTGTTTGCCGTTGGTATGATGGTTACTTCTGATCACCATGCACATATGTCAACAAGAAATACAGTATCCTGTATGGCACAGGGACAGGCGGCAGGAACTGCTGCGGCACTGTGCGTCACACTGAAAACGGATAACGTTAGAGATTTGCCTTATAAGGAACTTTATACAGCTCTCAAAACGGATAACGTATGGTTTGATCAGGATCGGCAATAGGAACTTATTGTATAAAATAACAAATTCAATGTGCTCTTAAGCATGTAGATGGGAGTAATTATGAGAATAAAAGCAGCAGAAGCAATCGTCCAGATTATGGTAAAAGAAGGAATTACTGATGCTTTTGGTATACCGGGGGCGGGCATTAACCCGGTGTATAAATATTTAGAAAACGCACCAATTTCACATTATGGGATGAGGCATGAAGAGGCTTGTACCCATGCGGCAGACGCTTATTTCAGGGCCAGTCATAAAATTGCACTTGCTATCTGTACGGCAGGTCCTGGGGCAACTAACTTTGTTACGGGATTATATACGGCCAACATTGATTCTATTCCGCTCCTGGCAATTGTAGGACAGGCAAACACATGGCAGCTGAATCAGGATCCATTCCAGTGTGTTGATATGGTAAGCATTGCGGATACAGTAACAAAGAAAGTGTTCCGCCCCATGAAGGCCGAAGAAATACCGGATATGATGAGAGAAGCTTTTTATTTGATGAGAGAAGGAAAGCCCGGGCCGGTACTGATAGATTTTCCTCTGGATGTACAGATGGGAGAGCTGGAGTTTGAGATAGATTCCTATGAACCGAAAGGAATCAGTAAAGCGATGCCAGACCCTGAAAAAATAGGGAAGGCGATAGAAATGCTTTCTGAGGCCGAAAATCCGGTTATCATCATGGGAGGTGGCGTACGCCTTGCCGAAGCGGAAGAGGCATTAATTCATTTTGCAGAAGAATATCAGATTCCTGTAATAACAACCTATATGGCTAAAGGCGGAATTCCCGAAAATCATCCGTTAAATGCCGGCCATGCAGGAATCCAGGTCGGGCAGCCAATCGGAAATAAATATCTGCTTGAATCGGATGTAGTATTGGGTATCGGATGTCGTTTCTCTGATAGACATACAGGGGACCTGAAGGTGTACCGCGGAGACAGAAAATTTATACATATTGATATCTGTGAAACACAAATAGGAAAGGTATTTGAACCGGATCTGGGTATTGTTTCTGATGCTGCTGAAGCGATTAAGCAGCTTGAAGAAGCTGCCAGGACGAAGAAGCTTAAGAATTTTTCTAATGAACGTGTGGCTGTTCTTCCGATATTACGGGAAGAAATGGCAAGAAAGACGGATTATGACAGTATCCCAATTATGCCCCACAGAGTATTTCATGAAGTAAACAGAGCCTTTGATGGGAATACTATGTTCACTACAGGATGTGGAATTGTACAGATTTGGTCAGGACAGTTACAGAAGATAGATAAACCCGGTAAATATTTACCTTCCGGAGGTGCTGGCACACTTGGTTTTGAGATTCCTGCTGCATTTGGAGCAAAAGTAGCACATCCGGAAAATTATGCGGTCACAGTTCTCGGCGATTTTGGATTTACTTTTATGGGAGAAGAAATCGCTGTAACAACGGTTTTTGATAAACCTATTATTGTTGTTATTGTAAACAATGCAAATCTGGGGTTGATACGCCAGAACCAGAAGGGTGCTTATGGCTTTGAATATGCGGTTGGAATGCCCTGCAACCAGGACGGAACGATTGATTATGTCAAGGTAGCTGAAGGCTTTGGATGTATGGGCGAGCGTGTTTTTACTCCTGAAGAATTACGTGATGCCCTTGAAAGGGCAAAAGCAGCAGGTAAGACCTATGTAATTGATGCAATCTGTGTAAAAGAACAATTATGTGATATGGGAAACTCTATCGCAGCAATTAAGTCGTGGGTATAATGACAGGAACGGCTGGTAAATAGTCAGGGGCAGACGGAGTAAAATCCGCCTGCCTCTGATTTTGTATTTTTAAACGAAATTGTAAGTCTGTTTTTATATACGCAAAATTTGTTGAAAATAATGGTGAAATGTATTGTTCTGCTGTAGACTATGTAGATATAGAAAGGTTTCTTCGATTTTAAAAAGGCAGAGCTTGATGTGAACTTAATTGCGGGAGTGGAATTTGGAAAATAAACGGAATATTATCCCATGGCATAAGCGTACATTTTTATGGGGCAGACCGATTTAACAGAGGACGGACTGATGGATAAAGAAGGGGAGGAAAAGCCTGGAGAGCAGTGCAGCATCTGGTATTTTCTTGGTTTACGGAAAATCGGTACGGTTACAGGCATCGGCAAAGACAGCAGTGGCGACTGAATGAACTAGGAAACGCAATTATCTGAAAGGGAGCAATATGCTTCTGGAAAAAGCGGTACGATATACGGCAAAGGAAAAATTTCCTGTAAGTATAGGAAAGAAAAAGGCATATCCAGTGTGATGCGTATATCCAGAAGGAAAAGCGGAACCTGCATCTTGTGAATTATGCGGCTGTGATGGTCCGGTTGGAAGCGTTACGGATAATCTGCCGACAGGATCCGTCATTATAAAAATTTCGGCTAATCCTATCGTGGAAGCAGTTTCCCTGGTATCAGGAGAAACGCTTCCCATATGCCAGGAAGGGGAATGGAAATGTATCAGGCTG
This sequence comes from Eisenbergiella sp. OF01-20, assembly GCF_003478085.1. Lineage (NCBI taxonomy): Bacteria > Bacillati > Bacillota > Clostridia > Lachnospirales > Lachnospiraceae > Eisenbergiella > Eisenbergiella sp. OF01-20. The sequence continues at coordinate 25,828 of NZ_QUES01000032.1, read as the reverse complement.
GAACAATTGGAAGAACAGGAAATGATTCTGGTATCTATGAAATAAAAGCCATGCGCCGGGATGCAGAAACGATCATACAAAGGACAATCGAAGATGTACTGCCGATGAAGGCTGTGAGAGAAGTCCTGGATGAGGTAATTATAACAAAACCAGTGTATGTCATTGCAATAGGTAAGGCGGCATGGGGCATGGCGGATGAGGCAGCCAGACTGTTGGGCCCCCGTATTGTGGAAGGAATTGTAGTTACTAAGTATGGACACTCCAGGGGACCCATTGAAGGGTTTCACATTATGGAAACGGCTCATCCCTTCCCGGATCATAATTCCATGCTTGCCGCCGGAAAAGTGCTGGAACTGGCAGACCGGATAACCGATAAGGAGGAGGTCCTGCTCCTTCTGTCGGGGGGAGGATCTGCTTTGGTGGAAATGCCGGCTCCCGGCCTTACTCTTCAGGAAGTAACACGAGTGACGGAAATTCTGCTGAAATGCGGTGCCAATATCGTTGAAATCAATACGGTACGTAAACATCTATCAGCAATTAAGGGAGGTAAGCTGGCCAAACATATTCAGCCTGCAGGGGGATATGCCATTATTCTTTCAGATGTGGTGGGTAATCATCCGGAAATGATTGCTTCCGGAATGACGTACGCGGATGATACCAATGCACCGGAGGTTATGGAAGTCATTGAAAAATATCATTTGGATGTAGGAGATAAAGTGATCCGCGTGCTGGAAAAAGCGGAAGAAACGTTGGTTTCCAATATAACAAATATTGTTAAAGGGAATGTGGAGGAGCTGTGTAGTGCGGCAGCAGAACATGCCCGGGAATTGGGATATAAACCATATGTTTTTTCTACCAGCACAGGCTGTGAGGCAAAGGAACTGGGCAAATGGTTTGCTGAAACGGCTAAAATGATACGGAAAAACAATCCATGGAAGATTGAAACACCCTGTGCGGTTATAATCGGAGGAGAAACGGTAGTTAAGGTCATAGGAAACGGGCTGGGGGGGAGAAATCAGGAGATTGCTCTTCAGACTGCTGCAGGAATTCAGGGGATGGATAAAACGGTTTTGTTTTCGCTGGCTTCTGACGGCACGGACGGCCCTACCGATGCCGCAGGGGGAATCGTAGACGGCTATACCGTAAAAGCGCTGGAAGAAAAAGGAATGGATATTGGTGAGTACCTGATGGATAATGATGCGTATCATGCGCTTCGGGAAATTGACGGACTGATAATGACAGGTCCTACGGGAACGAATGTTAATGATGTAACGGTCTTGTTAATTAAATGATATCGGGTGGGAAAATGAACAGGAATTGGAACTATACAGTCAGGTCGGCACACTTGTTGTGTTGGCCTTAAGAATGTGATTCGGGAATTTAAATAAGCCAGAATGGTACATACCAGTTTTTTTCATCCAGAGGTAATAAATCCCGGGCCATGCAGATGACGTTTCCCATTCTATATCACCATTCCGTTTCGTGGTATCCACGTACATGCGTTGTTTAGAGATATGTACCTCTGGAAAGGATAGCAGGCGCTGGCCTTCAAAACAAATAAGACAGCAAAAAATACCATCCCCCATCACACCACCACCCTCACCCACACCATCTCCCCTTCCCTCCCTGCCGCCGCCTCGCCCCCAAGCTTCTCCGCCAGCCCCCTGACAACCGCCAGCCCCAGCCCCGTTCCAGCCCCATGTCTTGACGGATCTCCCGTATAAAACCTCTCAAACATCCGCTCTGTATCGACGATGCATCCGGCCGCCAGATTATTTTCCACACAGAAAACAGCCCTGCCGTTCTCCCCTTCGGCAAGACTTATCTTAATGATCCCATCACAGTACCGCACCGCATTCGAAAGCAGATTCTGAAGGATACGTTCCATCATGCCGCGGTCGGTTTCCAGAAAGACCGAGCAGGGCGGAAGGCTGATTTCCGGCAGGATGTCCCGGCTTTCCAGCAAAGGGGCATTTTCCGTAAGAAAATCCAGAAGCATATTCGAAAAATTAATCCATTCTTTTACCGGCGCCGTCTGATCCGTATCCAGCAGGGAAAGCTCATAAAAAGCCCCGATCAGAGCATTCATTCTCCCTGCCTTGTGAAGCGCCGTTTCCACACGCTGCTTCTGTTCCTCTGTCAGTCCGGTTTTCAGAACCAGCTGCAGATGACCCGTCAGGACGGTCAGCGGGGTACGCAGATCGTGGGAGATATTGGCAATGGATTCCTTCAGATGCTCTTCATGCTGCATGGCGCAGGCTACCGTATAGCGCTGGCCTGCATAATGCGCATTCAGACTGCCGGCAAGCTTTTCCAAATCCCTGTCCACCAGAGACATATCCAGCATTTTTTCGGTGCGGCCTGCCGCCAGCGCTTCTGTCTGCTCTGTAAGATACCTTATCTGCTTTTTCAAACGGATATATTTGATCAGCAGAACCAATAAAAACAATACGAGAATACCAGTCAGGATACGGATAAAAAACACCTCTTTTCGTACTTGTCCAGACCTGAATGAATAGTTACCTTTTTTCTATTTCAAATCACATTTGCGGAATGTACGCCAGGAAAGAAAAATCATAACGCTTGCGTATACCGCCGCTGTCAGCCAACAGGACGGAACAAACAGAGACTGGGTGCTCACCGCCTTGCGGATCTGATAGATGGGCAGAAACGAAAGGGGAAGCCCCAGCTTCATACCATACCCCAAATACAGACTGAGGACAAAGTTTAGGCCTGCGGTAAAAGCAATCGCTTTCGCTAAGTTGCGGAACAGGCAGCAGAAAAATACGGCATAAAGGAAGGCGGCGCTGTTTAACAGGAAGGAATAGAGAACCGCCTTTATTATGACCGAAAGAAAGTCCCCTCCGTCAATAAGCCCAAACCGGGAGGCCTCCCGGATGCATCCGGCAAAAGGATAGAGGATCACCATGAGGTTATATGCGGGCAGGTACGTAATCACTTTGCCGGCAAAAACCGCCCCTCGTCCATGCCCGGCGCAGACCTCCTGATTGATGGTACGCCAGGAAAATTCCCGGCCCAATACCAGGGCGAGGAGACTGGAAGCAATAATAAGAAGAAAGGTGGAATCATATACCATCCCGATAAAAATATCCGAAAGGGTAACGGCAATGCCGCCTTCCGCACCCAGCACATCCGTTTCATAGGTGCTTCCCGTCAGAAGGCCGAGCAGAAAAGTGCCGGCACATCCGCACCAATATATCCGGCTGCGCAGCAGGCTGTACCTGTTCATTTTCAGTAAATTATGCAAAATATTCCCTCCTTTACTTCAATTCCGAACGACAGAAGCTCCCACAGGCAATAAGACAGGAAAGCACAATCCAGAAACAATCAATTCCCAGCGGCAGCCAAACGGGGAATGTTACTTCATCCAGGGCCAAAAGCCGCAGCTGTCCCATGGGCAGAACGATACTGGCAGCCGGGGCGTAGCTGCTGTTCAGCACAAAAATCATAAGAAAGAAAAGAACCATCGGGATAGCAAACGCCTTGCCCGTGTCCCTGAAAAGAAAGACAAATAAAAGCGGCAGCATTCCCATGGCAAGAATCGCGGCAAGGGTAAGCAGAAGTGCGCCGAAGGGGAGGGAAGGATTTTGCCCCAGCACAGCCGCAGCTATATAATGAAACAACAAAGGAAGCGCATACAGAGCGGTACATGCCGTCAGACAGGATAAAGCGATGGTGAAAAAAACGGCCCCTCTCGTATGGCCGGCGCTGACCAGGCAGTGGATCGTCCGGCTTTCAAAATCTTCCCCCGCAAAAAGGGCGGTAAAAATAAGCGGTATAAAATACATCTGCGGGAGGTTATAGAGAGAACCCTTCAGCAGATCAGACGTTGTATTCCGGCTGTCCAGCAGCAGCAAACTTCCCAGGACAAGGGAAAAGAGAAGCAGTCCCCAAAAGCTTTGTTTATGCAGAAGCTTATAATATTGGGCTTTTAACAGATTAATCATGGGAAACCCCTCCCACCTTGCGTAAAAAATAATCCTCCAGGGTATCACCGGAAAGCTGAAGGCCGGTTACAAGGATATGGGCATCCAGCAGCAGCCGGGCGATCGATTCCTTGTTATCCAGATGATCATACAAGCGGATCGTACCGTCTGGCATGAGCTGCAGCTTCTCCGTATGCAGCTTTTCCTCCAGCAGAAGAAGAGCTTTTTCCGGCTCGGATGACTGGATTGCGATATGGCGCCTGCAGCGCTCTTCCAGCTCCTGATCGGAAAGTTCTTCCAGGATTTTCCCTTTGTCTATTACTATAAAATGGGAAGCGGTCTGGTAAAGCTCCTCCAGAATATGGCTGGAGACCAATATCGTCATTCCGTACTCCCTGTTCAGCAGCTTCAGGAGGTTACGGATTTCTACGATGCCCGCCGGATCAAGGCCGTTAACGGGTTCGTCCAGAATCAGGAACTCCGGCATGTTTAGCAGGGCGGAGGCAATGCCCAGCCGCTGCCGCATCCCCAGGGAAAAATTCCGCACCGCCTTTTTTCCGGTATCTTCCAGATGAACCATGCCCAGACAGGTACCGATGACGGTTTTGTCGGGAATACCTCTCTGCAGCCGCTGCACCTCCAGGTTCTGGCGGGCGGTCAGATTGGGATAAAGGGCCGGAGTCTCAATCATACAGCCGATACGTTTCCGCTGCTCCTGCAGTTCCTTCCGGTCTGTCTTTCCCCATAACGCCAGGGTTCCGCAGGCAGGAAAAGCCAGGCCCGTTATGAGCCGCAGAAAAGTGGTCTTTCCGGCTCCGTTCTGGCCGATAAAACCATAGATCTTCCCCTTTTCCAGCCGCAGATTTATGTGATCCAGTGCGGCCGTTTCCTTATACATTTTCGTAAGCCCCCGGGCTTCCAGTACCATAGTTTTCATTTTTCCTGCTCCCGTCTGTGTGCAACAGCACGTTTTTCGACTTTTCCTTTCCTGTATTCCTGTATTTTTTACTTTACAATAGAAACATAAAGAATTCCTTAAGCGGAAAAAGAAAACAATAAAAAATAAATAAAGCCACCGTTCAGACAGATCTGCGTATTTACTGCGCAGACCTGTCTGAACGGGTATGGGGAATCAATCCCCGGCCTTATGCAGGCGGTAACCGATTCCCCATACCGTATCAATGTATTCCTCCTCCGGAGAAACCGCTTTTAATTTATTGCGAAGGTTGCTGATATGCACATGCAGCGTATTATCTTCGCTCAGATATTCCGCGTCCCAGATGCTTTGGAACAGATTGGCTTTGGAAAAGACCTTATCCGGATATCTCATCAGTAATTCCAGTATGGCAAGCTCCTTTGCGGTCAGGGGAACTTCCTGGTTATTAAGGAAAACGGTGTTTTTATCCCCATCCCAGACCAGATTATTGTATTGCAGCCGTTTCGGGGCGGCTGTCTGAAACTGTACCCTGCGCAGACAGCTTTCTATCCGGGCAAGTACTTCCTCCATGTCAAAAGGTTTGGTAATATAATCATCCGCGCCCAAACGCAGCAGGTCGATTTTATTCTGTGTTGTTTCTTTTGCAGAAACAATAATGACGGGAAGTGTGTATTGTTTCCGGATATCCGCAAGCACCAGATCCCCGCTGCGGTAGGGAAGCATGAGATCCAGAAGAACCAAATCTGTCGGTTCACGGCTCAGGAAATCCGCAGCGTGCAGGCCGTTATACAGGCTTCGTACCTGATACCCGTTTTCCGTGAGAAAACCGGCTAAAAGCTTATTGATTTCCCAATCGTCTTCCACTAGTAAAATACGATACATCTGTTTTCTTTACCCTCCTGCTGTGAATCCCGGCTGGGCTTATTCTTTCCGGCCGTTCTCTTACAGGGGAAAAGGCCGCCGTGTGATTCCATTATAGCATGAAGCGAAGAGATACTCAAACAGGCAGCCCCAGGGAAAAGGAGGGGAGGGATATGCCGCAGGGCACAAAGGGCCATCTGAACTGCTGCGATCCTAGTAATCTGCCGCATTACTAATCACGACCCGGTGGATTTATAATGCCTCACCCCCACCCGCCACAGCAGGAAGCAGGGGATCAGAAAAAGGAAACCTCCTGCCGGAAGCAGGCTGTACCACCATTTGCCGCGATCCAAAAGAAAAAGAAGGGGATAATACTGGATGCAGGCATAAGGAACCAGAAAGGTAGCGAACAGAAGGACCCGTTTCCCGTAAATATCCACAGGGTATTTTCCATATTCCCTGGCTCCGTCCGTAAGGACATTCATAAATTCCAGCCCTTCCAGGGTAAAAAAACAAATCGCCGCATAGATAAGAAAAATACCGGAAAAGAGTGCGGCCCCTCCTGCCAGCATAAAAAGGACGGTAAATACCTTGGCAGGGCTCCAGACAACCCCGCCTGCCGCCAGTCCATAAGCAAACATCACCGTCGCCTGGATCATTCTTCCGATACGGGTGAATTCAATCCGCTGTCCCAGAACCTGGAAAATCAGGCCGCGCGGCCTTACCATAATCCGGTCAAAAACACCATTCCCTATGATGGAGGCAAAGGTATCGAAACCCCTGGCGAAAACTTCCGCCAGGCCGAACTCCATCAAGGTAATCCCGAAACAGAGCAGTACTTCCTTATAGCTGTAGCCTTTGACCGTATGGAACCGCCGGAACATGAAGTATATTCCTATAAATACATTAAAGGATACGAGGAATTGTCCCATACAGGTCAGAAAAAAAGAGGTTTTATACTGCATGGCGCTTTTCAGCTGGATCATAAAATAATGCCTGTAAAGCCGGAAGCTGTCGGCGGCTTTTTTCCGGAAAGAGGCCGATGCGCCGGTAAGCGGGTCATTTGTTGCCGGTGTAGTTGAAAACATAATTAACCTCCCTGTACCACGATACGTTTCATTGCCAGCTGTTCCAGAAGCCTGCCTGCAAGCACCATGACCAGAAGCCAGAAAACCTGAAGAAGGATGGCTTTTTCCAAAGCAGCCCCGTTCAGATCACCGCTGTATACCCGCAGCGGCACATTCTGCATGGCGGCAAAAGGCAGCAGCTCTATTCCCTTTCTCACGGCATCCGGAAAGAAGGGAAGAGGGATGATGGCTCCCTGGAAAAGCTCGGTTGCGGACAATGCCACAATACGGATGCCGTCCGGCGTAATGGTAAAAAAGGATACCATATAGATGAGCATACAAAATGCCACCACATTAAAAAGTCCCAAAAACATAGTGATGAGGAAAAGGAAAAAGCTTCCCGGATCAACGGGCGCAGAAAGCCCATAAGGAGCTGGGATCAGTGCTGCCGTCAGTAAAATAGGGAGACACCGCAGCCCCGCACGGGACAGCCGGTAAGCCAGGCTTCTTGCAAACCACATAGGGTATATGCCGAGAGGACGGCACAGCTCGTAGGAAATATTCCCGTTTCGTATCGAATCAAAAATTTCCATTTCCATATTCCATCCCATAAATAATACCAGAAACGCCTGCTGTATCCAGACATAAGAACAGGCAGCCTGCAGCGTCATGGGAAAGGCGGCAGGATCCGACTGATAGAAGGCCCGGAAGGTGAGAAGCTCCATCATCCCCCAGAAAAACTGAGTGACGATGCCTGCAAGAGCCGCCGAGCGGTACTGCAGCCCCGTATTGAAACGCAGACGGAAAAAAGACAGATATTTTTTCATGCCCGCCTCCTATATATCATATTGCTGATAGAGGGAAGCCACGGTTTCATCAATGCTTTCCCCGCCTCTGCGGATATCATCCAAAGTGCCGTCCATCAGGATTTTCCCTTTTCCGATGAGAAGAATCCGGCTGGCAAGGGCTTCAATATCCTGCATATCATGTGTGGTGAGGATTACGGTTGTTTTCCGGGCCGCATTCAGCTGCCGGATGAAATCGCGCACGGCAAGCTTGGATACCGCATCCAGGCCGATGGTCGGCTCGTCCAGAAAAAGAAGCTTCGGCGAATGAAGGAGGGAAGCCGCAATTTCACAACGCATCCGCTGTCCCAGGGAAAGCTGCCTGGCGGGAGTCCTCAGAAGCTGGGAAAGGTTCAGAAGCTCCGTAAGCTCGTCCCGGTTTTTCCGGTAAAGCGCCTCGTCAATACCATAAATATCCCGGAGCAGCTCAAAAGAATCGGCCACCGGTACATCCCACCATAATTGGGACCGCTGTCCGAATACCACCCCGATTTCCGCCACATGGCGGACGCGGTTTTCCCAGGGAACCCGGCCGTTAATCCGGCATTCCCCGGAATCCGGGGTCAGAATACCGCTGAGGATTTTAATGGTGGAGCTTTTGCCGGCTCCGTTCGGCCCTATGTAACCTACCATTTCTCCGTCCTGAATGGTAAAGGAAACATCGTCCAGAGCACGGATCCGTTCATATTCCCTGTGGAACAGGCTGTGAAAGGCATGGAGAAAGCCGGCGTCACGCCGTGCCACGCGGTAGGTTTTGGTAATATGGGATACTTCGATCATGGAAAAAATTCACCCCTTTCCAGGTCCATAAATGCGCGGTCTATTCGTTGGAACAAAAACGTATGGGAACAGATAGATGCTGTTTCCGAAGGCCTCGAAAAGGGCCTGCGGAGTAAGAAACAGGGTAATCCCTGTATTAAGAACGGTGAGAGGCTGCTTGCAGCACAGCGTCACTGTCTGAAAACCAAAGATACCGCCCGGATATATAAAAAGAAGCAGTAAACGACCCGGATCCTTTTCAGGCGGACTTTTAGGATAACACTCGGACGTATGAATGTCAAGAAAATACCGTACAAAAATCGATATTGGAATTTGTGCATTTATACCAAAGTTTTCCTGCTTTTTTCAGACTCCCTTCTGTTGTAAAGAGGATCGGGGGAAGTCTTTTGACTTCTGGTATGAACTTTGCTATAGTGAGAAAAAGATCAGGAGGATAAAGCCGTGTTTTCCTATATTTTATTTGATTTGGACGGAACATTGACCGATCCTAAGCCGGGTATCACCGCTTGTGTTCAGTATGCCCTTCATTCCATGGGGATTGAAGAGCCGGATTTGGATAAGCTGGAGCCATTTATCGGCCCGCCGCTTCGAGACAGCTTCCGGGAGTTCTATGGAATGGATACAGAGCAGGCCGAAGAAGCGGTGGTCAAATATCGGGAGCGCTTTTCTGAAAAAGGATTATACGAGAATACGCTATATCCGGATATGGAACAGCTGTTGAAGGTATTGAAGATTTCAGGCTGTCACCTGGCTGTTGCATCCAGCAAGACCGGGTATTTTGTGGAGAAGATACTGGCATATTTTGATATAGACGGTTATTTTGACGTGGTGGTGGGTAGTGAACCGGACGGCTCACGCAGCAAAAAGGAAGAAGTGGTGGAGGAGGTTCTGCGGCGTTATTTCCCGGATGGCAGCATCCCCTATGATGATATTGTCATGGTGGGCGACAGAAAGTTCGATATCACAGGCGGCAGGGAAAATGGGATCCATCAGGTTGGAGTTACCTATGGCTACGCGGCGGCGGGGGAACTGGAAGCCGCAGGAGCCGAATATGTGGTGAATGATTTGGAAGAGCTGGGAAAGGTTTTGCTCCTGCGTGAGAAGTAATATCCTCAAATTTCGCAGTTGCCGAATGGCTTTCCGCCCGCTGTCTGCAGGGCGTTCCCGGGACTGAAAAGGATTTTCGCAGGAGACTTTCATACGTTTTGCAGGTATTGGGGATTGAGGAGGATCCGGACTGCTATGAATCAGAATAAGAATTTATTTTCCGGTAAACCGCAGATTTTCAGGACGATGCTGTCTGTCATCGCGGCCCTTCTGGTATATGAAGCCGGAAAAGCGGCGGGACTGCTTCTGGCAGGAATCCTGCTGGAATACGGCATGACAGGCGGCGGGGGATCCGGAACGGTTAATGAGGGGCTGGCCGGCGGCCTGACGAACCTGATAATGATACTGACAGGAGGCCTGGCGTGTTTTGCGGTCTGGAAATCCTCCCTGGATTTCCGGATAAAAAAGAAGCCCGCCTGGAAGCGGACTTGTGTGTTTATCCTCCTGGCGGCTTCCCTGTCTCTGGGGCTGAATATCATCATTGCATATCTGGATCTGGCCCGGCATTCCCAAACCTTTCAGCAGGTGGCGCAGCAGCAGGCCGATGTTCCTCTATGGCTGGGTATCTGCCTGTATGGGATAGCCGCCCCTCTTTCGGAGGAGCTGGTATTCCGGGGGATTATCTATGGAAAATCCAAAGAAATATTCGGCGCGCCTGCTGCCATGGTATTTTCCGGCGTGGTATTCGGCATTTACCACGCTAATCTGGTGCAGGGCATGTATGCATCCCTGCTTGGCATCATGCTGGCCTGGGTCAAAGAGCGGTACGGTACGCTTTTGGCCCCTGTCATTTTCCATGGGGCAGGCAACCTTGCCGTTTTCCTTCTTATCAATGTGGCCGGTCTGGGAAATGTCCTTGCGCAGCCCCTTGTATGTGCCGGGCTGCTGGCGGTTTCCGGGGTGAGCTTCTGGTATCTGTTTACCAGGAATGCTGCCGCCTGACCCGTTCCCTTACCTGCTCCAGAAAAGATTCCGGTCCCAGGACCTGCACCACAGGCCCGAAGGACAGGATATCGATAAGCAGTTCGGTTTCATCGGCCAGATCGTAATAGATGGAACACAGGTAGCAGCCCCGTTCTTCCTCGTATTCGGTATGCTTTTCATAGCTTGCAAAATGCAGCATACATCGTTCCAGGGAATTACGTTCCCCGCTTATCTGCAGAAGAACCGGTTCCGGCGCCCGGCTGACCGGACGGAACCGGTATTTTGCCGTATGAGCGGGACAGCTTTCCGAAGAAAGACGGCAGTCCCTGATTTTAGCCAGATTTAATTGGGTATTGAGCCGGAAGGCGCCTCTGCTGTATTTCAGGCAGCAGAGCCGGAACTTGTCATCCTTGGAGGAATACTGGAGCTGATAAGGCGCCGCTTCCAAAGAAACAGGCCCCTGTTTCCCTTCATAGGACACAAGCAGGATCCGGTTTTCCTGAAGCGCCCGGAGTATCGTTGCAAAATGCAGACGATACGCCGTATCCGCTATCGGATCCCCGTCCCGATACCGGTCAAAATAATAAAAATCTTCTTCTCGGTATAGCGGTTCCACATCTCCCAGCATATCCTTCAGCTCCTCCAGCTCGGCATCACTGAAAAAAAGACGGATCCGCCCGTCTGCCAGCAGCGCCTTCAGCCAGGATTTCTGGAGCGTACTCAATGGAACATGAGGCGTATGGGTGAGGCGGGAGCGGAATGCATCATCCCCGCAGGGGACAAGAAGGGGCCAGTCACCCCCTGTCAGCTTGGGAAGAATCGCCAGCGCGCTTTCCCCGAAGGCCTTTTCGGCTGCGAGCTGTTCCATCCGCCCGGCCGTGACTGGCGACTGCTCCGCCTCCGTGAGGATGCATCGCACCACATCTATGTAACAGCTGTATATTTCATGAAAAAGTTCCATTTGTCACCTCGTTTCCCCGCTGTCTGCGCTGTCGCAGCCGCAGTACATCTGATACATCCGTTCCCAGTCCGTCATAACCTTATTGACAGCCGCCTGATTGGAACATTGGATATCCATAACCCTCCCGGTAAAGGTCTTTACCCAGGAAAGCATTTCATTGGTATCGAAGAAAAACCCGCTGTAAAGATATTCATTTTCCCGTATCCGCAGCACCTCGCCGCCCCGTCCCTCCCGGTACAGGCGGTTGAGGATATAAGGCTCCTTTTTTTCATCTATAGAAAGCTTGATGCATACCTCCTCAAGTCTGCTGCTGCGGCCTCCGAAAGATACGCCCCAGCAATGAGGAAGATTGCGTCCCAGCTTAAGGGAAAGCTCTTCATAGAAAGGACACTCCTGAAGAAGCTGTATTCTGGTGATACAGTCCAGCCGGAGTGCGTTAAAACGTCTGCTTTCTTCCTGGTACAGGCACAGATACCGCCTTCCGGTCCTGGTGCTCACCAGAATTTTCAGGGGAATCCCTTCCATAACCGTGAGCTTTCCGCTGCGGCTGCTTTTATTTTCCAGGCGGACAGCGCATTTTTGGCGGATAGCTTCCAGGCAGTCCGAAAGGATACCATCCTCCAGCGTATGGACGATAAAATGGTGCTTGCACTGAAAAAATTGATTCTGTATGCCGCTCCGATCCAGAATGGTGCTTCCCACAAACCCAAAAGGCGCCGCTTCCTGGAAAAATTTTACCGCAGTAAGAATACGCCCCCATAACCCCGGAACGGTTTCCGGATCGCTGGCAGTCATTTCTTTTTCACAGGGCAGATCCGGAACAAGGCGGTAATACAAAGCCTTGCCTTTTTTTTCGGAAAGAAACAGCCCCAGTGATTCGTATTCCTTTAACTTGAGCCGGACGGTCTGGCTGTCAAAGATACAGCCATATGAAGTGACAATACTGTCACAAATTTCACCTGCCGTCATTCCCTGCTCCCGGCCTGTCAGCAGATCCGTCAGAAAGAAATGCAGCAGCAGATCATTATCCGTAAAGGTTTTGGACTTCCAGGCCGCGTACAGGGGATTGCGGGGGATGGTTTTGCCGTCCACACTGATATACAGGTGCTTTCCTTTGGAAGTGTAACCGGAACAGGTATAATCCCCCAGCCAGCTTTCAATACGCCGTCTTTCATTATCATAGGTGCGGGCGCTTTTGGCATCAAAATCACTGCGCACCTTAAATCCGTACACAAAGAACTGACGCATATAGTCTCTTATCTTATCAAAATTTTTAATCAGTTCATGAAATTCCTGCATAAGACCCCTCCCCTGCTTGTTCTGTCTTTTCCTTGCTTTGACGCCCCTGTTTTCGGATAAACAGCAGGCTTAGCAGCATCATGCACAGTTGGGAGAGCGGGATAGTTATCCAGGTCCCTTCAATCCCCCACAGCTTCGGAAATATAGAGAGGAACAGCAGCAGACATAGAGGCTCCCCGTAAATCAGAAGGTAGGCCAGCCGGTTTTTCTCCGTTGCATAAAAATAGGATGTGGTGATCCGGGAAAAGCCCACAAACAGGTAACCTGCAATAAAAACAGGAAAGATACGCCCCACATGTTCCGTAACCTCACGGGAGGCCCCAAACAAAGCGGCGGCATTTCCCCGGTTAAAAAAGATAACCAGCATACATACGGCAGATACCCCGAGTGCAAACCGATAAGCCATATTCCGGTAAGACACCGCCTTCGCGCCTTCTTTCTTACCATAACAAAGGCTGATGAGCGGCTGGCTTCCGTCACTCACACCCTGCAGCAGTAAAAAGACAACGGAAGAAAGGTAACTGATGGAGGCATAACAGGCCACCGCCATATCCCCTCCATAAAAAACCGCGCTTTTATTAATGAGGATCAGCGTGATATTCGGGGAAAAGGTGAGCCCGAAAGGTGAAATGGCTACAAACAGCACCTTCCCCGCCATAAGCAGGCTTTCTTTATGAAAAGATAAGGAAGGCCTTTCCCGTTTCCTCAGCAAAAAGATAACGCACACGGCCAGAGTTACCGCCTGCCCGATAACGGTGGCTGCCGCAGCGCCCGCCATTCCGTAAGGAAGCACCCATACAAAAAGATAATCCAGAAGGATATTGGTGACAAATCCCCCGATCATTGCCAGCATAGCCGTTACGGAGCTTCCCATATTCCGGATAAAAGGCACGATTCCTGTTGCCAGTATCTGAAATAATGTACCATAAGCGATATAACGGAAGTATTCCTCTCCCAATTCAAAAATAACGCCCCTGGCCCCGAATGCCCGGAGAATAGGTCCGCCGGTCACGAGAAAAAACGCCGTAAACAGCAGGCCGGATAGTGTGAGCAGTAACAGGGAAATCCCAAAAAACTGCCGGCTGCGCCCATAGTCGCCGGAGCCGTTATGAATGGCAAACTGCACCGCACCGCCCATCCCGATCCCGGTGCCCACAGCCTGGATAAAAGCGGTAAGAGGATAGGCTATATTAATGGCGGCAAGTGCATTATCCCCCAGAGAATTCCCCACAAAAAAACCATCCGCCACGGAATAAATACCCGAAAGTGCGAACGCCAGCATGGAAGGGATAACTGCCTGATAAAAAATTTTACGGTTGTTCATTTTTAACTCTCCTGTCTGCTAATCTACATGTTGCAACGGTTCCGTACCTTTACCATTACGAATTTTCCTCTTTGAAATAAGTTACATAGAGCGAAGTGCTTTCCAGCAAGGCATTCCCCTTTTCATCCCCCAAACGCTCCCATACCCTGCATTCCAGCGCCTGAAGCGCCTCCATGACCTCTCCGGCAAAAACAGAACCGGACGGCGTGAAACAGACCCCCTTATTCCGCCTGTCGTTTTCCAATACATGGAACGATATCCAGCCCCGTTCCCGGAAATTCCGGAGTATGGAATGAACCGTCTGTTTCGGCAGAGTCCACTGCTCACAGATCTGCTTCTGCGTACAGGGCTCCTTCCCTTCCCATAAAGAAAGCAGCACCAGCAGTTCATAATAAGAAAGCCCATACTTTTTGGCCCACTCCTCATATATGGCATTGGTTGCCCGCCAGGCAGAATAATACTGTTTTAACTGTTCTAATATATTGGGATCCATTGAGTACCCTTTCCGGTAAATTAGTCTGATTACAGACTAATTTACCAGATGAGAATATTGTTGTCAAGAAATATTGTTATTCAACATTCTTCCGATTCGCCTGTGTGATAACGATATTCCGGTCACACCGGCAAAGAGGGAGAGCTCAGCTGTAACATATTTACGTCTGAAAGCTGTGTATAAGTTGACATTCTTACAAATATAAAGTATCATAATTATAGTCGTATGGATAAACACGTGCGTTCGCACATTCAGGCAGTTTCTGCCACCAATCACATTTTAAGAATATGGCAGGAATTGTTACAGAAGCCCAGTGGATATGACTTCATCGGTTCCTGCCGCTTACAGGAGGTATGGATGAAGAAAAAAACATGGATATCCCGGGAGCTGGATGCTGCCGGGATAAAGGCACAGTATGATGAGCATGTAAAGCGTATTCTGGGAAGCCGGCAGGTTCTTGCACGGATATTAAAAGGGACAATACACGAATACGCCCCCTATTCCGTAGAAGAAATAACGTTCTGGATTGAACCCGATATCGAAATTGCCAGCGCTGCCCTGCATCCCGGCCAAAAAAAGATGGATGATCGGGCGATAAACGGAGAGAATACAGAAAGCAGTATCCCCGGAGAGGGAAGGGTAACCTATGACATCCGTTTCAAGGCTTTTCTGCCTGCCCGTGGCAGTCAAAGATCCCGCGGCAATAAATCCAGAATCAAGCTGCTGCTAAACGTGGAGGCACAGAAGAAATTTTACCAAAAATACAGGATTGTAACCCGCGGTATTTTTTATGGGGCACGGATGCTGTCAGAGCAGCTGGACAGGGAGTTTCAACATTCAGAATATAGTAAACTGAAAAAAGTACATACTATTTTTATCTGTATGAATGCGCCCCGGCACATTGGAAACGCCATGGCGGAATACCGGATAATAAAGCAGGATATCATAGGAAACATTCCGGAACTTAGGAGGAACTATGATAAGCTGTCAGTAATTATCATCTGTTTGAATGAGAAGCTGAAACAGGGTACGGAAGGAACACTCCATGGATTCCTTAACACGCTTCTGTCCCCTGGAATGGATATCACGGAAAAGAAAGATTCACTGGTACGGGACTACGGTATGAAAATGGAAGAAAAATTGGGAGAGGAGCTGAACGAAATGTGTAATCTGAGCGAAGCAATTGAGGAAAAAGCGATTAAGACCGGAATGAAAAACGGCATGAAAAAAGGAATGAAAATGGGTGTCGAAAAAGGAATACTTCTGGTAAAAAAGGCAAGAAGACTTTCTGCGGAGGGTATGAGCGAATCGGAGATTGCAAAATCATGCGGGCTTACGGCAGAAAAAGTGCATGAGTTACTGGTAGACTGATAAAAGAACGGGTATCGTGATATTTGTAACAGGCCGGAACTCCGGAATACAAGGACTGCGGTTTCAACAAAGCGGGAGTGTTCCTGCGCGGGGTACAGGCCCGATCGCGCAGGAGCGCATAACGAAAAGGAACCAAACAGGAATCCGCCCCTGTTTAGCGGAGGAAGCCGGACACCCCGGGCAGGCTGTGCATTACACTTTGCCGGTAACCCAAAAATTGAAATAGTACAGTTGGCCTGTTCGGCTTTTTTGAATGAATGCGGAAAGGTTGACACCAAATAAATCATATGTTTTAATGAAATTGAACTTCATAAAACGTCTTTTTTTATGAAAAATATCTTATAATTAAGAGAGCGCTTTCAAAACCTATAGGATAATGGCACAAAACAAAAGGGTTCATTTTTGGGAGTATTTCAAAAAAATGGAACTGGTATGGTATCTTTATGGACTAGGTTAAAGGAGGGTGTTTTTTTTATGCAAAAATTTGGGAAATTTATTCGTTTATTTCTTATTATCACGATGCTTGGTTCCTTATTGGCAGGATGCGGGAGAGGAACCGGCGGGGAAGAAGTGAGTAATACCGCGGGCAGTACGAATGCGGAAGAGGACGGGAAAACCGGGGAAGAAGTACCGGGAGAACTGCCGGAAATTATCGTACGGGCGAAAGCGGATACCAATTTTAAGGAAGAGGGATATCCGCTTGTAAAGGAAACGGTAAAGAAAACAATTATGATAAAAAAGCCAGGCAACATTGGCGATGTGGAAGAAATGGAAACACTTCGTTATATTGCAGAAAAAATGAATATCGAAATTGAATGGATTGTTGTGGGTGCTGACGGTTGGAATGAGCGTATGAATCTGATGCTTGCAACAAATGACCTGCCGGACATTATTATGAAGGGCGCTATTCCAAACCTGTCCGCTGCGATTGAGGATGGGCAGGTGATCGCGGTTGATGAATTAATGGACGCGTATTCCGCGGGGTTAAAACCGCTGCTTGAGGAGTATCCGGGAGTTGCTGTTTCCGCAAGAGCTTCCGATGGGAAATTATATACTCTGCCGGGCATTAATACGCTGAAGCCGAATCTGACAAGCCACAGGAATCTCTGGATCAACAAACAGTGGCTTGACAATCTCAACCTGGAAATGCCTGCGACGACAGATGAGCTCCTGGATGTCTTGCGTGCTTTTCGTGATGAGGATGCAGATGGTGACGGCAGCAGGGATAACGAAATCCCTTACGCAGTGGAGGATTCCGGCGCAGGACATACGGCCAGGGTGGATATTATTTCGGGCTTATTCGGGCTGTATTATAACCTGGACTACGAAAATATCCGATTGGAGGATGGCAAGGTCAGCTTTCTGAAAAATACGGAGGAATGGAAAGAAGTGCTTCAGTACATGAATGTCTTGTATACCGAAGGCCTTTTGGACAATGAGGTTTATACGCAGACGGGTGACTCCTCAATCGGAAAAATTTCCTCCGGGAATTGCGGCGTGTTCGGTTTGTCCTCAGATGACCTCTTTACGACGGTAAGCGGCCAGTATGTTGCTTTGGCGCCTGTTAAAAGCCCGAATGGAAAGGAGCCGGTGATTCAATTGGCGTCCAACAGCATGGGCAGCAATACGTTTATCACTGCGGCAGACGAAACACCATGGGTATCGTTCCGGTTCCTTGACTATTTCTTTACGGAAGAAGGCTCTATGACAATTGGCTGTTTCAATGAAGATCTGATAGGGATTACCTGCCAGAAGTATGAGGATGGGACATGGGATTATACGGATGATATGCTTCAGGATGAAAGGGGTGTTGCTGTAGCGGTGGGAGACGCCTGCCCGCTTCCCGGGGGCGGTTTTGGGTATTGGAGAAATGAAAAGAACTCAAACTATATCTATTCCGCCAAAGTACAGGAGAATGTTCCCGTTTGGGAACCGTATTACCAGAAAGATCCGGTTTACGGCACACCGTTATTCGATTCGGATACCCAGAAAAAGGTGGACGCGATCCGGACGGATCTTGATGTTTATGTTTCGGAATGTCAGGCAAAATTCATCACAGGAGAAATGGGCTTTGATGCCTGGGATGACTATTGCGCCACATTACAATCGCTGGGCGCTGAAGAGTTGGTATCCTATTATCAGGCTTACTATGACTCCCTTTCGTAAGGTTACTGTCCGTTATGACGAGTGCGGCGTCCGGCCGGTAACCTGGAAAATTGATACGGTAGGGAGGAGAAGGGTAACCGTTCAGGCTTGTCTGAACGGTTACGTGAAAGGGGGATGAGAAACGTGTTATCCGGTGAGGCAAAAAAAGAATCTTTATGGAAGCGGGTTCTGGCATGCAGGGAATTGTATTTGATGCTCCTGATCCCTGTAATATGGTACCTTTTGTTCCTGTATACGCCTATGTACGGCATCATGATAGCTTTTAAGGACTATCGTGCGGCAAAAGGAATATGGGGAAGCGATTGGGTTGGCTTTGAACATTTTGAACGTTTTTTCAGCAGTTTTTATTTTGAAAGGATTGTGGGGAATACACTGACGATTAACATCCTGAGCCTTTTGTTTGGTTTTCCTTTCCCGATTTTTCTGGCCTTGCTGCTGGGAGAACTGCGGAACGGGAAATTCAGGAAAGCGCTGCAAAATGTTGCTTATATCCCGCATTTCCTTTCGGCGGTCATTGTGGTCAGCATTATGCAGCTAATCCTGAATCCCAATACCGGAGTCTATAATATGATCCGACAGTGGTTCGGACTGCCTGTGACCAATTATTTTGCATCAGTGAATGCTTTTAAACCGATGTACATTATATCCGGTATCTGGCAGAATATGGGATGGGATGCCATTCTCTATATCGCTGCCCTGGCAGGAATTGATACCACTCTCTATGAAGCCGCCTCCATAGACGGTGCGGGGAGGCTGCAAAAAATATGGCATATTTCGCTTCCGGGGATCAGCAGTACCATTACGATCATGCTGCTGCTGCGCTGCGGGCAGATTATGAATATCGGATATGAGAAGGTGCTCTTAATGCAGAACAGCCTGAATCAGGCATCCAGCGATGTGATATCCACCTATGTATACCGGGTGGGTATCCTGGAAGGCAATTTCGATTATTCAACGGCAATCAGTCTTTTTAATTCCGTATGTAATATTCTTCTGCTGCTGATCGCCAATGCGGTTGCCAAGCGGGTGAATGGGACGAGCCTATGGTAGGAGGCAGGTAATGATACAGAGAGTAAAAGGGAAAAAAGAAATTCCGCAGGATAGAGCCGTCAGCCTTTTCTTCAATATTGCAGGTATTCTTATTTTAATCGTGGAAGCCTATCCTTTGATTTATGTGCTCAGCGCTTCCTTCAGTTCCTCGGATGCCATATCGTTGGGAAAGGTTTATTTGTGGCCGGTGGAATTCAGCCTGGAAGGCTATAAGATGCTGGTACAAAATTCCCAAATTCTGAATGGATTCAGGAACAGTATTATTTATATGGGCCTCGGCGTTCTTATTAATATGTCACTTACCATGCTTTTGGCGTTTCCCCTGTCCAGAAAGGAGCTGCCCGGAAGGAATCTAATCACTGTCTTTGTCGCAATTACCATGTATATCAGCGGGGGTTTAATTCCGACTTTTTTGCTCGTAAGCAAGCTGGATCTGGTGGATACCGTTTGGGGACTGCTGTTACCGACTGCGATTTCAACGACAAATATGATTATCATGAGAACGTATTTCAACTCCACAATCCCTGAAGAATTAAGGGAGGCGGCATTCCTGGATGGCTGCAGCTATACGAAATATTTTCTCCGGATTGTAATACCGTTATCGGCACCCATTTTGGCGGTGATTGCCCTGTATTATGCGGTTGATTCCTGGAACACGTATTTTAATGCGTTGATTTACCTGCGTTCTTCGGAGAAAGCCAATCTCCAGCTGGTGCTGAGGGATATTCTTTTAGCGAATCAGGTGAGTTCAGGAGACGGTTCCTATGCGGAAAATTCTAAACTCGGTGTTACAATAAAATATGCGGTTATTGTTGTCAGCTGTGTGCCTATGCTGCTTGTTTATCCGTTTGTACAGCGTTATTTTACGAAAGGTGTTATGATTGGATCGATTAAGGGCTGAAATCGGATAACCCAAAATCAGCGAATAAGAAAAGGAGGAGGAAATAAGAAATGAAACAATCCTGTTATGATGAATGGAATCAGGAGTTAAAAAGGCATCAAATTGAAAGGGTGCAATTTTTCCGATGCCGGGCCAGATATCCGAGACTGCATGGGAAGAATGCAATCCGGGGCTATCATGGTTTCGGCGGAGAGATTGAGGTGGCTAAACTGACAACGGAAGATGGGATTTCAGGCTGGGGACAGCTGAGCAGAGGTATGGCGGAAGCGGAAAAGAGCCGGGAGCTTTTGCGGAAACGTCCCTTTACGGAATTATTTGATTCCGGGACGGGAATCCGGGACGAAAAGCTGCAGGCCTATGATATCCCTCTGCACGATTTGGCCGGGAAAATTCTGGGAATTCCGGTATGCCGTATGATCAATCCGGAATCGGCGCTCAGAGCACCTGTGTATGATGGGGCGGTTTACATGAACGATATCATACCGGAGGATGCACCCTTTGGGGTAGATCGGGTGATACAGGAGAGCATAGAGGATGTGCGTTTGGGGCATACCATGCTGAAAGTAAAAATCGGCCGGGGGTATCGTTGGATGGAGCATGACGAAGGACTGGCGAGGGATATGGAGATCGTCAGACGGATACACGAAGCGCTGCCGGGAATTGCGCTCATGGTGGATGCAAACGATGGGTATACGCTGGAAGATACCCTTGCTTTTCTGGAAGGAATCGGTGATACGGAAATATTCTGGTTTGAAGAGCCGTTCCGTGAAGAAGAAGAAAAAAACCGGAAGCTGAAAGCCTATTTATCGAAAGAACGGCCGGGAACCCTGCTTGCGGACGGAGAATCCGGAACGGATATCCCCTTGTTAAGAGGGTTGGCAGAAAAGAAGCTTCTTGATGTGTGGCAGCCGGATGTCTGTGGGTATGGATTTACCAAATGGAGAGCATTGATGAAGGAAATCAGCCGTAATGGCTGGCTGGCTTCCCCGCATGCATGGGGGAATGTAACCAAAACCCATTATTGTACGCATCTGGCCGCCGCCTATCCGCATCACATCCCCTGTGTGGAGGCTGTTCTGGGATCGATAGAGGGTGTGGATATTGACGGCTACTGTTTGGAAAGAGGTACGATACGGATTCCTGACAAACCGGGTTTTGGCATGGAACTTATCTGGGCCTGTGACATAACGGATTCCTGAAGGGAGGAAGCGGAGGGCTTGACATGATAGACAGCGGGAAGAAAACAGCAAAGTTCAGTTTGAATGATAAGCATGGTCTGCGGAAGATGGCAAGGGCGCTTTCATCGGAAACAAGACTTGCTATTCTTGAAACACTGCAGTCCGGAAGCAGAAGCATCGGTGAACTGTCTGAGGAACTGCAAATCCCCATGTCTACCGTTTCGACTTCGGTGTGTATTTTAGAAGAGAGCGGGCTGATTATTGCCAAAAACAAATCACAGGAACGTGGCATGTTAAAGCTCTGCTCGCCCTGCGTATCGCAGGTGATTTTCAATCTGAACAGGATCGGATCCGTTGAAACGGACGAGACACCCCAAAGTCTTACCATGAATATGCCGATAGGATGCTATACCGACGCACAAAAGATCACGTCCACCTGTGGTATGTGCAATGAGTATTCGATAATAGGGGAAAAAGATAACCCGCTTTGTTTTTTTCATCCGGATCGATTTCTCGCCCAGAGAGTCTGGTTTCATTCCGGTTTTCTGGAATATCGTTTCTCCTTTGCATTTATGTATGATATTATGCTGAAATGGCTGGAAATATCCTTTGAAACGTGTTCGGAAGCGTCGATGTACAGGGATCCGTGGAAGAGCGATATCAGTGTTTATGTAAACGGAGAAAAACTTGGGATTTTTGAAAGCCCCTGCGACTGCGGGGGCGCCCGAGGCGTTCTGACGCCTTCCTGGAACAGCATATTATCGACGCAATATGGATTCTTAATCACATGGAGGCTGGATGAGAGCGGCACATATCTCGATGGGATCAGGACCAGCAGGCTTACGATTTCCGACATCCATTTTTCCGAGCTTCCATATATCAGTGTAAAAATCGGTGTTGCGGAGGATGCTGTACATAAAGGGGGTGTGAATTTATTCGGAGATAAATTCGGGAATTATGCACAGCCGCTGGTACTTAAATTGGGGTATCAGCTGGAAAAGTCAAATATCCCGTAGCAAGCTGCGGGAATGAAAGGGGTTGCCGGCTTCTGATAAGGAGGCCGCAGCCCCTTCTTGGATCCTTCTAAAGAAGGACGCGGTGATGCCGTACCCAAACCGGAGAAAGTTCCGTTTCTTAACCTCGCACCTTTTTTTAAATGATAATTACCATATAATCCCTTATGATAAGCCTGTAACCAAGATACATTGCGGATAAAAAAGAAGAAAGGAAGTGAGGATATGTTTGTAATGTATAATGCGGATACGATGAAGGTCCCGGTTCGGGTATGGCTCAGGGAGGAAAAGGATTTGGAAAAGGGGTGTATGGAACAGGCATATCATCTTTCCCGGCTTCCATTCTTACATAAATGGGTAAGCCTGATGCCCGATACTCACACCGGAATGGGAATGCCCATCGGCGGTGTCATCGCCGCAAAAGGCGTAGTGATTCCCAATGCTGTAGGTGTGGATATCGGCTGCGGCATGGCTTATACCGAGACCAATATTAAAGTGGAGGATATCAGGGAGGTAATGACCGGAAACGGCAGCCTCATCCAGGCCATAATCGGAGACATCATGCGGAATATCCCCGTAGGATTTGCCCACCATAAGACAGAAATGCCCTGTTACACTCTGGATGTGGCTTTTGAGCAGATGGATCGGTACGAGGAGGACGCCGAGCTGCTGGGCCAGCTGGAGGCGGGATATTTCCAGATAGGAACGCTGGGTGGCGGGAATCATTTCATCGAGCTTCAGGAGGACGATAACGGATATCTGGCGGTGATGCTTCACTCCGGAAGCCGTCATTTCGGAAAATCCGTCTGCGATTATTTCCATACTAAGGCCCGGGAGCTGGGCCGAAGATGGTATACCCAGGTGCCCGACGAATACCGGCTTGCTTTCCTGCCGGCGGATACCAGTGAGGGCCGGCATTACCTGGACTGGATGCAGCTTTCTATGGATTTTGCCAAAGAAAACCGGGAGAAAATGCTTCTCGCCGTCAAGGCAATCCTGGAAAAATGGATCGGAAAATATACGGATCTGTCCCTCGCATTTTCAGGGGATATCAACTGCCACCATAATTATGCGGCATTGGAGAACCACTATGGGGAGGACGTATGGGTCCACCGGAAAGGTGCGGTCCGTGCCGGAAACGGAGAGCTGGCCGTAATTCCCGGTGCTATGGGAAGCTACAGCTATGTGGTGATGGGAAAAGGAAACCCCGAAAGCTTCTGTTCCTCCTCCCATGGGGCGGGACGGCAGTATTCCCGGAAGGGCGCCATGGCGGCCTTCACCTGTGAAGAGGTTATGCTGGATCTGCAGAAGCAGGGTGTTATTCTGGGAAAGAAAGGAAAGGCGGATGTGGCGGAGGAAAGCCGGTTTGCCTACAAAAATATCGAAGACGTCATGGATAACCAGACCGATTTGGTGGTGCCCGTAAAACGGCTGAAAACCATAGGCGTTGTTAAGGGCTGATACTGTCTGAGGCTTACAGGGCCGCGCATGTTACGGGAAACCGGATGCGGCGGCGTGCCTCAACGGTGCCGCCGCCTTTGGCGGAGAGGTATTCCGGACAGTTGGCATAGAGGAGGGTTCCTGCCGGTCAGGGTTCTCCGAAAGAGCATGATTTGTCGTGGGTTCGAATCCCACCGTGTATCACACGTAGCTAAGCGGGTATAGCGATCATTATGAAACATCTACCAAATGTTTCCACCATGGAAAAAGGAACTGTTCCGCCTTCGCAGTCTCCTTCTGCGGCCAGTGTCTCTTTGGATACCGTTTCTGAGGGCGTAAGGCAGGGGCTGCCGGAAAGCGGCGGCATCCGCCCTTGCGTTTGCCGGGGAAGCTTAAAAAAGGACCCGCCAAAAAAGGAGGAAGCGGGACAGGATTCTTTTTCAAAAGGTAACTGTTCATCACCCTTCCCCGCTCTTGTCCCCGGGGAGGTATTCTGGCCCTTTGACCCGCGCCCTCAGGCGGGATGTTGTTCCATGGGTGCTGGATCTCCCAAACATTCCGATGAGCCCAGGACATCTGCAGCGGCAGATGAGGCTGCCGCTGCAGATTGGTCTCCTCTCCATGGGATATAAAGCACCCATGGAATAACATCCCGCCTGAGGGAACGGGCCAAAGGGCCAGAATACCTCCCCGGGGACAAGAGCGGGGAAGGGTGATAAACAGTTACTTCAAAAGAAAGGAAGTGCGTTATATGACAAACTATATTATCAAAGAACAGGAATGCGGTTATTTGTGCAGGAACGGTAAGTTCCTCCGCCTGCTCACTGCCGGTAAATATACATATCCCCGGGTTTTCGGCTATACGGTGGAGATCATCCCCATGACAGGGGAAGTGAAAACCTGCGGCATACCGGAGGAAATCCTCATGCAGGATAACAATTTTGCTTCACGTGTGGTGAAGGTTGTCATTCCCGACGAATGCATCGCCATCCGTTTCGTGAATAAGGCATACCGGGAGGTGCTCACCCGTGCGGAGACTTTGTTCTGGAACGTATATGAAAAAAATGAGTTCCGGCTTGTTGACATCACACAGCCCTGCATGGAAGATACCCTTCCCCGTATTTACATGGATCTGATGCCTGTAAAATACTATAAAAAGATCACAATTAAAGACGGGGAAGCCGGCCTGCTGTATTATGATATGCATTTTGAAAAGCGCCTGTCCACAGGCACCTATTATTTCTGGAACTATGGCCGTGAGGTGACCTGCAAGATTTTCAATATGAAAATCCAGCAGATGGATATATCCGGTCAGGAGATCCTCACCGCAGATAAGGTGGGGGTACGTCTGAATGTGGTGTTGAATTATGCCGTCACCAGCCCGGAAAAGCTGGTGGAGCGGGTGGAGGGTGTAGCATCGCTGCTCTATACCTGTGCCCAGCTCATTCTCCGGGAATATGTGGGCAGATGCCGTCTGGATGAGCTGCTTGCCGGGAAAGAGGAACTTTCGGGTATCATCCTGGAAAAAATGAAGGAAAAGCAGGAAGAATATTGTGTGAAGGTGACAAACGTAGGCATTAAGGACATCATCCTTCCCGGTGAAATCCGTGATATCATGAACACCGTCCTGGTCGCGGAGAAGAAAGCCCAGGCCAATGTTATCATGCGCCGGGAAGAGGTGGCATCCACCCGGAGCCTGTTAAACACCGCCAAGCTGATGGAAGAAAATAAAACGCTCATGCGGCTTAAGGAAATGGAATATCTGGAAAAAATCTGCGATAAGGTGGGCAGCATCACCTTAAACGGCGGTAAAAGTGTTCTGGAGCAGCTTTCAGAGCTGACATTGGGAAAGGAGGTATCCGGATAGGAGTAGAACCGACTGATTAAGGAATGCCTGGCAGGATTCGCGGCGATACCGTGATGCTAAACTTCAATAATTATCAGACAACTAAGAACTAATACAATTTATTGTCAGATTATCTGACAACTTAGAAAAATTTCCTGTTTACAAATAAAAAAAATTGTTTTATAATAACCCACAGGTCGCAAAGAGGCGGATAAAAGTCTCTTTGCGACCTTTTTTGCGTATATAAAAGCAGTGAAAACCAAAATGGATTCTTCCTCATGTGCGGATGCGGCGGTGCCCTGTGGGTTGCCTGCCCCG